>JBKPSK010000053.1:0-10905 GCA_046734995.1 Pseudomonadota bacterium
GTGCGGAGGAATGTCGGATTTCCGAAGAACGGACCAAAAAGATCGTCGGCATAGGCCTCCTGGTGTGAGGTAATGTCTTCCTTCAGGAAATAGAGGCCGGCAACAGCGTTGAGCTTGTCTCCCGTATAGGTGGCCTGAAATTCCTGGCTGAGCTGCTTCTGATCGACGCCGACAAACACGTCGCCAACGGAGAATTCGGTCGCGTCGATGTCAACGTAATCGTCGGTCTTGAGTTTGCGCCAGGCAGTAATCGATCTGAGCGTCAGCTGGTCAGTAATGTCAAAAGCGGCCGTGGCGGAAAAGCCGTAATGCGTGAGCTTGGTCGAATTTGGCAGGCCCGGGGTCGTCGCCCCGTGCCAATCGTAATTGCCTGAGCCCACAGGGTCGGTCACGATAAGAGTCGTAAGCGAAAATGTCGTCAGGTTGTTGACCGGGCGCCCGACATTGAGCTTGGCATCGTCATGACTGTAATCGGCGGTGAGGTCGAGGCGGATTTTGCTCGATGGAGTCCAGGCGATCGCAGCGCGGCCCCCAACACTGTCCTTATCATTGTACTCCCTGCTGTCATTTCGATCCTGGACATAACCGTCGTGCTTCGAGCGCATGACGGCGAACCCGGCGGCAAGCGTGTCACTAAT
This sequence comes from Pseudomonadota bacterium, assembly GCA_046734995.1. GTDB lineage: Bacteria > Pseudomonadota > Alphaproteobacteria > Sphingomonadales > Sphingomonadaceae > Sphingomicrobium. The sequence goes on from JBKPSK010000053.1 coordinate 639, forward strand.
CGGACCCGAGGCAGCGCCCTTGAGTTCGATCTGGTCAAAGGAGCCGATGGCGATGCTGCCATTGGCGCGGTAATCCTGGCCGGGGCGACGTGTGACGAACTTGATGGCGCCGCCGATCGTGTTCTTGCCATATAGCGTGCCTTGCGGTCCGCGCAGGACTTCGATCCGTTCAGGATCGAGCAGATCTAGCTGGTTACCGCGAATGCGGGACAGATAGACGTCGTCGACATAGACGCCGACCGCCGGATCGAAGGTCTGCAGCGCGTCGGGCTGGCCGATGCCGCGAATGAAGATGTTGGTGGAGTTGGACGAACCGCGGCCCTGGACGATGTTGAGGTTCGGCACCGCGCCCTGCAGGCCAGTCGTATCGGTCGCCTGGATTCGATCGAGGCTCCGCTCGTTGAAGGCCGAGACGGAGGATGGCACGCGCTGGACGTTTTCTGACGTCCGCCGGGCGGTGACGGTGATGCTTTCCGCGGCCGTATCGGCGCCCTCGTCATTGGCGGCGGCGGTGGCTTCAGGAGCCGGCGGCTGGTCGGCAGCCTGCTGGGTCGTCTCCTGCGCGGTTTGAGCCTGTGCCGGGAATGTAAAAGCAAAGGTTGCGGCCGAGCCAAGCAGAATGGCGCGAGCAAGATCGGTCCTGCGCATATATAACCCCTCCAAGTTCCGGCGCTTATCCCGGCCAAAGGGCACGGTTGCGTCCTGTTCTGGAGATGGCATAATGAAAGTTGAACCAGGTTTCAACTTGGTCAGGAATCGAGTGGGAGACTGCGGCTGTGGCGCAACAGGTTAGCGAGGTCGCTCGCCCCTCCGACAACAGCAAGGCCCCCCGCACTCCGCGTGGCGAAAAGACCATGCGCAAGATCCTCGATGCCGCGATGGAAGAGTTTGGCGACAAGGGATTCGCCGATAGCTCGATCGTCGGGATCACCGGCCGCGCCAAAGTCGCGCTGGGCACTTTCTACACTTACTTCGACAGCAAGGAGGCGGTGTTCCAGGCGCTGGTCCGCGACATGTCGGAACAGGTCCGGCTGTCCGTCATGCCGGCACTCACCAGCGATACCGACCCGCTTGACCGCGAACGGGGCGCGCTGGCCGCCTTGCTGCGCCTGATCCAGAGCCGCAAGCAGGTTTACCGGATCATCGACGAGGCCGAATTCGTCGATCCGGATGGCTATGCCCAGCATTATTGCGGCGCTGCCGAGCGCATCGCCGCCCGCTTCCGTGCCGCCGCCGAGCGCGGGGAGTTGCGCAAGGAGGAGTCGGCCTTCGCCGAGGAAGTGGTCGCCTGGGCGGTGATGGGCGCCAACGTGTTCGTCGGCCTGCGCTTCGGCGTCTGGGCGACAGAGGACGCGGACAAGGTTGCGGAAGTGGTCAACCGCCTGCTGCGCGAGGGCCTGCTGCCCTAGGTGAGGTTCCGGGCGAGCCCCGCGAAGGTCAGGACGTCGCTTTCGTCATGGTAGAGCGCCACGCCGAGGCGCAGGACGTCGCCACGGAGGTCGGTGATGCAGTTGCGCGCCATCAGCTCGGCGTTCCAGGCCGCGGCCTTCAGCGTCCGGAAGGCGAGGAAGCGCGCGTGCGGCAGGCCGTCGAGCGGGTTCAGCAGCTCGGATTCCCCGATGGCCGTGCCTTCCAGGGCGGAGAGCAATTGCTGCTGAAGCGCGGCGACATGGACGTTGATCGCCGCCGTGGTCAGCGCCTCGTCGCGCAGCATGCGCTGGATGGCGTTGAACCGGTAGAGCGCGGAAGGATCGAAGGTGGCGCCCATGAACCTCATGGCGTCCGAGGTGTAGCCGACCGAGCTGCCCGGCGGCGCAGTCAGTTCGCCGAACTCCGCGAACCAGCCTGTGACCGGTGGCCGCGGGCCGAAGCCGGGTGGGCAATGCATGAAGGCCATGCCCTCGCCGGCCATCGCATATTTGTAGCCGCCGCCGAGGAAGAAGGCGGACCGAGCAGTGGTTTCCAAAAATGGATTCTCGAGCGCCATGAAGGCGTGGTAGCCGTCGATTACCACCCATGGCCCGTCAGGGCTCGCAAGCGCTGCAAGTCCTTCTGAACATTCGCAAATTCGGCCGCTGTTAAACAAGACCTGGCTGACGAGAATGAGGTCCTGCTCGCCGGATTGAGCGACCTCGATAAAACGGTCTGAAAAGGACTCGAACGGCTCGGCGGCGACTCGCGTGACCAGCGCCAGCCCCTCCTCTTCGAGGCGTGCCAGCTGCCGGCGGGCGCTGTGGAACTCGCCGTCGCTGGTGAGGACGCGAAGCGGTCCGTCTTCACGGCGCGGCGCGGCGGCGAAGAGGCGAATGAGGAGATCATGCGTGTTCGAGGAAAAGACGATGCGGTCGGCTTCGACCCCGAGCTCGGCGGCGACATTGGCCTGTGCCTCCGGCCAAACCTCATCCATCACCTTGTCCCACTTAAGATCGGCCATGGCCGCAGCGTCGAGCCAGCATTGCTGCTGTCCGTCGAAGCTGGCGTCGGGCCAGAGATGATGGCTGTGGGCGGCAAAATGCAGCCGGTCGGGAGCGGCGGTCAGGCTGCGGGAAAACAGCCGCTTGAAGCTCAAAGATCGGTCCTCAGGGACCACAGCTCAGGGAAAGCGCGCTTGTCGAGCGTCGAGCGCAGATAGGCCGCCCCCGCCGAGCCGCCGGTCCCACGCTTCATGCCGATGATCCGCTCGACAGTCAGCACATGCTTGTGCCGCCAGGCGGCGAGGGCGTCGTCGATATCGACCAATTTTTCGGCAAGCTGGTAAAGCTCGAACCAGCGCTCGGCATCGCGATAAACCGCCAGCCAGGAGACTGCGCCGGCGCGCTCGAGCGCCGCATTGGCCTCGTCCCACAGACTCGGCTCCTCCAGCGCCTTGACCAGGCGTTCATGGCCGGCGCTGCCGCCCTCGTAGAAGTCGAGGAACTTCGGGTCCTTGATCCCGAGCCGATATTCGAGCTCGCGGAACTGGGCGGACTGAAAGCCCGACGAAGTGCCGAGCACGTCGCGGAAGGCGGAGTAATCGACCGGGGTCAAAGTCGCCAGCACGTCCCAGGACAGAGTCATCACCGACTGGATCCGGCTGACGCGGGACAGCGCCTTATAGGCTTCCGCGAACTTGTTCCCCCGCACGAGCGAGCAGGCGAGGCCGACTTCGTGCAGCATCTGCTTCAGCCACAATTCCTTGGTGTGGTGGATGATGATGAACAGCATCTCGTCATGCAAATCCGACAGAGGCTGCTGGGCCGACAGGAGCTCATCCAGATGCAGATAGTGGGCATAGGTCATGCCGGCGGGCGTCGCGGTCATGCGCCCGGGCTTACGTCAATCGAGCGACAGGCGAAAGCTTACTGGCCCTGGGGCTGCTGCTGGCCGAGCGCACCCTGGTTCAGCACGCCGATATTGCCGAAGATCTCGTCGAAGAAGCTGCGCTGCCGGCCAAGCGTCGGGGTCTTGTCGTCGACCGGATTGATCTTGGCGATCAGCTCCTCGCCGGTGGTATTGACCGAAGCGACGTTGCCGGCTGGATCGAAGCGGATGTGGACGACGTCCTGGTCCAAGACCTTCTGGCTGCGGAAGGCGACAGTCCTGGTGTCGCGGGCGACATAATACCAGTCGTTGGGATCGAACTGACCGGTGAAGCTTGGCCGGCCGAGCGTCTTGGCCACCGAATCCTTATTGTCGACGCCGACCTGGACGGTCGTCGCCAGCTCCTTGTCGAGGACATAGCCGCGATGTTCCTTGATGCCCATGCTGGAGCATCCGCTCACGAGGGCCGCAGCCGTCAACGCCGCGGCAAGCCTGACCCAAGTGGACGACATCAATCTGGAACTCCTCGCAAAAATCCTGCCCGCTTGCGCTAAGGCGGGGCGGCCTCAATATGCGGAGCGGTGCCGCTCACGCAAGTGACTAACCGGCCGCTTAAAGGAAGCTGAATGCGCCTGCCGTTCCTCAAGCCGAAGCCGCTCGCCGATGCCGGCCCACTTTATGCGGCGATCGTCGCGGAGACCCGCCGGCCCGACTGGTACCGCGATGCCGGCGTGCCCGATACGATGGACGGCCGCTTTGCGGTGCTGACCAGCCTCCTGGCGCTGGCCGATATCCGGCTGGAGCGCGGCGCCGATGATGCCCGGGCGCTCGGGCCGAGGCTGGCGGAAGCCTTCATCGCCGACATGGACGCGCAGATGCGCGAGGCTGGCTTCGGCGACCCGTCACTGGGCAAACAGGTGCGGATGATGGTCGGCTCGCTCGCCGGCAAGGTCGACCGGTGGCGGCTCGCGGTCGAGGCGATCGAGCCCTGGGAGGAGGTAGCGCTCGCCACTTTGTATCGCGAATCGCCTCCGGCGGCAGATGTGGCAGCGGCGGGGATCGAGGCGACGAAGGACTGGTGGCGGCGGTTGCAGGGGGCATCTGATCCCGCCATCATCGAGGGAAGGATCGCATGAGCAAGGACTTTTCCCATCGGCTGCCGCTCGACCGGATCCGCGATGGCGAACGTGTCGACCTCGTCGCCGACGATGCCGAATGCCGCGATATCGCCAGGAGGCTCGGGCTGGCGGCGATCGACCGGCTGGAAGCCCATGCGGTGCTGGAGCGCAATGGCGGCGAAGTGCGCGCCACCGGCCGGATCAAGGCGGCGCTGGCGCAACACTGCGTCGCCAGCGGCGAGCCCGTGCCGGAGCGCATCGACGAGCCGTTCGAGCTGTTGTTCCTGCCCGAACCCAAGGGGCGGCCGGACGAGGAAGTCGAATTGGGCGCCAAGGAGCTGGACGTGGTCTTCCACGACGGCGCTGTAATCGAGCTCGGAACGGCGATTGCCGACACGCTGACTCTGGTGATCGACCCCTATCCGCGCGGACCCAACGCCGACGCGGCACTGAAGGCCGCCGGCGTGCTTAGCGAGGAGCGGGCCGGTCCATTCGCGGCGCTGGCGAAGCTGAAGGGGAAGGAAGGGGAATGATTGATTGTTGGGATGGCGGCTAGTTGCAGCTTTGGGTGGAAAGCGGACATTGCGCGTAAACCGCCCCGTGCCATTCAATCCGTCCCATGCCGTTTTCACCACGGTTCGTGGACTGTGCAGGGTGGTTGCGGGAACGAAACGCCTTCCGGCGCACTGACTCCGCCGGGTGAACCGGGGGCAGACGTTGGAGGACGATCAGATGAAACGTCTGCTACTTACTGCCGCTGCCGCGACCAGTCTCACGCTGGGCGGCTGCGCAACAAATCCGGCTCAGGATCACCTGATTGCCGGGGCGGCCACTGGAGCGGTGATCGGAGGCCTCGCCGGCGCTACCGCAGGTTCCGTTCTTCCGGGCATAGGCACCGCTGCGGGTGCGGCCGTGGGTAGTGTTCTCGGCGGGGCCGTTGGCGCCATAATCAATGACCGCCAATATTATCGAGATACACGCGGCTATTGCTATTACATCGACCAGTACGGCCAGCCGCGCTACGAGTACAACATCCGCTGCTAAGCGGCGCGGTGTCGCTATTGCTAGGCCGGGCGGAAGGCGACTTCTGCCCCACGCGATGCTTGTAAATGCGCTGGACCAGATTCGAAGTGGCGCCCGTGTAGAAGGTGCTGTGAGAGCCTTTAGCGAGAATGCACACGCAGGGTTCGCGGGCCATTCGTTGAATTGAAGAAAAGGCGGACCATGACGGAACGGCACTGTCCCCCAGACAGTGCCGCATGCCATCATCAAGCCCGGGGTGACGAAGAACCTAGAACGGAACGTCGTCGTCGAGATCGGTGTCGAAGGCCGCCGGCTGCGGGCGCGATTGCGGGCGGGACGAACCGCCGCCGGCGAAATCTTCGTCGAAGCCGCGTGAGGCTCCGCCGCCGCCGTCACGCGAATCGAGCAGGACGAGCTCGCCGCGGAAACGATTGATGACGATCTCGGTCGTGTAGCGGTCGTTGCCGGTCTGGTCCTGCCACTTGCGGGTCTGGATCTGGCCTTCGAGATAGACCTTCGAGCCCTTCTTCAAATAGGACTTGGCGACCCGGCCGAGGTTCTCGTTGAAGATGACGACATTGTGCCATTCGGTCTTTTCCTGGCGGTTGCCGTCCTTGTCCTTCCAATTCTCGCTGGTGGCGACGCGCATGTTGACGACCTCGCCGCCGTTGTTGAGCGAACGGGCCTCCGGATCGGCGCCGAGATTGCCCACCAGGATCACCTTGTTCACGCCCGCCATGTCGCTCTCTCCTCAATCGCTTTCGTGAAACCACTAAGCGTCGCGGCAGGAACTGCCAAGCATGGTTATTCAGCGGGCGCCGGCGCCGGATCGCGGCGCGTGGTGGCGCGGAAGCCTACAGTCAAGCCGGCGACCATCAGCAGCTGTGCGGCCACCGACTCCAGCGTCGGGAACAAGCCGAGCATGGTGATGCGCGGCACGCCGGGGAGCGGGGTGACAGGCAGGATTCCCGCTTCCTGCAGCGCGCCGACGCCCTTGCCGGCGAGGACCACCGTCAGGATGGCGATGAGCATGGCGCTGTAGCGGAAGAATTGCCCGATCGGCAGGACGCGACTGTAGCGCAGCATGGCCCAGGCGATTGCCGCGAGCAGGACGGTTCCGCTCAGCGCCCCGGCGAGGACCGTCGTCCCGTTATCCGGCGTCCACAGGGCCGCATAGAAAAGGATGGTCTCGAACACCTCGCGATAGACGACGATGAAGGCGAGGCCGAACAGGAACCAGGCCGAGCCGCGCGACAGCGCCCCCTGCATTTTCTGGCGGATATAGCGCTGCCATTCCGCGGCCTGGCTCTTGCCGTGCATCCAGATGCCGACGGACAATAGGATGACGGCTGCCAGGATCGAGCCGAAGCCTTCGGTTAGCTCCCGGCTGGCGCCGCTGATGCCGATCGCAAAAGTGGCGAGCGCCCAGGTCCCGGCGCCCGCGGCCAGCGCTCCCACCCAGCCGGCGTGCACATAGGGCAAGGCCTCCGCCCGCTCCGCCTTCTTGAGGAAGGCGATCATGGCGATGACGACGAGCAGGGCCTCGAGCCCCTCGCGCAGCAGGATGGTGAAGGCGCCGAGGAAGGTCGAGACATCGCTCGAGGCCTCCGGCGCCAAAGCGGCTTCGGCCCGATCGAGCAGCTTTTCGGTATCCGCCAGGCGCTGGCGCAGCGCTGCTTCCGGCTCGCCTTTGGCGATCGCCGAGCGGAATCCGGCCATGGCCTGCTCGACCTGCCCGAGCAGCGTCGCGTCGCGCGTCGCCAGGACCGCCTCGACCGGCTCGAACCCGTCGAGATAGGCGGACAAGGCAAGCTCGCCGGCATGCTCGTGGTCGCCGGCGGCAAAGGCGTCCAGGCTTTCGCGCAGCCTGGTGCGGGCCAGGGCCAGGCTGGGGGCGCCGGACTGGTCCGCGACGATCGCGTCCGGATTGGCGCGCAGGAAGGCAATGACCGCGTCGGCTTTGTCCTTGCCGATGCGTTGCTCGAGCGCGGCAGGCGTCAGCGCGACCAGCGCCGCCATGTTGGGAACCGAAGCCCGCACTGAGGCGTCGCTTTGCCAGATGCGGCGGCCCTCCTCGACCTGCTTCCAGGCCAGGCTGCCGGCGTGGAAGGCGAGCGCCCAGCGATCCTCGTCGGGAAGCGCGGCGAAGCTCTGCATCGCCGTGCCTTCCAGCCCCTGCGAGATGACCTGGTACAGACCGAAGACGCTGCGCTGGCGGGCGCGCTCCTGGTCGGCGAAGGCGATCGGCGGCGGGTCGAGCTTAGCCATCGCGCCGGACGGACCTTCACCCTTGGCGCCGTGGCAGGACGCGCAGTTTTCGGCGAACAGCGCCGCGCCGCGCACCGGGTCCGGCGGCGACGTCGGCGCCAGCGGCACCGGATAGGCCGCGAGCAGGTCCCCGCCGAGATTGCGGGCGGCGGAGGCGACCGTTTCCGGCGAGGCTTTGGCGGCGATCGCTTTCTCCAGCGCCTTTGACTTGCGGATGAGAGCGGCGCGCGCCGGATTGGCCGGGAGCCCAGCAAGCTTCCTGCTGACCGAAGCCGAGAATTCGGTCATTTCCTGATATTCGGCCTGGCTGACGACGCGTCCGTTGGCGACCGCGCCGCCGTAGTCGACCGCGATATAGTCGAGCATGCGCCAGCTGGTCTGGACTTCTTCGGCGGCCGGCGCCTCGGCATTGGCCGGCGCAGTTGCGATCAACAGCCCGAGCATCAGCAACAGGACCTGCAGGAGGCTGCGAATTGGATGACGCGCGAACAGCATGGCTGCGCCATAGCATGCTGCGAATGATTATCAATAACGGTAAGAGTCAGTGCGGAGGGTAACGCAACCGGCCGAGGAAGCGGCTAAGGCTCGGACGACGGTCCGAGCTGCCGCGCCAGCCGGCCTTCCATTTTTCGAAGCGCATGACGTCGGCGATGCGGCGATCGAGGAAGGCGCTGGTCTCCATCCAGCCCTCGCTCTGGTCGTCGAGCCAGGCGAGCAGGGTGGCGGCATAGAGCGCGCTCAGGGTCAGGCGCTTTGTGTAATGATTGAAGTCGGTCGACTTGTCGCCGGCGAGCCGCCACATGAGATCGGCGCTGCGCCAGCCGATGCCAAGGCCGCGCACAGCGTTCTGCGGCATGGCGAGAATGGCCAAGGCGGAGCGCACGGCCTCCCGCGCCGGACCCATTGTCTGAAGCCGGAACCAGACGAGCTCGCGGATGCGCTCGCGGACCTTGAGCGCGCCGATCACTTCCGGCGTGAAATGCGCCGCCATCGCCGCGTCCACGGCGGCAATATAGGCGTCGATTTTCCCCGCCTGGTCCTTCGGGAAAGCGAGTCGCGCCAGCGCCGGGTCGACGCCGAGCTGGCCGGCGGCGGATTCGACCGCGTTCGCCGTCCAGCCATCGAACACCGCATTCTCGCCAACGGCGAGGGCGAGCTGGGCGCGCACCGCTTCGAGGGGAGTCGGCTCGGTCATGGCAAATAGGTGGGCTTCCGCCGGCGGTCCTGCAAGCGAACCAGGACCATGGCGACGCCGATCGCCATCGCCCCGGTCCAGTCGAGCGCGGTCAAGGTCTCGCCATAGGCGACCCAGCCGATGAAGGCCGAGATCGCCGGCTGGGTGAGGAGCGCGAGACCGACGACGAGCGGCGGCACATGGCCAAGCGCATAGACTAGCAGGCCCTGGCCGACGAGCTGGCTGGCGAAGGCCAGAGCGAACAAGGGCAGCCAGTCGTGAGGCAAGATCCGTTCGCCGAGCGCGAGGCTCAAGGGCAGCAGGAAAGCGGCGCCGAACAGGGTGGCGAGGAACAGGAGGGGCAGCGGCTCGAGGCGGCCGCGCGCGCGCTCGACGATGATCAGATAGCCGGCATAGAGCAGGCCGGCGGCGAGCGCGAGTAGGTCGCCGCGCAGGTGCCGGGCGCTTAGTTCGGCGCTGCCGGCCATCAACGCTCCGCAGCCGGCCGCGGCCAGGGTCAGCGCCACCGCCTGCATGTGCGTCGGCCAGCGCCGTGCCAGCCACAGGCCGTAAGCGGCGAAGGCGAAGCTGGCGAAATTGCCGAACAAGGTGGCATTGCCGAGCTTGGTCAGGCGGATGCCCGCATGCCAGGCGGCAAGGTCCGCGGCAAAGAAAAGAGCCGCTCCGGCCAAAGCGATCGTCATCCGGCGGCCGGGCCAATGCACCGGCTGTCCCGCCGCGAGCGCCAGCAGCCACAGGAAGGGCACGGCCAAGGCCAGCCGCCAGAAGCCGGCTGCGACCGGGCCGGTATCCGCCAGCCGCACCAGCCACGGCCCAAACGCCAGCGCCGCATTGCCGACCAAAAGTGCAGGATAAGCGAAACGGTGGGGGCTTGCGGGCTGGCTCACGAGGCCGCGCTTAAGGCGTTCCGAAGCTCGGTGGAAGCCCTGAAACCCATAAGTCCGGCTTATGCCGTCTTTCGCTCAATCCGCGTTGAACGATTCCCGCCCGCTAGTATCTGCGCCGATCATTCGACTGAGCATTTCGACGGGAAGAAAGGATTTCCATGCCCAGCCTGTTTGATCCGGTAAAGTTCGGCGCCATCAACCTTCCTAATCGAATCGTCATGGCACCGCTGACGCGCGCACGATCGAACCGCGACGCGGTGCCCAACGCGCTGATGGCGGAATATTATGCGCAGCGCGCGAGCGCTGGCCTGATCATTTCGGAAGCGACCGGCATCAGCCGCGAAGGACTTGGCTGGCCGAACGCCCCGGGGTTGTGGAGCGACGCGCAGGTCGAGGGCTGGAGGCTGGTGACGGAGGCCGTTCACCAGGCCGGCGGGCGAATCGTTGCGCAGCTTTGGCACATGGGACGCCTGGTC
>JBKPSK010000054.1:0-40578 GCA_046734995.1 Pseudomonadota bacterium
GATCCGCCGGTGAAGAGTGTCGAGAAGCTCTTCCACGAGTAGCCGAAGCACGTTTCGTTCAAGAGCGACGGGCCATTCGGCCGCTTTGACCGCGAGCAGGTCCAGCGCGGCTTCCAGGTCTACAAGGAGGTCTGCTCGGCCTGCCACAGCCTGAAGCTCGTGGCGTTCCGCGACCTGCACGAACTCGGCTACACCGAGGCTGAGGTGAAGGCGATCGCCAACCAGTGGGCGACCGAAGTGCCGTCAGTGAACCCGGAGACCGGCGAGGCGGCGACACGCAAGGCGATTCCGGCGGATTACTTCCCGGCACCCTACCCGAACGAGACGGCCGCACGCGCCGCGAACAACAATGCACTGCCGCCCGATCTCTCGCTGATGGCCAAGGCTCGCCACGGCGGTCCGGGCTACATCTATTCGTTGCTGACCGGCTACCAGAACCAGCCGGCGGAGCTCCTCAGGAAATTCCCGTCGGCGAAGACCCCGCAGGGGCTGCACTACAATCCCTATTTCGCCAATTTGAACATCGCCATGCCGCCGCCGCTGACCAGCGAGGGCCAGGTGACCTATGCTGAAGGCAATCCCAAGCCAACGCTCAACCAGATGGCCAAGGACGTTTCCGCGTTTCTGGTTTGGACGGCCGAGCCGAAGCTCGAGAGCCGGCACCGCTTCGGCATCGCGACCTTGCTGTTCCTGCTCGTCGCGACGGTGCTCGGCTATATGAGTTACCAGAACATCTGGGCCGAGGCGAAGCGGAAGGTCGCGCCGGTCGGGCCGCTGGACCCGGTGAACAAGGCGAAGCGGGCACGGGCCACGAAGAAGGCCGGCGTCACCAAATAAGGGTGCAATCGTGACCAGCGCCAACGACGATCTGAAGGCGCTGGTCCGCACTATTCCGGACTTCCCCAAGCCAGGCATCCAGTTCCGCGACGTCACGACCTTGCTGCTGGACGCCCGTGGCTTCGGCACGGCGGTCGAGCGGCTTGCAGGCACGGTCGGCCACGCCCCTGATCTGGTGGCGGCGATCGAGGCGCGGGGCTTCATCCTCGGCTCCGCTTTGGCGCGCGAGCTTGGCTGCGGGCTCCTCCTCATCCGCAAGGACGGCAAGCTGCCCGGTGCGACCATCGCCGAGGATTATGCGCTGGAATATGGCAGCGACCGACTGACCATGCATGTCGACGCCTGCGCGCCCGGCGCGCGCGTGCTGTTGGCCGACGACCTGATCGCGACCGGCGGCACGGCGCTGGCGGCGGCCCGGCTGGTGCGGCGCGCTGGCGGCGAGGTTGCGGGCGCCCGCTTCCTCATCGACTTGCCCGAGCTCGGCGGCGCCGAAGCGCTGCGCGCCGAAGGAGTCGAGGTGGTAAGCTTGATGGAGTTCGAAGGCGGCTAGGTTGGCCGCCGACGCATCAGCACGATCGAGGTGAAGCGCAGCACTGGCACGTCGTCCTGGTTGGTGACCGTCGTCTCGGTACGGACGCTGCCGATCTCGGGCTTGGAGCGCGACGGCGTCTTGTCGACGATCTTGCCGTGCACCGTCAGCCGGTCGCCCGGATAGACCGGCTTTAGCCACCTAAGCTCATCGACGCCGGGGGAACCGAGACCCGCCTGGTCGTCGTCGACCACCGCGCGGGCAATCACCGCCATGGTCATGGCGCATGTGTGCCAGCCGCTGGCCGCGAGCCGCCCAAAATGGGTCTTGGCTGCCTCCTCGTCGGACAGGTGGAACGGCTGCGGGTCGTATTTGCGCGCGAATTCGAGCACTTCTTCGCGGGTCACGTCGTACGAGCCGAAGACGCTCTCGCGCCCGACTTCCAAGTCTTCGAAATAGATCATTCCTGCCAATTCTCCAGGGCGGGTCCGAGCCCTTTCTTGAGCGGGCCGAGCCACTGCTCGAACGCGCGCCATTGGTCCACCCCCTCGCGGTTGATCGGGCGGCGAACCTGCTCGGCGCTGATGGTTCGGACCGAGCGCTCATTGGAGTGGAAATTGAGGCACGCATCGTCGAACTCCAGGCCGAGGTAGGCGAGCAGGCTGCGGACCTCGCCTTCGACATCCTCGACGAGCCGTTCGTAGATCACCCGGTGGATCTTGCCGGGCTGGACTTTGTCCATCAGCCGCAAGAGCCGCACATAATCGGCATAATAACGGCCCATGTTCTCCATCGAGTAGGTGTGCTCCAGGCCCTTGCCGTACAATTGCTTCCAGTTGGAGAAGCAGCAGGCGAGCGGATGGCGGCGGACGTCGACGATCTTGGCGTTTGGCAGGATCAGGCGGATGACGCCGACATACATCCAGTTGGCGGGCATCTTGTCGGTAAAAAAAGGCTTGTCCGTCTGTCGGAAGACGCGTGCGCGTCGAAGATAATCTTCTCCAAGCGCGCGCAGCTCGTCGGCGCTCATGCGGCGTATGTGCTCGCCGAAGCTGACTCCCCGGCGGTGCGCGATTTCACCCTGCTCCCGCACGACCGTGGGCAGGTCCGTCAGCTCGGCAGTGCCTTCGATTTGCGGGTGGCTGTCGAGAATCTGCTCGACCAGGGTCGAGCCCGAACGCTGCATGCCGATGACAAAGATCGGGTCCGGCGCCGGACAGCCGCCATCCTCGCGCTCCGCGAAATATTCCGTGCCGTAATTGGCCTCGGCTCCGTTGACCCAGCTCTGTATCTGGTCGGGCTTGTAGGTGGCGATGGAATGCCGAAGCCGGTTACCTTCTTCGTAATGATGAAAGGCGCGCTCGGTTTCGCTACGGTCCTCGAGGGCCTTGCCCAGCGCGAAATGCAGGCGGATCTGGTGGACTAACGGCGCCTGCACGATGGTCAGGCCGCGCTCCATCGTCTCGATGTCCGAATCGCTGAATTTCACCGTCTTGAGGTTGGCGAGGCTCCACCAGGAGGTTCCCTCATAGGGCGCCTCGGCGAGCACTGCCCGATAGGCATTGATCGCGTCAGGGGTTCGGCCGAGCGTGCGATAAGCGTGGCCGAGGCGGATTTGAAAGCTTTCCGGCCGCGGCTCCGTCGCCGCCAGTTTCTCGAGGATCTCCACCTCCTCTTCCTGGCGGCCGAGGTCGCGCAGGATGCTCGCGCGCAGCGCCATCGCGGCTGTGGATCCAGCCGATTCCTTGCCGAGCCCGTCGAGCAGCTCCAGCGCCTCGGTGGCTCGTTTGGCGCGATGCAAATGCTCGATCAATGCCATGCGCGCCGCACTGTCGCCGGGCGCCGCCGCGACCGCCTTGCGCAACAGCGATTCCGCCAGCTCGAACTCATTTTCGACCGAAAATTGAAGGCCGAGCATGACGAGAGCGACCACGTCATTCTCGTCCCGTGAGATCAGCGCCTCGAGTATGGCGGCCGCGCGCCGCTTGTCGCCGGCGGCGATCGCGCGCGCTGCTTCGCGATGGGCGGGATTGCGGGTCGAAGCATCGATTGCCTCTTTCTCGACCTGCTCGGCATCCTTCGCCTTGCCCTGCCTGCGCAAGGCGGCGCCAAGGAGGCGCAGCAGGACGGGGTCGCCGGGATGGGATTCGAGCAGCTGCCGCGCCTGCCGGGCTGCGGCGCCGGGATCGGAAGCGAGCAATTGCCGCGCGTGTTTAAACGCTGCGTTCGGGTCGGCAATAATCGAAGGTTTCACGCCCACTTAGCTCAATCCGGCCATGCTCACGCGGCGCGCGGTAGCATGGCCGGTTGAACGGCGTCCCCTAAAATTTGCGCCCGACGCGAAGGCCGATCGTGCGCGGGCGGCTGACGAGGGTGTAGATCCTGCCGCCGACGTCCGTCCCACCGATTGAATCGCCGCAGACGTCCTCGACGCACTGAATGCTTTTCGAAAGTTGCCCGCGGACGTCGAACAGGTTCTTGACATAGAGGTCTACGTTCCACGGTCCTTTTTCCAGGCCAGCACCGATGTCGACCTGGGCATAGGAATTCATGTTGCCGTAAATGTCGTTGATGCCCGGCCGAAGGTCGCGGCGGCGCTTACCCTCATAAGTGACCAAGCCCTGGACATGAGCCTCAAGGTCAGAACGGAGTGCCCATTCGTACCGAACCTGACTGCTGCCTTTCCAGGGCGCTGTGAGAGGTAGCTTGTCACCTTTTTCGGCCAGGAAATCCAAGCCGCCGAAAAAGCCAGCGTCTCGGCAGTCAACAGCCAGCTCGTCGAAACAGAAGTCCTCCTTGAGGACGGCGTGGTTGTAGGACACGCCGGTGCTCCAGGTCAGGCCCTGCATCGGCCTAAGGTATAGATCCGCCTCAAAGCCTTTGATCTGCGCCTTGCCCACGTTGCGGACGACGGTCAGGCCGTTCTCGCCGAGGAGCGACACCTGCATGTCTTTCCAGTCCTCGATATAGCCGGCGAAATTGAAATGAGATCCGCGGCCGAAACTCCATTTTGCGCCGGCCTCGTAATTGGTCAGGAAGTCTGGGTCGTAGGGGGGGAAAGTCCCGCGCCGGTTGACGCCACCCGGGCGGAAGCCGCGTGACCAGGTCGCGTAGAAGAGCAGGTCTTCGTTCGGCTTGTAGGTTAAATTGAGGCGATGAACGAATCCGTTGTCCTTGATGCTCTTGTCGAGGTTAGTACAGGGCGAACCGCTAATTTCCGGAGGAGCGAAGCAGGCGGCGACGCCAGTGCGGCTGCTATAGCCAAGGCCGTAGCCGAAGAAGCCGACGAGCGAGTTATCGAACTTGTACCATCGTCCGCCGCCGGTGGCGGTCAGCGTCGGCGTGATGTCGAAGGACAGCTCGCCGAATGCTGCATAGTCCCGATCGACGCGCTGCTGTTTGGTAAGCCAAATGTTGTCGGTGCCCGGCACCTGCAGGGATTCGGCCAGCCCCGGAATTACATAGTTCTGCTCAATATTATGTTCCTGCCGCTGGTAGAACAGGCCAGCCACCACGCGCAGGCGCTTGTCCGCGGGCGAGGCGAAGCGCAGTTCGTGCGACATCTTCTTGAAATTGTCGTCACCGATGACGAGCTGGTTCGGAACGACGGGGTCGCCGGCGTCGTCGACCCAGTAAGCGCCGTAGCCGGCCAATTCGTTGTAGAAGTAGGCATAGTCGGCGTAATCGCTCTCGCTTTCGACCCATCGCTTCATGAACGATCCGGCATAGGTGATGTCGAAATTGCCGATCTTTCCTTCCACCGTGAGTGCTGCCTGGTACCATTTGTCCTTGGCGCGCTCCTCATTGAACTGCATCGTTTCGTAGTCGCCAAGGCCCCGCTCTTCACTGAATGAGCCGTTCGCCTTTTGCACTTGCCCGATAAGCTGCGGTGTGATGGTCCAATTGTCGTTGAGATCGATCCTCAGCGCCGCGCGGGCGCCGTAGGTGTCGACGTCGTTGTAATCATCCTCCGCGAACTGCTGATTGTCGAGCGTGAGGGTGTTGCCCGTCGGAACAGGTCCAAGCTCCGAGTCATAGACGAATTCCGTCATCGGCAACTCGCCACGGACATTATCGATGTAACCGGCGTCGTGCCGGTACCAACCGACGATGCGGGCGGCGACGTTCGTGCTGATGGGGAGGTTGATGAAGCCTTCGCCCGTATAGCCCCAGTCGCCATGCGCGACCGTGTTGAGCTCGAGGTTTACGTCACCATAGGTGCCGTTGAGATCGGGCTTATTGGTGATGATGCGAACCGTCCCGGCCTGGCTCGACGCGCCGTAAAGCGTGCCCTGAGGTCCGGCGAGCGCCTCCACCCGGGCAATGTCGAAAACGTGGATGTCGAGCGCGCCCTGGATGGTCGTGATGGGCTGCTCGTCGAGATAGGTGCCGACGCTGGGCAAGGAAGCCGAATGGTTGGCGTTCTCGCCGCTCGCGACGCCTCGGAAGTAGACGTTGTTCGTTCCCGGGCCGTCGGTGCCGCCGCCACCGCCGCCGGCCTTGTAAGACAAGGACGGCACCAGGCGAGCGTAATCTTCGAAATCGTTGACCTGTAGATCATCCAGCGTTTTGGTCGTGATCGCTGTAATCGCGATTGGCACGTCCTGCAGGTTTTCCTGGCGCTTGGTGGCGGTGACGATGATTTCCTCATCGCTGGTGACCGGGGTCCGCGGCGCCTCAGCGGAGGGGGAGGGGACCGCCGGGTTGGCCGGTTCGGTCGGAGCATCCTGGGCCAAAGCCTGTCCCGGCACGGCGATGATCGTCGACGCGAGAAGCGCCGTCACGGCGCGCTTCCAATGTGGCGTGATGTCCTGCTGCAGGCGCATGCCCATCTCCCCTTTGTGCCCCACCCGGACCCAATGTTCCCATTGTCACGGAACCGTCAATTGTAATGGGCCTGCAAGGAACAATTTGGTCGCTAACGGTGCCAATCCTGCAACACTGGCCCAAGCGCCTCCTTGAGTGGGTTTAGCCAGCAATCGAACCCCTTCCATTGCTCGAGCCCTTCTCGACTGATCGGCCTGCGAACCTGTTCGGAGCTGGCAGTGCGGACTGCCCGTGGATTCTCGTAGAAAGCGAGGCAGGAGGGTTCGAACGGCAGTTCCAGATAGTCGAGCAGGCGGCGCACTTCGCCCTCCGGGTTTTCGACCAGATCTTCGTGAATGACGCGGTGGACATAGCCGGGAAGGACCGTGTCGAAGTGACGCATGAGCGTTACGTAATCGCGGTAGTAGGCGCCGATGTCCGTCAAGTCGTAGGAGAAGCGCTGGCCGCGGGCATAGTGCTGCTTGAAATTTGAGAAGCCACAGGCGAGTGGGTGACGCCGCGCATCGATAATCTTCGCGTTGGGAAGAATGAGGCGGATGAGCCCGACATGCGCCCAATTGTTGGGAAGCTTGTCGATGAAGAACGGCCGGTCCGTAAACCGCTGGATGCCGGCTCGCTCCAAATATTCTGCGCCGAGTGCCTTCAGCCTGTTCGCGTCGAAGTCCGCCAGGCATTCAGGATAGTGACTTGGATCGCCGCGCGCCTTGCGCTCGTCCAGCCGCCGGGCGATGGCAGGTATGTCGGGCAGCTCGGCGACACCTTCGATCGCCGAATGGCTGGCGAGGATCTGCTCGACCAGCGTTGAGCCCGCCCGCGGCATGCCGACGATAAAGATCGGGTCGGGAGCTTCGCAGCCCTTCCCGTCGCGAGCCTCGAAAAATTCGGGCGTGAACAAAGCGATCGAACGTTCGACATGCCGCCGATTATCGTCCGGCGAATAGTCCAGGCCCGACCGCCGCAGCAGATTGCCGTCGGCATAGTGGCGGAACGCCGTTTTGGCTTCCCCCTTGTCCTCCAGTGCCTTGCCGAGCGCGAAATGAAGGTGGAACCGATCCTCCTTGCCGAGATCCGGCGCCTCGAGCGCTTCTTCCATCGCCGCGATGTCGGCATCGCCAAAACGGAAAGTCTTGAGGTTCGCAAGGCTCCACCAGGCTTCGCCGAGCACCGGATTGATGCCGATCGCCCGGCGATAGGCGCCAATGCTTTCCGCCTGCTCGCCGACTGTCTTGAGGATATGGCCGTAGCTCATCCACAACTTCGGCTCGTCGGGCCGCGCGTCCAGCAACTGCCGGTACAAGCCGAGGGCTTCGTCATGGCCGCCGACGCGGCCAAGAGCGGCGGCCTTGAGGCTTGCATGGCCGAGGTTGGCGGAACCCTCTCGTTCGATGCGCTCGAGTTCCGTGATGGCATCGGCGGCGCGGTTCTGCTTGTAGAGGACAGTGGCGAGGTTCGACCGCGCCGCCGTGAATCCCGGCGCCAGTTCGATAGCCCGGCGTAGCAAATTCTCCGCATCGGCCAGCCGGCCGATGCGCGCAGCCAGCTCGGCCATCATGCGGATCGCCTTCACGTCCGTCGGCCGCTGCTTCAGGTAAGGGCGCAGCACCGCCTCGGCCGTCGGCAGGTCATTGTCGACCAACGCCTGGCCCGCCCTCAGCAGGGCAGGGTCGTACTCGGCCGCGGCTATCCGTCGCCCCGTGCCGGCCCTGTCGCCCTTTTGTGCGTCCTGGTTCACCGCAATCATGGCTAAGGGACGGCATTCGGGCCAGCAACTGCTTTCATGCTATGCAGGTGCAAGGGGAGGGAACGACATGGCCAACAACAGACCCTTTACGATGCTTGCGGCGATCATCTTTCTGGTGATGGCGCTCGCGCACGCCTACCGTCTCGTCACGCATTTCCAGATCATCGTCGGCAGCCACACCATCGGGCAGAACGTCAGCTGGATCGCGCTGGCGGTTACGCTGCTGCTGTCCTGGATGCTGTTCCGGGAAGCTAGACGTTAAACTTGAAGTGGAGGACGTCGCCGTCCTTGACGACATAGTCCTTGCCTTCCTGGCGTAGCTTGCCGGCGTCGCGGGCACCGGCCTCGCCGTTGAGCGCAATGTAATCGCCATAGGCGATGGTCTCGGCGCGGATGAAGCCGCGCTCGAAATCGGTGTGGATCTCTCCGGCCGCCCGCGGCGCTTTCGAGCCTTTCTCTACCGTCCAGGCACGCGCTTCCTTCGGCCCGACGGTGAAGAAGGTGATGAGGTGCAGCAGGTCATAGCCGGCGCGGATGACGCGGGCGAGGCCGGTTTCATGCAGCCCCATTTCCTCGAGAAATGCCAGCCGCTCCTCCATGTCCATGGTGACGAGGTCGGCCTCGATGGCGGCGGAGACGACCACGGCTTCAGCGCCCTCGGCTTGGGCCTTTTCAAAGACGCGGGCGCTATGCGCATTGCCTTGTCCCGCATCCTCCTCATTGACGTTGCAGACATAGAGCACCGGCTTGGCGGTCAGCAGTAGCGCCTGGGCAAAGACGCGGGCTTCCTCCTCATCCTTCGGCTTCGTCAGCCGCGCCGGCTTGCCTTCGCGCAGCAGCTCGAGCGACTGACTGAGGACCGAGGCCGCAATCTTCGATTCCTTGTCGCCGGTCTGGCCGCGCTTGACGAGGTTGGGAACGCGCTTTTCGAGGCTTTCAAGATCGGCGAGCAGCAGCTCGGTCTCGACGGTTTCGGCGTCGGCAATCGGGTCGACCTTGTTTTCGACATGCTGGATATCGTCATTTTCGAAGCAGCGCAGGACGTGGACGATGGCGTCGACCTCGCGGATGTTGGCGAGGAACTGGTTGCCGAGGCCTTCGCCCTTGGACGCGCCCTTCACCAGGCCGGCGATGTCGACAAAGGCGAGCTGGGTCGGGATGATCTTGGCCGAGCCGGCGATGGCCGCGAGCTTTTCCAGCCGCGCGTCGGGCACCGCGACCTGGCCGACATTGGGCTCGATCGTGCAGAACGGATAGTTGGCGGCCTGCGCCGCCTGTGTTTCGGTCAAGGCATTGAAAAGCGTCGATTTGCCCACGTTCGGCAGGCCGACGATGCCGCAGCGGAATCCCATGGATTATTCCTGATTCGGGGAAAGTTTGACGCGCGATACGCATCCGTGCTGACAAATGCCAGCATTGGCAGGGGGCTGGCGAACATGCGAATTCTGGCCATGGGCCTGGCGATGCTTTCCCTGGGGTCGCAGGCGGCCGCCAAGGTTCCAAATGCGTCAAGAGTCGCGGAGCTTGCCAGGCAAGCGATGGCCGAGACCGGGGCCCGCGGCCTTGCCGTCGCGGTCATCGACGGTGGCCGGATCGAATCCGTCCAGGCCTTCGGCGAGCGCGACGCCAAGGGTGAGCTGCTAACCACCGACACGGTGATGTACGGCGCGTCGATTACCAAGACCGTCTTCGCCTACACCGTCATGCAGCTGGTCGAGGAAGGGAAGATCAGCCTCGACACGCCTGTCGCGGACTATTTCGCCAAGCCGCTCCCCGACTACGGCAATCTCGATGCCTATGGGCATTGGGCCGACCTCGCCGAAGATGAGCGATGGAAGAAGATCACTCCCCGCATCCTGCTGACCCACAGCTCCGGCTTCCCCAATTTCTGGTGGGACGAGCCCGACCAGAAGCTGCGGATCCACTTCGATCCGGGCAGCCGCTATTCCTATTCAGGCGAAGGCATGATCCTGCTGCAGTTCACGCTCGAGCAGGGGATTGGCATGAAGCTCGGCGACGAGATGCAGCGCCGGGTGTTCGACCGCTTCGGCATGACCAACACCAGCATGATGTGGCGGCCTGACTTCGCCAGGAACCTGGCAGACGGCTGGAAAGCGGACGGCAGCGTCGAGCCGCACGATGAGCGCAGCAAGGTTCGCGCGGCCGGCTCAATGGACACCAGCATATCCGACTTGGCCAAATTCGCGGCTGGATTCATGCGCGGTGAAGGCCTGAAGCCGTCAAGCCGGGCGGAAATGCTCAAGGCCCAATTGCCGATCACCACGAAATCGCAATTCCCGAACTTCCAGCCGGAACTGCACCCCGGCGACCGATGGAAACATCTCGCCGCGGGCCTGGGCGTCGTCACCTTCAGAGGACCGCAAGGCCCGGGCTTCTTCAAGGGCGGGCACAACGACAGCACGGCCAATATGCTGGCATGTGCAGAGAGAGGGCGGCGCTGCGTTGTCGTCCTGTCCAATGACGTCAGGGCCGAGCCGGCATTTTCGAAGCTGATCGACGCGATCCTCGGCGACACCGGCCTACCGTGGCGGTGGGAATATGGGCCGGGGGCGAATTAGGCGAAATTGAAGCTGATGCTGAGCCGCTCGCCCTTGCCGGTGCCGGCCAGCACTTCGTGGCGCAGCCAGCTTTCCCACAGCAGCAGCAGGCCGGCGCGGGGCTGGACGGTGATGAACATATCCTCTCGCGGCGGCGCCGCCATCATCAGCGGGAGCCGCGGGTCCTCGAAGCGGATGGCGCCCGAGTTCGGCGGGACCTCGACATAGAAAGTGCCGGAAATGATGGCCTGAGGATGGATATGCCCACTGTGATTCCCACCGACTTTCAACAGATTGGCCCACAGGCTGTCGAGCCGCGGCTTGCGCGCGAGATCGAAAGCGGCGTCGTCGGCAAACTTAGCCGCGTGCCGCACCAGCAGCTTGACCAGATCGGCAAAGGCAGGGTCGCGGCGCGGGAGATCGTTGAGAGAGGCGTAGCTGGTGTAGCCGCGATAGCCCTTGTCGCGGCTCCAGCTGATGCCGGCGGCATCATCGCGCGCAAGGCTGCGGATGGAGTGGGCCAGCTGGCCGAGCAGCGCGGGATCGCCGATCTCGGAATCGTAGAGAAGGGTGGGGAAGAGGGAGCGGACAGCCATGCCGCCGCCATAGTCGCGGCGCGACTGGCGGCAAAGCATTGCCTCGGCGAGCAAGTTGCGCTTGGGTCCGGCCATGGCATTCACGCTCAAGTCCACCGATCTCCTGTTTCCTACGCCCTTGCTGCGTTACGAGATCGAGGATTCGGACAAGCTGAACCGCGCGCTCTTGAAGGAGATCGCCAAGCGGCGGGCTGCGGATGAGGGCGTGGTCAAGAGCAACCGCAAGGGCTGGCACTCGGCCACCGATTTGTTCGAGCGCGAGGAGCCGGCACAGGCGGAGCTGGCCAAGATGCTGATGCAGATGCTGGCCCAGTCGACGCGGCATGTCGCGCCGGATGCCGACTTGAGCGCCGTCGAGATGGTCGCCGAGGGCTGGATCAACGTCAATCCGAGCGGCGCCTACAATGCCCCGCACGACCATCTCGGCGCCTTCTGGTCGGGCACTTATTATGTGAGCGTACCCGGCAGCGGGGACCGGCAGGCCGGCGCGATTGAATTCCTGTCGCCGCACAAGCCGCTGCCCTCGCTTGGGGCGTTCAAAGCGCCGGTCACGGCGGACAAGCTGCACGTCCGACCCAAGCCCGGCATGGTGCTGATATTTCCCGCCACGCTCGTCCATTGGGTCCATCCCAACGATAGCAAGGACGATCGCGTGACGATCGCCTTCAACGGCAAGTTCCGGCTGAAGCGCCCGGCAAGCGCGATCACTCAGCCTGGCGCCGCGCGACCTCGCTCATAAAACGCACCGCGTCGCCGTCGGCAAGCCATTCGGCCTCGGCGGCGATGGCGCCAAGCACGTCCGCCAAGGGCTCCATCTCGGCCTTGGCGTAATTGCCGAGCACGTGACCGTTGACGCGATCCTTGTGGCCGGGGTGGCCGATGCCGATGCGCACACGCCGGAAATCGGGGCCGAAGACGGCATCGATTGCGCGCAGGCCATTATGGCCGGCAAGGCCGCCGCCGATCCGCACCTTCACTTTGAACGGCGCAAGGTCGAGCTCGTCATGGAAGACGGTCAGGGAATCGAGGTCGAGCTTGTAGAATTTCAGCGCCTGCTGAACCGCGTCGCCGCTGTCGTTCATGAAGGTCTGCGGTTTTAGCAGCAGGATGCGATGGCGGCCGATGCGACCTTCGCTGATGAGGCTGCGGAACTTTTTCTGCCACGGGCCGAAGTTATGCACTTCGGCTATAATGTCAGCGGCCATGAAGCCGACATTGTGGCGATGCATCGCATATTGCGTGCCCGGATTGCCGAGACCGGCCCAGATTTGCATCCCGCTTCGCTAGCAGGTGGCGTGATAAACAAAAACCGCTCGCCCTGAGCGCAGTCGAAGGGGTGTCCTGCCTTTAAGGAAAGGCAGTCCTTCGACAAGCTCAGGACGAACGGCGATTGGGATCAAGCGCGGGTCTTTACTCGCCTTCGCTGCCCTCGGAAGCGCCTTCGGCTCCGGCTTCGCCTTCTTCGCCTTCTTCACCGACGGTCGGGACCTCGCCCTCGGGCGCGGCCTCTTCTTCCTCGGCCTTCATCGCAGACGGGGCGACGATGGTGGCGACGGTGAAGTCACGGTCGTCGATGGCGGGAGTCGTGCCTTCCGGCAGCTTGACCTCGCTTATGTGGATCGAATCGCCAATCTCGAGTCCATCGAGCGGGATATGGATCTCGTTCGGGATGTGCGCCGCGTCGCAAACCAGCTCAAGCTCGTGCTGGACGACGTTGAGCACGCCGCCGCGCTTCAGGCCCGGCGAGGCTTCCTCATTGTCGAAGCGCACTGGCACGGCGACGGTCACCTTGCTGTGCTCGCCGATGCGCAGGAAGTCGACATGGATCGGCCGGCTGGAAACCGGATGGAAGTCGACCGCCTTGGGAAGGGTGCGGGCCAACCTGCCGCCGACGTCGATCATGACGACGCTATTCATGAAGTGCCCCGTGTGGAGCATCTTGGTCAGGAGCTTCTCCTCGACATGGATCGAGAGGGCATCCTGCTTCTCGCCGTAAACCACGGCGGGGACCCGGCCATCGCGGCGCAGTGCTCGGGAGGCTCCCTTGCCAGCCCGATCGCGCGCTTCGGCGGGCAGCGTCAGCTGTTCGCTCATTGCTTGCTTTTCCTTCAGTTAGTTAATGCCCCGCCACGCCTCCAGGGATGACCATGGGTGGGCAAGCGCGCGCCTATAAGCGGAGGCACCGCGATTGGCAATAAGTCAGCTGATTCTGGCCGAACTGATTCCCCGAGCGGCGAGCTGGCTCTGGACACTGTCGGGGCCGACCAGGTGGCCGGTGCCGACGGCGACGAACACGGTTCCGGGCTGCGTCATGCGGTTGGCGATCCAGCCGGCCCAATGTGTGTTGCGGTCGACAAACAGTGTCTTGTAAGTCTGCGGAGATTGAGCGCGGACATTGCCGAGAACGGCGATGAAGTCAGCATTGTCGCCGCGGTTCCAGGCCGACTGCATGCCGCCAAGAAGGCCGGTGAGGTTGCCGCGGCCCTGTCGCGCCGTGGGCGTCGGAAGGCTGCCGAACATGCGGAGCTGGAATTCAAAGCTTTCCAGACCCTCAACGGGCTTGCCGCTGGCGTCGGCGGCGCGGCGAAGGACGGCATCCGCGCCCTGGTCGACTGACATGCCCATCGAACGGCCGGCGGACATGGCCTGGCCGGCAGAGGCGACGAACGACGGCGCGCGCTGGGCGGACAGGACAGGCTGACCGGCCCGAGGCTCGCGAACGAGCGACTGGCGGCTCAGGATGGCGTGAAGCTCGGCCGGATTCTCGGGCACGAGAGTTTCCAGCACCAGCTCGTCGGAAGCGTCGAAAGCGGCGCGGACACTGCGTGCGAACCAGTTGGAGCGGCCGTCCAATGCGTGGAAGGTGCCAAACAGGAAAATGGTGGTGTCGGCATCCTGAACCACCCAGAGGGCCGGGCCGGGCTCGGCCGGCACGGCGACACTGGTGTTCGAATTTGCGGCTGCGGGGCCAGTGGGCAGGGCCGCGAATGCGAGCGCGGGAAGCAGGGCCGCGGTGGCCAGTCGCCGGCGCAAGGAGCGGATGGTGCCGCGGAAGGCTCGTCGCCCTGAAAAAACCAGTCGTTCCTGCACCTTGAACCCCCCCGGGTTGTACGAGCAGTGTGTTGGAGTAGCATCTGCCCGTCAAGGTTACTAAACGTTTAACCGGCTGCAATTCGTCGCAAAATTGTGGATTATCCGGATTACTGGACGCGCTTCACCCTGAGGCCGCGCTTCTTCAGCATCTCGACGACCGAATCGCTGCCGGCCAGATGGCCGGCGCCAACCGCGACCAGGACTTTGCCCGGTTGGGCGAGTCGGGTTTCGAGCCAGTAACTCCAATTGGCGTTGCGCCGCAGCAGCAGGGCCTGCTTGAGCTCGGGCGAGGCCTGGAACTCCGCATTGAAGGTCTGGCCGATGGCGTCGACGTCGCCGCTCATCCAGGCGGCGACCATAGCGTCGAACTGCAGCTTGGCCTTGGCTGGTTCTTCGACCGCGCCTTCCAACAGCTCACGCTGCGCCGATTCCGGCAAGGCATCGAAGAAGCCGAGCTGCTGCGAATTGGTTTCGAGCTGCTGGACGGGTTTGCCAGCGGCCGTGAAGGAGTTGCGGAGCGCGATTTCGACCCCGTCGGTGCCGGAGACGCCCAGTTCCTTGAACTGCAACTGCAACAAAGCAAAGGCGGCCGCCCAGGTTTCCATATTGTTGAGCGCCGCGACCGGAATCCCGGACTTGGTGATCACCGACTGCAAAGCGGCGCGCTTTTCCGGCCGGACCCGATCGAGCACGGGCAGCAAGCCGGGACGGACGCTGAGCCGGGCGAGTTCCATGGCGAACGCCTGCGGATTCTTTTCGTCGATGATCGTCTCGACGACCAAAGTCCCGGCCTCGCTCGCCGCCTTGTCGAACTTGGCCGTGCGCCACTGGGTACCGGGCGGCAGCAAATGGACCGTGCCGAACAGATAGATGTCCGTGTCGCGGTCGGACACCTTCCACAGCGCCGGCTTCGCATCCTTGGCATCGGCAGGCGCGGCCGCGCCCGCCGCCATGACGGCAAGGCCAAAAGCGGCAAGGCTGTTTCGAATCTTGTCCCAGATACGCATGCAATTCCTCTCGCCATCTCCATTCGGCCGGAAGCATGTAGGAAGGGTGAACGCGCTTGTCAGTGCTTATCGCTTGGGCCAAAGCCGCCGCATCATCTGAGAACGGGGAACTCGATTGTCGCTGAGCTTCCAGGACCTGATCCTGACCCTGCACCATTATTGGGCGACACGCGGCTGCCTGATCCTCCAGCCCTATGACATGGAGATGGGGGCGGGGACCTTTCATCCGGCGACGGTGCTCAGGGCACTCGGGCCGGACCCGTGGAAGGCCGCCTTTGTCCAGCCTTGCCGCCGGCCGACCGATGGACGCTATGGCGAGAACCCCAATCGCCTCGGCCATTATTACCAGTACCAGGTGATGCTGAAGCCGAGCCCACCCGATTTGCAGGCGCTTTACCTCGGGAGCCTCGACGCCATCGGCATCGATCCCCTGAAGCACGATATCCGCTTCGTCGAGGACGATTGGGAAAGCCCGACTTTGGGCGCCTGGGGGCTGGGCTGGGAAGTCTGGTGCGACGGCATGGAAGTGACCCAGTTCACCTATTTTCAGCAGGTCGGGGGCTTCGACTGCAAGCCGGTCGCCGGCGAGCTGACCTACGGCCTGGAACGGCTGGCGATGTACATCCAGGGCAAGGACAATGTCTTCGATCTCGCCTTCAACAACGACGGCGTTACCTATGGCGACGTCTTTCTCGACAATGAAAAGCAGATGTCGGAGTGGAACTTCGAAGTCGCCAACAGCGAGGCCCTGTTCGACCTGTTCAGGAGGGCGGCGGCGGAGGCGGAAAATTGCCTCAAGGCCAAGCTGCCGATCCCGGCATATGAGCAGGCGATCAAGGCCAGCCACATCTTCAACACGTTGCAGGCGCGGGGCGTGATCTCGGTGGCCGAGCGCCAGGCCTATATCGGCCGCGTCCGCGACCTCGCCAAAGGTGCCTGCGGCGAGTGGATCGAGGCGAAGGGCTACGCCGCGTGAGTGACTTCCTGCTCGAGCTGCTCTCGGAGGAAATCCCGGCGCGGATGCAGACGCGGGCGCGCGCCGATCTGGCACGGCTGTTCGCCGAGGAGCTGCAACGGGCGGGGCTGACGACCGAGGGCATCGAGACTTTTTCGACGCCGCGGCGGCTGGCGTTGATCGCGCGCGGACTGCCGGCGGCTACCGAGGCAGTGAGCGAAGAAATTAAGGGCCCACGAGCCAATGCGCAGGAGCAGGCGCTGGCGGGCTTCCTCAAGAAGACCGGCCTGACGCGCGAACAGCTCGAGGAACGCGACGGCGTCCTGTTCGCAAAGATCGACCGGCCGGGCCGTGCGGCAAGCGCGGTGCTGGCCGACGCGGTGGCGGCGGTCGTCCGCGACTTCCCCTGGCCCAAGTCGATGCGCTGGGGCGGCGGCAAATTGCGTTGGGTTCGGCCGCTGCACGGCATCGTCGCCTTGCTGGGCGAGGAAATCGTACCAGTCGAAATCGACGGCATCGTCGCCGGCGCGGCGACAGTGGGGCATCGCTTCCACCATCCCGGCACGATCACCATCGGCTCGGCGAACGACTATGCCGAGAAATTGCGCGCCTGCCATGTGATCGTCGACCATGAGGAGCGCGAGGCGATCAGCCGCGAGGGCGCGGCCAAGGCGGCGAAGAGCTCGGGGCTCGTCCTTGTCGAGGACGAAGGGCTGGTGGTCGAGAATGCGGGGTTGACCGAGTGGCCCGTTCCGCTTCTCGGCCGCTTCGACGCCGATTTCCTCGACGTGCCGCGTGAGGTGATTGTGCTCACCATGCGCACCAACCAGAAATACTTTGCCTGCACGGACGGGACGGGGATGCTGGCACCGGCCTTCGTCTGCATCGCCAATATCGACGCGAACGATGGCGGCGAAGCCATCGTCGAGGGCAACAGGCGCGTGCTCGCGGCGCGGCTGGCCGACGCCCGCTTCTTCTGGGAGCAGGATTTGAAGGTGCCGCTGGAAGAGCAGGCAAAGAAGCTCTCCGGCATCGTCTTCCACGAGAAACTCGGCACCGTCGCCGATAAGGTAGAGCGGGTAGCGACGCTGGCGAGGTGGCTGGTTGAGGAAGGGATCGTCGCCCCGACGAAGACCGGGGCCTCAGGACGCGAACACGCGGCGGCAAGTCTCGCTGAGATCCCGGCCTCCGCCGGGATGACGGTAGCCGACCTGGCCGAACGCGCCGCGCGGCTGGCCAAGGCCGACCTCGTCACCGGCATGGTCGGCGAGTTCCCCGAGCTGCAGGGCGTGGTCGGCGGCTACCTCGCCGAGCGCCAAGGCGAGCCGAAGGCCATCGCCGACGCCATCCGCGATCATTACAAGCCGGTGGGGCAGGGGGACGAGGTGCCGACGGCGCCGGTGACGGTTGCCGTGGGGCTCGCGGACCGGCTGGATAGTCTCGTCGGTTTCTTCCAATTCGGCGAAAAGCCAACGGGATCGAAGGATCCTTTTGCGCTTCGCCGTGCTGCTCTGGCTATTATCAGCCTGATTCTCAACAACCAGTTGCGGGCGTCGATGCGTGAGTTGATCACAGCGGCGGCGCACAAGGGAGGCGCAGACGCGGGACAGGAAATTGCCGGGTTTCTCCTTGAGCGGCTTAAGGTTCAGCAGCGCGAAGGCGGCGTTCGCCATGACATGATCGATGCCGTTGCGGCCGTTGAGACGGGCGGCGATAACGTCCGCATGGTTCGGCGGGTACAGGCATTGCAGGCATTTGTTGATACTGCTGACGGTGCCAACCTACTGGTGGGCTACACGCGCGCGGCGAATATCCTCAAACGCGAGAATTGGGACCTGCCGCGGGTGATGGCGGGGAGGGGCGAGCAGGGCATTCCGCAGACCGGAGAGGAAGATCCGTTGGTCGAGGTCGAGGAGCCCGCCATCGCCGAGGCGGTCGCCGAAATTGCGCAGGGTAAGGCGCTGCCCGCCGACGCGCCGGCCGAGGAGAAGGCGCTGGTCGCGGCGCTCAACAGGGCGGAGCCGAAAGCCAAGGCGGCGGTCGAGGCGGAGGATTTCACCGCGGCGATGGCGGCGCTGGCGTCATTGCGCGCGCCGATTGATACTTTTTTCGATCATGTGACCGTTAACGACCCACACAAGGAAACGAGGGCGCGGCGGTTGAACCTGCTCGCCCGCTTCCGCGACGCGGTTCACCAAGTTGCGGACTTTTCGAAGATCGAAGGCTGACCCAGGCAACGGCGCTGGCCGCCGCCGCGACCAGGCCAGAGGCAATCATGGCGCCGTGGAAGCCGGCGATCAGCCGGCCGCCCTCCTTCGACAGGACAACGCCCAGCAAAGCGGTGGCGATGAGGCCGCCCAATCGGGCGACGGCGCTGTTGAAGCCCGAGGCCATGGCGACGTGCTTTTCCTCGACCGAGCCGAGCACCGCCGAGGTCAAAGGCGCGACCGCGATCGCCATGCCGAGGGCCATCACCGACATGGCAGGCAGGACGGCGGTCCAATAGGAATCATCCGCGTGGATGCGCAGGCCGAGAAGCATGCCGGCGGCGACCACCAAAGGGCCGATGGTCAGTGGCCGACGCGGGCCGAGGCGTGCCGCCAACTGGCCCATCACCGGCGAGCCCAAGGTGAGTAGAATCGGCAGCGGCAACAACGCCAGTCCGGCCTGGACGGGCGAGTAGCCGCCGGCCTCGATCAGCACATAGGGAACCAGCAACATGACCGCCCCGAACGCGCCGTAAAGGAGCAGGGTCATGAGATTGAGGCCGACGAAGCAATCGTCCGTGAAAAGGGAGACCGGCATCATCGCCTTGGCCCCGCGATCCCTCTCGACCCACAGGAAGCCAATCAGAAGAACGACGCCGACGACGATCGCGGCGATGGTCACGGCATCGAATCGGCCCGACGACGACCAGCGGGTCAGCGCATAGGTCGCGGCGCCGAGCCCGGCCGTGGCGAGCAGGGCGCCGCCATAATCGGTGCGTCCGGCGCCAGGATCGCGGCTTTCGGTGACGAACATGAGTGCGAGCAGGATGGCGGCCCCGGCCAATGGCAGGTTGATGTAAAAGATTGACGGCCATCCGACATGGTCGACCAACCAGCCGCCGATTAGCGGCGCGATAGCGGCCGCGGCGGCGCCGGCGGCCGCCCAGATGCCGACCGCCCACCCGCGCTTCTCGCCCTGGTAGGCGGCATTGAGCAAAGCGAGGCTGTTGGGCAGCAGCAAAGCGGCGCCGACGCCTTGCGCACCGCGCGCCGCCAGCAACAGCTGCAGGCTCGGCGCCAGCGCGCAGATTAAAGACGCAATCCCGAACAGGAAGGTGCCGACGACCAGCAGCCGACGCCGGCCGAAATGGTCGCCGAGCGCACCGCCGAGCAGCAGCAGGGCCGACAACGGCAGGAGGTAAGCGTTGACGACCCACTGCACTTCGGCGGCCCCGGCCTGGTAACCGGCGCGGATGGCGGGCAAGGCGACATTGAGCACGCTGCCGTCGACGAAGGACAGGCTGGAGGCGAGGATCGACGCCGCCAGCGTCCAGCGCGGATCGGCGCGGGGTTTCTCGCGAGCGCGTGCGTGCATCCAGGCTTACTCAGCGTCCTGAATCGCAGCGTCCACCATCCGGGTCCAGACCTGAGGGTCGCCGGCCTCGGCCATCAGATGGTCCGGCTCGCGCATGGTGTGGAGGACCGCCAGGGCCTGGTTGAGATGCTCCTTCCAGGCGACGTCGACCTTGCCGCCGGCATGGGAGTCGCGGCCATCGGCATTGCTGCTGAGCTCGGCGCCCGCAAGGACGCGGGCGATGCGCTCGGCCAGCGGGGTTTCGGACATGGGCATGCACGATCCTCCTGTTTGCCGGTCTCAACCCGTTATTGCGCCTTCGGTTCAATCGTTACGGTGCCGCGAGCCTAGTGCGGGGTGACAAAAAGGGAAGCGCGAGGCAGACAGCGCGGCGATGACCGACCTGGCTGACCTGGTAAAGCGGGCGAAGACCGACGGCGACGCGGCCATGTCCCTGGCCGAGCATTATTTGCTCGGCATCGGCTGCGGGCCCGACCAGCAAGCTGCGTATCGCGCGGTCGAGCAGGCGGCGCAGCTCGGTCATCAGGACGGCCGGCGCGCGTGGGTCTATCTGACCGCTGCCGGCATCGGCCGGCCAGCGGATCCAGAGGCGGCGAAGGCAATGCTGAAGGCGCTCGCCGACGAGGATCGGTTCGCGGGCGTGCAGCTTGCCTTTCTCGACCATGTTTCCTGCGGGAAAAGGCTGGCCGAGATTAAACCGGATATCGTCTCCGCCGAGCCTTATATCGCCGTTTTTCCGGGCCTCTTCAGCCCTGCCGAATGCCGCTACCTGATGTTGCTCGGCACGCCATGGATGGAGCGCGCGATGGTGATCGACGAGGCGACGGGCCAGGGGGTGATCGACGCCATACGCGACGCCGACACCAGCAGCTTCCCGCATCTGGCCGAGGACCTGGTTGTCCAGGCGTTCAACCGCTGCATCGCTGCCGCCACCTTGACCGAGACGGGCTGGGGCGAGCCGCTGACGATCCTGCGCTACGCGCCTGGCCAGCAATACCGTCCGCACCATGACGCCGGAGGCTCGGATCTAGGCGGCATGCGGCAGCTGACGGCACTGATCTGGCTCAACAATGACTTCGAGGGCGGTGAAACGCATTTCCCGAATATCGACGTCACCGTGCGCGGCGCCCTCGGCGACATGCTGGTGTTCCGCAACACAACCGACGACGGCCAGCCCGATCCGCGTATGCTGCATGCCGGCCTGCCGGTGACGAGCGGCGTCAAGTGGATGGCCAGCCGCTGGATCCGCTCGGAAAATTACCTGAAGTGAGTATCGAACTCGGTATCGAGCGGCTTACCGCGATGGTGCTGTTGCTCACCGCCCTGTCACACATCACCGCGCCGGGCGCCTGGCGGGCCTCGTTCGAAGGCATTGCCAAGAGCGACGCACCAGGGTTGGCGACGGCCGCGATCCACTTGCCGCTCGGGCTGCTGATCGTCGCCTTTCACAACAACTGGAGCGGCCCGGCGATCGTCTTCACGCTGATCGGCTGGGCGCTTGTCCTGAAGGGAGCGCTCCATCTGCTCATTCCGACCATTGCAAAGCGTTCGCTGCAATTACCCGGCACTGGCGAGCAGGCCGAGCGGCGGTTCCGCCTGGTTGGGTCCCTCATGACGCCCTTGGCGCTCGTGCTTGCCTGGTTGGCGTTTCGATAGGAGCAGTTGCCCCACTGCTAGACCTGTTCTGCATCCACGGCCGGCATGCCTGCGATCTTGCGCGCCGCGTGGACGAGCTCGACCGGCAGCATGGCGATGATCGTGCTGTTATGCTCGACGCCTATTTCCGTGAGCGTTTGCAGTCGGCGCAGCTCGAGCGCCCCTGGAGACGCGCTGATCGTGTCGGCCGCTTGAGAAAGCTTTTTCGCCGCTTCCTGCTCGCCTTCCGCCCTGATGATGCGGGCGCGCTTTTCGCGAATCGCTTCGGCTTCCTTGGCGATCGCGCGCTGCATCTGCTCGGGGATGTCGACGTCCTTGATTTCGACGGAATCAATCTCGACGCCCCATTTCATCGACGCGGCGGACAACAAAGTTTGCATGCGCTTGTTTATCGCCAGCCGGTCCTTGAGCATATGGTCCAGCTCACTCTGGCCAATGGCGTCGCGCAATGCTGTTTCCGCCGCCTGGACCGTCGCCGCTACCCAGTTTTCGACGGACGTGACCACGTTTACCGCTGAATCGGCCCGAAACCAGAGGACGGCGTTGACCCGCACGGCGACGCCGTCGCGGGTAATCGTCTCCTGCGTTTCGAGCTGGTAGGTAATGATCCGCATGTCGACTTTGACGACACGGTCCGCAAACGGGATCAACCAGAACCAGCCCGGCCCCTTCATCGGGGCGAGCCGGCCAAGCCGGAAAAGCACGCCGCGCTGATATTCCCGATTGATGCGGAAATTGCTCAGCACGACAAGCAGGATTACGACCGCAATCGCATCAAGGATGTAGCTAAGCATCGTCGGCGCTCCCTAAAGCGAAATGGTGCCGCCATGCTATGCCGGTTACAGCACTTCGAACAGGCCCGCCGCGCCCATGCCGCCGCCAACACACATGGTGACGATGACATATTTGGCCCCGCGCCGTTTGCCTTCGATGAGCGCGTGTCCCGTCAGGCGCGCGCCCGACATGCCGTAGGGGTGTCCGATCGAGATGGCGCCGCCGTCGACGTTGAGCAATTCATCGGGGATGCCGAGCTGGTCCTGGCAGTAAAGCACCTGGACGGCGAAGGCCTCATTCAATTCCCACAGGCCGATATCGTCGACCGTCAGGCCGAAGCGCTTCAGGAGCTTGGGAACGGCGAACACCGGGCCGATGCCCATTTCGTCGGGCTCGGTACCGGCCACCGCCATGCCGAGATAGCGGCCGAGCGGCTTCAGCCCACGCTGCTCCGCCAACGCACTGTCCATGACCACGCAGACCGAGGCGCCGTCGCTCAATTGCGAGGAATTGCCGGCGGTGATGATTTTCTCCGGTCCGCGCACTGGCTCCAGCTTGGCGAGCGCCTCGAGCGTCGTTTCGGGACGGTTGCCCTCGTCCTTGGTCAGGGTGATTTCCTGCATGGAGACCTCGCCGGTCTCCTTGTTCTTGACCGCCATCTTTGCGGTCACAGGGACGATCTCATCGTCGAACCTGCCTGCTTCCTGGGCGGCGGCAGTGCGCTGCTGCGAACGCAGCGCATATTCGTCGCAGCGGTCACGCGATATGCCGTAGCGGTTGCCGACGACTTCGGCAGTATCGATCATCGGCATGTAGACGCCATTGTGCATGGCCAGCAGCTCGGGATCGGGGCCGAGGCGCATCTCGCCGGTCTGGACAAGGCTGATGCTCTCGACGCCGCCGGCGACGACGACGTCCATGCGGTCGACGATCACCTGCTTGGCAGCGGTGGCGATTGCCATGAGGCCAGAGGCGCACTGGCGATCCATGGACATGCCGGCGACCGTCACCGGCAGCCCGGCGCGCAGCGCCGCGGTGCGACCGATGGTGGTCTGCACGCCCTGCTGCAAGGCGGCGCCCATGATGACGTCGTCGATCTCGGCCGGATCCAGTTTCGCGCGCTCGACAGCGGCGCGGATCGGGTGGGCGGCCAGTGTCGGCGAGGGCGTCGCGTTGAAGGCGCCGCGATAGGCGCGGCCGATGCCGGTGCGGGCGGTGGAGACGATGACGGCGTCGCGAGTAGCCATGGGATTGTCCTTCCTAGAGCACGAGCAGGCCGAGCCAGTCGGCGGTCAGCGCGGGTTTCTCGGTAATATCGATGTCGACCATGACATTGTGATGGACGAGCAGCTTGCCCGGCGCCTTTTCCTCAATGTTGGCAAGCGTGAAGATGCCGCGCACGCGCGCCCCGACCGGGACGGGGGCAAGGAAGCGGACATTGTCAAAGCCGTAATTGACCGCCATCTTCAGGTTCGGCGGGATCAGCATGACGTCGGCTGCGAAGCGGCTCAGGAGCGACAGGCAGAGGAAGCCGTGGGCGATAGTCCCGCCGAACATCGACTTGGCGGCAGCCTCTGGATCGACATGAATATATTGCCGGTCCTCGGTGACCTCGGCGAACTTGTCGATGCGTTCCTGGTCGATGGTGATCCAAGCAGACGTGCCGATTTCGGTGCCGATGCGGGCGGTAATTTCCTCGAGGCTGGCGATGGGCATGGGTTGGGCGTCTAGGGCCCGTCCTTCAGCGCTGCAAGCCCGCCTCAGGCAGGATTGGCGGGCGGCGCGTAGGGCATCACCAAGGTGCCGTCGGGAGCGGCGGTGAAGGTCGTCTGGGTTGGGTAGGAGAGGGCGAGGCCTCGCTCGGCCAAAGCGTCGAGCAAGGCAGTGATGATCGCTGCCTTGTGCCGCGCCAGCGTATCGGCGTCCTTCGACTTATCGTCATAGGTGCATTCGCAGTCGATGCCGCTGGCTCCGAGATTGACGGCCAGGCAGCGCACCAGCTTGCATCCGCGCTGTTCCTCGACTGCAGGCCGGGCGATGTCGGCGAGGCTTGCGAGCGCATCGGTCGGGGTCTGGTATACAAGCGAGAACGTGAGCGTTTGCCGGCGCAGCGTTCCGTCAGCCAGATTGTGGATTTCATTCTCGAGCAGCTTGGTGTTGGCCATGATCACCTGCTCGCCAGTCAACGCGCGCAACCGGGTGGTCTTGAGGCCGATGCGCTCGATCGTGCCGGTGGTCGTCCCGTATCTGACGATGTCGCCCCGGCGGAATGGCTTGTCGAACAGGATCGAAAGCGCGGCGAACAAGTCCGAAAAGACGCCTTGGGCGGCAAGGCCGATGGCGATCCCGCCGATGCCGAGGCCGGCGACCAACGCCGTGACGTTGACGCCAAGATTGTCGAGGATGACGATGAAGGCGAGCGAAAACAAGGTGACGCTCGCCAGGACGCGGATGATCGCGGTGGCGTTGCCGAGAGTCGTATCGCTGCTTTCGCCAACGCGGTGCGCAATGATGCCGAGAATCAGCTCGCGCCCCCAGATTGCCCCCTGCAGGGAGGCACTGACGATGAAGGCGATATCGATGAGCCGAGTGACACGCGGAGGCGGACCGGCATAGGTTACGACGATGTCGAGCGCCGTCACGACCATGAAGACGATGCTGGTCTTCGACAGCACTCGGCCTAAGATTCCCCGCCAGTGCAAGCAGCCGGGATCGGCCTCGGCCATGCGCGCGCCAATCCAGCGCAGAACCAGCATGACCGCGATGATCCCAACCGCCGTGGCGAGGGCGACCGGAAGGTTCTGCTGATTGGCCTGGAGCCAAGGAATGAGCCTGGTCGCGTCGGTCATGTCGACGGCATGAAGCGAAGCCGCCTCATGATCAAGCCGCGGCCAATTTGCGCCGCCGCTTCCGCTTCTTGAGGAATTGCAGAAAACCGACTTCGGGGCTCGACAGCCATTTGCGCTCGCGCGGCCGCTCCATGCCATTAAGAGGATCTCGCGGATTCTCCTTGGTCGCCTCGATCAGTGACGGGTGGACGTAGGACTTGCGGCTCATCGCCGGCGTATTGCCGAGCGCTTCGGCAACCGGCTCGATGAGGGTGGCGATGCTGATCCGCTTGTCGTCCTCCTTTTTCAGCAATTGCTCAAAGGCGATGACGCTCGCGCCCCAGGTACGGAAATGCTTGGCGGTGAAGTCCTCGCCCGACGCCTCCCGGATATATTCATTGACGTCGGCCGACGTCACCGGCTGCGGCTCGCCGTCGCCGTTTATATATTGGAACAGAAGCTGGCCCGGCAGCTCCTGGCAGCGCTTGACGACCCGCGCCAGCCGCCGGTCGGTCAGTGGCACTTCCTGGACAATCCCGCTCTTGCCGGCGAAGCGCATCAGCGAGCGGCCATGCTTGCGCTTAACGTGCCGCGACAGGAGGGTGGTGGCGCCGTAGCTCTTGTTCTCGCGCGCATATTGCCGGTTGCCGACGCGGATCTTCTCCTCGTCGAGCAGTCGGACGACGGCCGCAACGACCCGCTGCTTGTCCAAAGACTTGCGCTTCAAATCCTTGTCGACCTTGCGCCGGATCTTGGGGAGCGCCTTGCCGAACTCAAGGCAGCCTTCGTATTTGTCGGCCTCTTGGGCAGCCCGGAAGTCGGCATGGTAGCGATATTGCCGCCGTCTCCGGTCATCGATGCCCACCGCCTGGATATGGCCGTCCGGGTCGGGATTGAACCAAGCCTGTGTGTAGGCAGGAGGCAGTCCGATGGCGTTAAGCCGATCGATCTCGCCGCGGTTGGTAATCCTTTTGCCGTGCACATCGAAATAGGCCCAGGCGCGGCCGATGCGCTTGCGGTTGATGCCGGGCGCATCGAGATCGGTATAACGCAACATGAGAAGCAGAAATTCCGCTTGCTTGCGGTTGTTCCGGCAGCGAAGTGAGCGGCATGCCCAGTATCGCCGATGCCCGGATCCTGATCATGGCCACCGACGGCTTCGAGGAGAGCGAGCTGTTCGGGCCGCGCGCCATCCTCCTGGAAGGCGGCGCCGATGTCCGCCTCGCCTCGCCGTCGATGGTCCCGATCCAGGCAACGGTGCGCGACGATCCTGGCCGAACCATCCGTCCAGACCTCACCATCGCCGAAGCCAGGGTCGAGGATTTCGAAGCGCTGCTGCTGCCCGGCGGCGTCATCAATCCCGACGCGCTGCGCACCAACCGGTTCGCAGTCGCTTTGGTCGAGGCCTTCGTTGCGGCGCGCAAGCCGGTCGCGGCCATCTGCCACGGCCCCTGGCTGTTGGTCGAGGCCGACGCACTCAAGGGCCACGAGGCGACTGGCTGGAGATCGATCCGCACCGACATGCGCAATGCCGGCGCGGTGCTGTCCGACGAAAGAGTGGTCAGCGACCGCAAGATCATCACCGCCCAGGCGCCGGAGGACGTGCAGGCTTTCACCGCCGCGCTGATCGCCGCGATCGAGCAAAGTTAAACCGGCTGGCAATCTTTTTGCTGTAGGCGCGCCGGCCATGGACAACGTGCAAACCAAGGCCCGGTTCGACTGGCTGGTGGAGCTCAGCGGGGCGATTGCCCCCGGGCTGGCTGCCGGCTTTGTCGCGCTTAGGCTGGCGCAATCGTCGGGGCACCCGTCGGCCGTGGCGACGTCGGTTTCAGCCGCTGCCTTTTTCGGTGTGGGCTTAGTGGCGATGCGAGCGGTGAAGCCGGAATCGCGCG
Source organism: Pseudomonadota bacterium (assembly GCA_046734995.1). GTDB lineage: Bacteria > Pseudomonadota > Alphaproteobacteria > Sphingomonadales > Sphingomonadaceae > Sphingomicrobium. The sequence continues at coordinate 26,876 of JBKPSK010000054.1, forward strand.
AACATGCACTGGCTGAATTCAGCATCAAGCCGATCGAAACGGATGAGGAGCCCTTGCTGCTCGACACGCCTTATGAGGAGCCTTTGCTGCTCGACACGCTTCATGAGGAGGCCCTGCTGCTCGACAGGCCTTACGAGGAGCCGCTGCTCCTCGAGGATGTGGCCGGGGACGAACCGCTGCTGCTCGATGACGCGCTCTCCGGGCCGGATCCGGCTTCACGGATCGTGCAATTGTTCGCGAGCCAGCCGATGCCGACGCCCGGTCAGCTCAAGGAGCGGATCGACCGCCATCTGGCGAGTGGAAGCATGCATGTCGTCCACGAACATGAAGGGCCGGCTCCCGACGCGTCCGACGCGCTCTATGCCGCCCTCGCCGAGTTGCGCCAGTCCCTGCGCTAATCCTATTCATTTGCGAGCCGAGGAGGATCTGTAATCGTCCTCATTCGACGATTGTCAGCGCCTCAATGGTCAGGCTGATCGAACCGTCGGGATACTCGATCATCGCGCCTTCGACGGCGATGTCGGCAACGATCTGGCCGGGAATTGAGAAATCGGCTTCGGCGAGGTCGCGCGTCAGCATTTGCGCCACGGTAGCGGCGCCAGGCCCGGGGACCCGCAAGTCGATCCGATGACGCTCGCCGGCGAAGGTCAGCGAGCGCCAGTCAGTTGAGCGGAAATCGCTAAGCATTATCCTATTTCGTTCCACTCCGGCCCTTCCGAGCAGGGCGCGCAGCAGGCCCGCGGCCGCGGGCGACATGGCAAGCTTCATCATTGCGCGGCTTCCAGGAAGTGACGGATGCGCGCGATAGTGCGGGGCCGCGGCTCGCGCCCATTGCGCAGGTCAAAGACAAACCGTGGGTCGCCCATGACCTCGCGTCCGAAACGGGCGGGCGGGATCTTGCTGAGACGCAGGAAATTCTCGACTTCTCTTAATAAATACACAGGTGTCCCCTCGCTTTGTCATCGACTCGGCGATGGAGCTTTTTCCAATGCATTTCCTACTTGTCTAGGGATTATCCTAGCATTATGAGCGGCAAATGCCGAATGACCCTCGAAAGGCGCTTGAGCGCCTGTGTGCGGAGCGTGGAGAGGACTTTGCCGGTCTCTCGCGGTTCCTGGGGAAGAACCCTGCCTACATCCAGCAGTATATAAGGCGGGGGACGCCCCGGCGCCTCAAGGAGGATGAGCGGCGCAAGCTGGCGCGCTACTTTGGCGTATCGGAAACAATTCTCGGCGGCCTACCGCAGTCCGAGCCGGCCAGCGCCGGGCTGGTGCCGGTGAAACGGGTCCTGGTCCGCGCTTCCGCGGGCCCCGGCGCCTTGCCCGACAGCGAGCGCGAGCATCCCTATTTCGCCTTCGACGAACGCTGGTTGCGGATCCTGACCGGATCGAGCGCCGAGGATCTCTCGATCATCCGGGTCGAGGGCGATTCGATGGCGCCGACGCTCAATGATGGTGACGACATCCTGGTCGATCGGGCGGGCTGCAACGAGGCGCTGCGCGACGGCATCTACGTGCTGCGCGTCGAAGACGGCCTGTTGGTGAAAAGGCTGGCGATCCATCCGCTCGGCAAATGGGTCACCGTCCAGTCCGACAACCCTGCCTATCCTGACTGGCCGGATTGCGGGCTGGAGGACGTACATTGCGTCGGCCGCGTCATTTGGGCCGGCAGGAAGATCGCCTAGGCGCCGCGCCGCCGGTCGAGCAGCCACACACCCAGCGCCAGCACAATTCCGACCAGGGTGCCGATTATCGCGCCATAGACGGGCAGCCCGCTCATCGCGCCCCAGGCGAAGCCGCCGAAAATGGCGAGGATCAGGAAGAATCCGCCGGCTGCGTGATTGCGTCGAGCCATGGCGCCCTCATGGCAGAGCCAGGCTGGCAACTCCAGCGCGCAGTCAGCCGGTCATTGTTTGTTCCAATCAAGCCTCATCACGTGATTTAAGTAATGAGGAATGTGTTACCTAAATAAGTCATTTCAATTCAGCTACTTACAACCACGGCTTATCGTTAACTATTTCCGCTTGAGTCGACCAAAGTGATATCTGCGGCCGCAGGGTGGGGATTCGATAGCTCCGAAGGAGCGAGCCGATGAGAAGTCTGCCCGTAGGCTTGGCGGTAGTGCTGTTGATGGTGAGCGGTTCTGCGTCCGAGGCCAAGAAGGCCGCGCCGAAAAGTCAAAGCAGCGTTGCACAGCTTAAACACAGTCTTCGTGTCATAGCGAGCGCGGCGAGTCCGACCAGCGCGACACCGAAAACGATCGATCGCGACCAGGGCGACGACCACGCCTCATTGAACGCCATTCAGAACGTCTGCAGCAAGACCACGCCTGCGGCACGGCGCTCGGCGATTTGCCCGGTGTCCATATCGCCCGAGTGACCATTGGCCTACGTGGTTGACAGTGCATTGACCCCGTTCGTGCGCGGTGCCGCAAGGCTTGCGCGTTAATGGTCGTCGAATGGACACGCTCTTCATCTCCAGCCGCGACAGCCTTTCCGATGCCCAGGAACTGATCCGCGAGTTCGGCGGCGAGGCCGCATTGCAGGCAGCGGTCCGCGCCGAGCAGAGCCGCGGGGCGGAGAACATCCTCAAATATTGCCACTGGCGGCAGGTCGAGCGACTGATCGACGCGCTCGTCGCTGACGAACCGCAAGGCACGGTCCACTAACAAGATTTCGCGCCCGCTCGCTCTGGCGCCGTTCAGGTGCCATGGCTAGGCTGGCCTCATGGTATCGGTAGCGATGGGGCGGGGCAGGGCTTTCCTGTTGGCCGCGGGAGCCTTCGGGCTCGTCTTGCCGATTCCGGCCCGCGCCCAGCAAGCCCAGGCAAACCCTTCCGAGCTTGACCCAAATGCGCCGCTCGATCCCATGCCCGACCTCGGCGTCGAATGGCCGGACATGGCCAAGCCCGATGCGGTGGCCAAGCCGGAGCCAAGTGAACCGGCGGAAACCGGTGAGCCGGACGAAGCCGCCGGCGCGGCGATCGATGATGCCGCGGCGGCGCGCCGTTACTCGTACCGCATCGAGGGGCTGGAGGCGGTCATCGATGCCGACACATTGCTCGATCGCTTCAGGAAGCAATCGGCCCTGCACAAGGAGGAGGACGACCCGGCCAATGCCGCGCAGATCGACCGCCGCGCGCGGGCCGATGCCGAGCTTTTGACCACGCTCCTCCAGTCCGAAGGTTATTACGATGCGGAGGTCGAGACGGGCATTGCCCGCGAGGACGCGCGCATCCTGGTCGAGCTCAACGCCACGCCGGGGCAGCGCTTCACTTTCCAATCGGTCGAGCTCACGGGCATTGAGGCCGCCGGCGACCGGGCGGGCAAGCTGCGCGAGGCGTTCGCGGTCAAGCCCGGCGACCCGGTGGTGGCGGACAAGGTGATCGCGGCGGGCGTGGCGCTCAAGGTCGCGCTCGGCGAGGAAGGATTCGCGCTGGCGGAGGTCGGCGAGCAGGACATAGTCCTCGACCACCAGGGTGCGACTGCCCGGCTGGTCCTGCCGGTTACGCCGGGCCCGGTCGCGCATTTTGGCGACATTCGCGTCACTGGCCGACCGCCCTTTTCGGCGCGGCACGTCGGTCAGATCGCCCGCTTCAGGAAGGGCGACGAGTATGAGCGCTCGGAAGTCGACGACCTGCGCCGGGGGCTGATCGCCACCGGCCTCATCGCCTCGGTTGAGACCAGGCTCGTCCCCGTCGATAGCGGTCGGACGGTCGATGTCGACGTGCACCTGGAGCCGGCGCCCATGCGCACCATTGCCGGCGAGCTTGGCTATGGCACGGGCGAAGGCGTGCGGCTGGAGGCAAGCTGGCAGCATCGCAATTTCTTCAATCCCGAAGGCGCGCTGACCCTGCGCGCGGTGGCGGGCACGCAGGAGCAGCTTGCCGCCGTGACCTTCAGGCGCAGCAATTTCATGCGCCGCGATCAGGTGCTGACCGCCCAGATTTCGGCCAGCGACGTCGACCGTGACGCTTATGCGGCCAAGACCCTGCTGCTCGCCGGCGGCCTCGAGCGGCAAAGCAATTTCATCTGGCAGAAAAAATGGACCTGGAGCATCGGCGGCGAGCTGATCGCCACCGACGAGCGCGACACGATCGAGGCCACCGGCGAGGCACGGCGACGAACCTTCTTCATCGGCGCGATCCCGGCCACGCTCACCTATGACGGCAGCGACAGCCTGCTCGATCCGACCAGGGGCTTCCGCCTTGGCGGCCGCGTCAGCCCGGAACTCAGCTTTCACGGCGGCACCTTCGGCTACACGCGCGGCCAGATCGACGCCAGCGCCTATCATCCCGTGTCAAACAGCATCGTCGCCGCCGGCAGGGTCCGTCTCGGCACGATCTTCGGCGCCGACCGCGATGACATCGCGCCGTCGCGGCGCTTCTATGCAGGCGGCGGCGGCTCGGTGCGCGGCTATGGATACCAGCGCCTCGGGCCACGCGACGTCGACGGCGACCCGATCGGCGGGCGCAGCCTGGCGGAGTTCTCGCTGGAGGCGCGGATCCGCTTGAAGGCGTTTGGCGGCAATTTCGGGATCGTGCCCTTTTTCGACGGCGGCACTTTGTCGACGAAGTCAATGCCGGACTTCGGCGACTGGCAATTCGGTGTCGGCATTGGCGCTCGCTACTATACGAGCTTCGGGCCGATCCGGGTCGATGTCGGCACGCCGCTCAATCCGCAGTCGGATGACGGCCGCATCGCCGTCGTCGTCTCGCTAGGCCAGGCTTTCTGATGGCCGAGGTCGCGATCCGCGAAGGCGGCGAGGGCGCGCCGCCGATCAGGATCAGGCCGCACTGGTCACGCCGGCTGGCTGGTGAGCTGGCGACCTTGCTAGTCGCGCTGATGATCCTCTTAAGCATCGGGCTGGTGGCGCTTGACACTGCGCCCGGGCATCGCTGGCTGGTCGATCGGCTCTCGGAAATCGAAACCAAGTCGGGCCTCAAGATCCGTATCGGCCGGATCGAAGGCTCCATATTCAGCGAAAGCCGACTGAAAAACGTCCAGGTGCTCGACCAGAGCGGCGTCTTCCTGACCTCGCCGGAAATCACCCTCGACTGGACGCCGATGGCCTGGCTGACCAACAGCCTGACAATCGACCGGCTGGAAGCCGATCGGATGCGGCTCGAGCGGCTGCCGAAGCTGAAGCCTACCGGGCGCAAGGGGCCGATCCTGCCCAGCTTCGACATTCACGTCGGCAAGCTGGAGATCCGGAGGTTTGAAGTTGCGCCGGCGGTGAGCGACAAGGCGCGAGCCGGCCGCCTCTCGGGCAGCGCCGACATCCGCGCCGGCCGCGCGCTCATCAGACTCGACGCTGCAGGGCAAGGCGGAGACCGGCTGCTGGTGTACCTCGACGCCGAGCCGGACGGTAACCGCTTCGACATCGATATTCGGGCAAGGGCGCCGGCTAGCGGCTTGCTACCGGCCCTGTTCGGATCGAAGCAGCCGATGGCTCTGGTCGTCGAGGGCGACGGCACGTGGAAGACATGGCGCGGGCGGGCGGCGATGGACCTGTCGGGCAGGCCGACCGCGCGGCTGGCACTGGCCGCGGACAAGGGGCGCTATCGCTTGACCGGCAAGCTGGCGCCGGCGCCGTTCCTTAAGGGCAGGCTGCTGCGGTTAACGGAACCTCTGGTCGATGTGCGCGGCGCGGCGACGTTCGAGCATCGCCAGCTGGACGGCGAGCTTCGGCTCGCCTCGCCATCGCTGCGAGCGGTCGGCCGCGGCCGGATCGACCTGGCTGATGGCGCCTATGCGGACCTGCGCCTTGGCGTCGACCTGCTTCGTCCGCCGGCCCTGTTCAAGAATATGACCGGCCAGAAGGTAAGATTGGTCTGGACGCTGGACGGGCCGTTCGGCCGCGCCGATTATTCCTATCGGCTGACGTCGCCCGGCATCAAGTTCGACAATACCGGTTTCGCCGATGTCCGCGCGGAAGGCCGGGGCCGCGCCACTCCATGGCCGATGCGCGTCCCGATGAGGCTGCAGGCTCGTGCCGTCACCGGCGTTGGCGACGTCGCCGGCGCTATCCTCGCCAACGTCCGGCTGGAGGGCATGCTGGCGGTGACGCCGCAGTTGGTGCGCGGCGACAATCTCGACCTGCAGAGCGACAAGCTCAGGGGCAAGGTTTCGCTGCTGATCGACTTGCGCACCGGCCGTTTCGACATCGTCATTTCCGGCGGGATGACGCGATACCTGATCCCAGGCCTCGGCATCGTCGACGTCAATAGCGACCTGCACGTCGTTCCCGGCGACAAGGGCAAGGCGCGGGTGCTGGGCAAGGCCGAGGCCTGGGTCCGGCGGCTCGACAACAGCTTCTTCCGTGATTTGACTGGCAGCCTTCCGCGCCTCACCACCGACCTTGAGCGCACCACCGACGGACTGCTGCATTTCTCCAATTTGCAGATCTATTCGCGCGACCTGCGCCTGTCGGGCTCGGGGATCCGTCGCCGCGACGGCACCTTCCACATTGAGGCGCGCGGCCGTCAGGCGAAATACGGGCCGCTGCACATGGTCCTCGACGGACGCATCGAGCGGCCGAAGATCGACCTTTTCCTCGATAGCCCAAACCAAGCAATGGGCATCCGCGCCATGCGGCTGTCGCTCGACCCGACGGCAGCCGGCTTCGACTATCGCGCCAGCGGCGGTTCGCGGCTCGGTCCGTTCACGTCGCAAGGACGCATCCTGCTGCCCAAGGGCGGGCGCACGATCATCTCGGTGGCCGCGCTCAACATCGCCGGGACGATCGGACGTGGCGATCTCCGGTCCGACCCGGGGGGCTTCACCGGCACGCTACTGCTGGCTGGCGGCGGCATCGACGGCAGGCTCGCCTTCACGCCGGTCAACGGCGCCCAGCGGATCGAGGCGCATTTGGCTGCGAACAATGCGACCATCCCCGGCGATACGGCGATCGCCATTCGCGCCGGCAAGCTCGACGGTGCCATCCTGCTCGAAGAAGGGCGCACGTCGCTCAACGGCACGCTGGCCGGCCGCGGCATCGCCTACGGAGCAGTCAGCCTCGCCCGCCTGACCGCCAGCGGCAGGCTGGTCAACGGTTCAGGTCAGGTCCGTGCGGCGCTGGCCGGTCGGCGCGGCCAAACCTTTGAATTGGTCACCCTGGCGGATATTTCGCCCGAGCAAATCCGACTGACTGGCCGCGGGGAAATCGAACGCCGCGCCCTGGTCTTGGAAAGTCCCGCGGTGCTGAGCAAGGCCGACGGCGGCTGGCGGATCGCCCCCACCCGTCTGCGTTTCGGTGGCGGCCGGGCAACGGTTTCCGGCAGCACCGGCGACCGTCCAGAGCTGCACGCCAGCGTCCAGGCCATGCCGCTCGAACTGCTCGACATCCTGTGGCCGAACCTTGACCTTAGCGGGAGTGCCAACGGAAGGCTCGATTATGTTTGGTCCGGTAGCCCCAGCGGCCGCGCCGATTTGCGCGTCCGCGGGCTCAGTCGCGCGGGGCTGGTATTGTCATCCAAGCCAATCGATGTCGGGCTGGCCGCGGTGCTTTCAGGCGGCAAGGCAGCAATGCGCGCGGTCGCGGTCAGCAATGGCGAGACCATCGGCCGCGCCCAGGCGCGCTTCGCGCCGTTGCAGCCGGGCCAGCCGATCATCGCCGCGCTCAGCAATGCGCCGATGACCCTGCAGCTTCGCTACGCCGGGCCCGCTGATACTTTGTGGCGCTTGTCGGGCGTCGAGGTGTTCGATCTTTCCGGGCCCGTGGCGATCGGCGCCGACATCAACGGCCGGCTGGTCGATCCGGTCATCCGCGGCTCAATGAAGGCACAGAATGCCCGTATCGAGAGCGCGGTAACCGGCATGGTCGTCCAGGGCCTCAACGCCAGCGGCCGGTTTGGCGGTTCGCGGCTGGTGCTGGATTCGGTTGCCGGACGCACGCCGGGGGGCGGCACCATTTCGGGCACCGGCACCGTCAATTTCTCAGGCGGAAGCCCGGCCTTCGACCTCGACTTCAACGTCAGCCGGGCACAGCTGCTCGACCGCGACGACCTCGCCGCAACGGTGACGGGGCCGGTCTCGATCCACTCGAGCGGCCACGGTGGGCGAATTTCGGGCCAGCTCAAGCTCGACAAGGGCCGCTTCACGCTTGGCAAGGCGAGCGCGGCGGCGGCGGTGCCGCAGCTGCAAGTTCGCCACATCGGCCGCGACGAGGAGGACGCGATCGAGATTGCGCAGCTTGCGCCGTGGAATCTCGACATCAAGGTCGCCGGCAGTAATCTCGCCGTTCGCGGGCTTGGCATCGACAGCGTGTGGCGGACCGACCTGGTTATCGGCGGCAATGTCTCCGCACCGCGCCTGACCGGCCGTGCCGACCTGGACCGCGGCGAATATGAGTTCGCCGGCCGCAGCTTCCGCCTCGAACGTGGCGTGATTCGCTTCCGCGGCGAAAGCCCGGTCGACCCATTGCTCGACATCCGCGCCGAGGCGCAGGTCCAGGGCCTGGCCGCCAGCGTGCTTGTCCGTGGCACTGGGCTCAAGCCCGAGATCACCTTCGCGAGCGTGCCCGCCCTGCCGCAAGACGAACTCCTGTCGCGGATCCTGTTCGGCACTTCTATCACCAATTTGTCGGCTCCGGAGGCGTTGCAGTTGGCTTCCGCCGTCGCCGCGCTGCAGTCGGGCAGCGGCAGCCTGGATCCGATCAATGCCGTGCGGCGCGCCGTCGGCCTCGACCGGCTGCGCATCGTCCCGGCCGACGTTGCCACCGGCCAGAAGACCGCCATCTCCGCCGGCAAATATCTCGGCCACAAATTGTTCGTCGAGGTCATTACCGACGGGCAGGGCTATTCGGCGACACGCGTCGAATATCAGGTCACGCGCTGGCTGTCCGTCCTCTCGAGCATCTCGAGCATCGGCCGGACGAGCGCCAACCTGCGCGTGTCGAAGGATTACTGAAGCATTGCACGGCTCGATTGCTGCGCTACGCTTGCCATGACGAGCGAGCAGGGAGGGGCATGAGATGAAGAACTGGAACGTGCGCAAGCAGGTTGTGGCGCGCGAGGACATGCCCGAGCATCACCGGCTCAAGCAATCCCTTTCCTGGCCTCACCTTGTCGCGCTTGGGGTCGGCGCAATCGTCGGCACCGGCATCCTCACCCTGATCGGCGTTGGCGCGGGCAAGGCTGGCCCCGCCGTCATCCTCTCGTTTGCGATTGCCGGCCTGATCTGCGCCTGCGCGTCGCTTGCTTATGCCGAGGTCGCGACGATGATCCCCGCTTCCGGCTCAGCTTATACCTATTCCTACGTCGTCTTCGGCGAGCTGATCGCCTGGATGATCGGCGTGGCACTGATCCTCGAATATACTTTGGTGGTCAGCGCGGTCGCGGTCGGTTGGTCGGGCTATGCCGCGGGCTTCCTTAAGTCGATCGGCCTCGGCCTGCCGGATGCCCTCGTCCAAGGACCGGAGCTTGGGGGAGTTCTCAACCTGCCGGCGATCTTCATCATCTGGGTCGTCGCCGGACTGTTGATCGCCGGCACTCGCGAAAGCGCCACGCTCAATGCGATTCTAGTGCTCATCAAGATTGCCGCGCTGGCCTTGTTCATCGCGGTGGCGCTGCCCGTTTTCGATGCATCGCACTTCCACCCATTCATGCCCTTCGGCTTTCCGAGGAGCGGACCTCCGGGCGGCGAGGTCGGCGTCATGGCGGCGGCGGCGATCATCTTTTTCGCTTTCTACGGCTTCGACGCCATCGCCACTGCCGCGGAAGAGGCGAAGAACCCCAGCCGCGACCTTGCCATCGGCATCGTGGGATCGATGCTGGTCTGCGTCGCCATCTACATGGCGGTCGCCGCTGCGGCGATCGGCGCAGTCGCCTATACAGGCTTCGCCAAGAGCGCCGAGCCGCTGGCGCTGATCCTGCGCGACATCGGCCAGCCCTGGGCGGCGCGGGTGCTCGGCGTTTCCGCGGTCATCGCGCTGCCGACCGTCATCCTCGCCTTCTTCTACGGTCAGAGCCGGATCTTCTTCACCGTTGCCCGCGACGGGCTGCTGCCGGCCAATCTCGCACGGGTTTCGCGGCGCGGGACACCGGTCCGGATCACGGTCTTTACCGCCATCGTCACCTCTGTCTTCGCCGGGCTTATTCCTCTGACGTCGATCGCGGCGCTGGCGAACGCGGGGACCTTGGCGGCGTTTGTCGCGGTCTGCGCGGCGATGCTGGTTCTGCGCCGGCGCGAACCGGACCGCGAGCGCAAGTTCCGCGCGCCGATGCCCTGGCTGGTCGGCGCCGTGGGCATCCTCGGCTGCCTTTACCTTTTCGTCAGCCTGCCCAACCGCACGCAGATCTTCTTCGTCGTTGCGCAGATCATCGGCCTTATCCTCTACATGGCCTATGGCAGCGGAGCAGCGGAGCGGGCGCGCGCGAATGCGTGACGGAAGGCGGCTGACAAACATCATCGGGGGTTCGGCCGGCAACCTCGTCGAATGGTTCGACTGGTACGTTTACGCAAGTTTCGCGCTTTATTTTGCTCCCGCTTTCTTTCCCGAGCGAGACCAGACAGCGCAACTGCTGCAGACCGCCGCGATCTTCGCCGTAGGGTTTCTCATGCGGCCGATCGGCGCCTGGATCATGGGCATCTATGCCGACCATCGCGGCCGAAAAGAGGGGCTAACGCTCTCTGTGTCGCTGATGTGCGCAGGTTCGCTGATGATCGCGCTTGCTCCAACCTATGCGCAGGCAGGGCTGTTTTCGCCGGCGATCCTTCTTTTCGCGCGCATGACACAAGGGTTGAGTCTGGGCGGCGAGTACGGGTCCAGCGCAACCTACATGTCTGAAATCGCCGATCGGGAGCGGCGCGGCTTTTGGTCCAGCTTTCTCTACGTGACGATCGTCGGGGGTCAGCTTGCCGCTCTCGCGCTTCTCGTTGTGCTCCAAAACGTGCTGGGCGAGGAAGCCATGCACGCCTGGGGCTGGCGTGTTGGATTTGGCGTCGGCGCTTTACTCGCGGTAGTCGTTTTCTTCATCCGCCGTCGGCTTGACGAGACATTGAGCTACGAAAATGTCGCCGCGCGCCCCGAGCGGCGCCGATCGAGCCTCTTTACGCTATTTCGGGAACATCCCCGCGAGGCGTTTCTGGTCATGGGCATTACCGCCGGGGGCACCGCGTCATTCTATGCCTACACGGTCTACATGCAGAAGTTTCTCGTCAACACGAGCGGCTTCTCCCGCGTGACGGCGTCAGAGATCATGACCATCGCGCTGTTCATTCTGTTGCTCCTTCAACCGGTGGTGGGACGGCTGTCCGACTTCACTGGACGGCGGCCGGTCATGATGTTCTTCGGCATTTGCGGAACGCTGTTCACCTATCCGATATTCACGACCCTCTCGCAGACGCACAGCGCCACCACGGCATTCGCATTGGTGATGACAGCTCTCGTGATGCTCACGGGCTATACGTCGATCAACGCGATCGTGAAGGCGGAGCTGTTTCCAGCCGACATTCGTGCGCTCGGCGTTGCTCTCCCATATGCCTTGGCGAACACGATCTTCGGCGGCACGGCCGAATATATCGCACTGTGGCTTAAGAACGCCGGCCGTGAAAACTGGTTCTACGTCTACATTTCGCTGTTGAGCGCCATCTACCTACTGTGCGTCGTGCGCATGCGGGAGACCAAGACCGCGAGCCTGATCGAGGAAGATTGAAGCGCGCAGCAGCTCCGGGGGGACATGCGAGCCGAAGCTGTCAGCGCTTGAGGAAGCCGTCGAGGGTGCTCCGAAGCTCTTCAAGGGACAGGCGTTCCCAGGGTTCCGCCCAAGGTGAACTCGAATCGTGTCCGGCGTTCAAATAATCAGGCCGGGACCAGCTCTGCGGCGCCACTTCCGGTTGGGAATGGGCAAGGCAGGCAATGTCGAACGGACGCTGAAACCTCAGGCCCAGCTGATCGCCGCGCGACCAGGTGACGAACGCGAAATGCTGACCGCTACCACCAAGGTCGAGCAGCACCTCGGCGCCCTCCTGAAAGGCGATCGGGCTATCGACCATCGCTCCGGTTTCGGAAATGTTGCGCAAGCGTACGCGCGTCGTGTCGTGACAATAATGGATCTCGCCCGACCAGATCAGGGGATGGCGAAGCGCAGCGCGCCGTTGGGAGTCGGATGGGTCGCTGGCCGGTTCGCTTTCTTCACCTCGCGCGGCAGCCAGCTCGGCAACTTCCGGGAAGTTGCGCTCGATCGTATCGAGCAGCATGGCGTCGCGCATGGACGCATCGCCGGCGACCTGTGTCTCGTGGGCGAATTCCAGGCCGATGCGGTCGTCGCGGATCCAGCGCACAACGCATTCGACCGAGCCGCCGTCGCCAAGCTCGAGATAAACCTGCTTCCAAAGCTTCAGCGGCAGGTTGGTACGGATCATGGCGCCGCCGCCGGACAGGTTGAGTAGATCGACGACATAGGCTCGCCGATTAACGAACAGGCGGGCTTCCTCAGCGGTCAGGATTTGGCGGCTCTCGGCACGCTGATTGTGCGTACGCGTTTCGCTTCGCGGGACCTGCAGACCGGTAAGCCCATCCTCGCCCGGCGCACGCGGGGACTTCTTGGGGCGCATCACGGGCCCGGCCGCGGCAGGACCCTTGTTGATGGCGTCCCGGAAGCTGTTCATTGATCGAACCTCGAATGACATCGCGCGACCGACGATTGAGCAAATAAGGTTACGATCCGGTTAGTTCATGGACTGAAACACTCGTTAACCGGTTTCGCGAGTCCCGAGGCGGGACGCCTAGCTCGAGTAGTACATGTCGAACTCGACCGGGCTGGGCGTGGTCTCCCAGCGCATCACTTCTTCCCACTTCAGCTCCATGTAGGCGTCGATCTGGTCGTCGCTGAAAACGTCGCCCTTGGTCAGGAACGCGCGGTCCTTGTCGAGCGCGATCAGGGCCTCGCGCAGGGAGCCGCAGACGGTCGGCACATCGACCAGCTCGGCGGGCGGCAAATCGTACAGATTCTTGTCCATCGCCTCGCCGGGATGGAGGCGATTCTGGATTCCGTCGAGGCCGGCCATCAGGAGCGCCGAATAAGCGAGGTAGGGATTGGCGAGCGCGTCCGGAAAGCGGAACTCGACGCGCTTGGCCTTGTCGCCGGCGCCATAGGGGATGCGGCACGAGGCCGAGCGGTTGCGGCTCGAATAGGCCAGCAGCACCGGCGCCTCGAAGCCTGGGACCAGCCGCTTGTAGCTGTTGGTCGTAGGGTTGGTGAAGGCGTTCAAGGCGCGGGCATGCTTGATGACGCCGCCGATGAAATAAAGGGCAAGGTCTGACAGGCCCGCATAGCCGTTGCCGGCGAACAAAGGCTTGCCCGCCTTCCAGATCGACATGTGGGTGTGCATGCCGCTGCCGTTATCCTTGGCGATCGGCTTGGGCATGAAAGTCGCGGTCTTGCCATAGGCCTGGGCGACCATATGAACCACGTATTTGTACACCTGCATGCGGTCGGCGGTCTCGACCAGCTTGCCGTAGGTCAGGCCGAGCTCGTGCTGGGCGGCGGCGACTTCATGGTGATGCTTGTCACAGGGCAGGCCCATTTCGAGCATGGTCGAGACCATCTCGCCGCGGATGTCACCGGAGCTGTCGACCGGCGCGACCGGGAAATAGCCGCCCTTGGCGCGGGGGCGGTGGCCTAGGTTGCCGCCCTCATATTCGCGCCCCGTATTGGTCGGCAGCTCGATATCGTCGAGGCGATAGCCCGAGGCATTGTAGG
>JBKPSK010000055.1:0-4918 GCA_046734995.1 Pseudomonadota bacterium
TTGGAGAAGCTCGCAAACTCCTTCATTTCCGAAATCAGCAGCACGCCACCGGCAGGCTGACTGGTCCGCGTCGTCATGAACCCAACTCCTTTTGCCCGAGTGAGATCATGCGACTGATTTGGTTGCAAAACGCTTAACCAAGATCCCACCCCCCATTCATATTGAATCAAAGGGTTAGGCTTCCGGCAATAGGGAAATCTTCACAGGCCTAGATGAAATGGCGACTGTGGATTTTCTGCAACGATGCGACGGATTTGTTACGTTTCCGGACTATTTCTCCGGAAAGCCGGAAGATGGCGCCGGCTCATTGCCGCCGGGCTGGGTGGCGGCGCTTGGATCGGACGCGTCCATGGACTCATCGGAACCAACATCAGCCTTTGCATCAAGGTCTTCCGGGTGTTTCTTGAGTTTGAGTTCAAGCTCCCGCTCCGGGGGGGCAGGCTGCACCGTCGGAGGCACCGACGCCTCCTTGTCCCGGCCTTCCTTCTTGTCATCGGTCATGGCCGATTCACTCCAGCGATATGTTGTCAAGCGTAACGAAGCGCCGCGCGGCCCGTTCCAACACAAAACTGTGGATTGTTCGACCGGCGGCGGCCACGCTTCTGCGAAGCGACGAGGGGTGGATTGAATGGCATGCGACGGCAACCCACAGTGTACCTTATGAACGATGAATTCGCCGAGGAGCGGCGTTTCGCTGACTGGCGTCTCGCCGTGAAGTCGATCCTCGGCTTCTGGCTCGTCTATGCCGCCACCGTCGTCGCCCGCGCCTTGCTTGGCGACGATCCCTGGACGGTGCTGCACAACAAGGTGCCAACGATCCTAGCCGGCACGGTTCTCACCTTTGTCCTCTACGGTGCACTCAACTGGTTTACGCGCGGCGCCTCCATGCACCGCAAGGCGATCTTCGCCGCCGTGCTCTCGGCCATCGCCGCCATCGGCCAGGCGACGACGATCATTTTCCTCGAACCATATTTCAAGCCGACCAAGGAAGAGTTTCGGTTCCAGGCGCGCGAAGGCTTTGTCGTCATCGAAAAGGGCTACCAGATCCGGATCGAGCGGGCGGCGAGCGATCCTCTCGTCGTGACCCTGCCTCGAATGGCGGAAATGGATCGGGAGAAGAAGATCCGCTGGATCGCCGACAGCTCGGTGACCTGGTTCTTCTTCTTCGCGGCGTGGAGCGCATTTTACCTGGCAACGCTTGCCCAGGCGCAGGCGCTCGGCGCGCAACGCCGCGCCGCGCAAGCCGAGGCCGCGGCCCGTGCCGCCCAGGTCCGAGCGCTCCGCTACCAGGTCAATCCGCACTTCTTGTTCAATACGCTGAACTCGCTTTCCTCGTTGATCATGACCGGCCGCGCCGAAAAGGCCGAAGAGATGTTGCTGGCCTTGTCGACCTTCTTCCGCACCAGCCTGTCGCTCGACCCGTCGGCGGACGTTACCCTGGCCGAGGAGATCGACCTCCAACGTCTCTATCTCGACATCGAGAAGGTCCGTTTCCCAAGCCGGCTGAGAGTCGAGATCGACATCCCGCAGGAGCTGGAATCGGCCCGGCTTCCAGCCCTCATCCTCCAGCCCCTCGTGGAGAACGCCATCAAATACGGTGTCTCACCAACGACCGAAACGGTGACCTTGCGCATCGAGGCTCGCCCGCTGGGGGACGGCCGCTTCTCCATTACCGTTACCAACACCGGCAAGCCTGGCGCCCATCCCGAGCGCGAACTGGCGGAAAGCACAGGCGTTGGCCTGACCAATGTCTGCCAGAGGCTCAACGCGCGATTCGGCGCGCAGGCGAAATGCGAATTTGGCCCGCTCCCAAAGGGCGGCTATCAAGTTCACGTGACCCTGCCGCTGGATCGCTCGAATGGATGAACCGCCGCTCAAAGTCCTGATCGCCGACGACGAGCCACTGGCCGCCGAGCGCCTGCAATTGCTGCTCGCCCGTTCGGACGGAGTCGACCTGGTCGGGACCGCCAGCGACGGGGAGGCTGCGGTAAGGCTCGCCGAAGGCCTGCGGCCCGACGTCGTGCTGCTCGACATCGCCATGCCGGGGATGGACGGCATCGATGTGGCCAGGGCACTTGCCAACCGCCGGCCTTCGCCGGCCGTCGTCTTCGTCACCGCCTTTGATCAGTTCGCCGTCGCTGCCTTCGAAGTCGCCGCCGTCGACTATCTGATGAAGCCCATCGAGCCGGCGCGGCTGCAGAAGGCGCTGGACCGCGCCCGGGTCCACGTGCGGCACCGCGGGGAGGAAGAGGCGCTGAGCGCCGCGCCGTCGGCTTATCTCGATGAATTCTGGGCGTCGGACCGGTCCGGCCTGGTGCGCATCGCCTCACGTGACGTGGACCGCGTTTCGGCCGAGCGCGACTACATGCGCCTGCACGTCGGCGCGCGCAGCTGGCTGATCCATCATTCGATGGCGGCCTTGGAGGAAAGACTGGACCCGCAGCTCTTCGTGCGGCTGCATCGCTCGGCGATCGTGCGCCGGGATTTCATTACCGGCTTCTCGCGCAACCCTTCGGGACGGTGGATCGCCAGGCTAGGCGACGAGAGCGAGCAGCCTGTCGGCCGGCTGTATGCCGACCGCGTCAGGTCAATCGCCGGGCGGTAGCAAAAAAGGCCGCCGCGCCGGCGATCGGTTCTAAAGCTCGATCCTGGCTCATTCGACTCCCTCGTCTCAGACGACGGGGCGGAGATCGGCGATTTTCGCGTCGGCCGCTGCAGTGACGGTGGGGACGGTCATCAGCGCCGAGGTCAGGACCGCGGCCATCAGGATAAGCGCTTTCATGTCATGTTTCCCTTTAAGCATTGCGGAACGAGGGAACCCCAGCGGGGGTGGTGATGAGGAAGCCGGGGCCCCTCGCGCCGCAATCTCGAAATAGGGCGAACCATCAGCGAAATCATGCGCTCCTCGACCGGCGCGCGGGCTTCGTCGGCGATCGGTACGGCGGCGCGACGAACGCCGTTTATCGGCCCATCAATCGACGAACGGCGGTCATCTAGCGTTCAGCTTTCACCGAGTGTCATGGTCGACCGCAGCCGTCACCGCCATGTCCATGGCGACGTTGCCGACCGTTCGAAATATGTCGGGAATCATTTCGACGGCGACCAGCAGCGCCAGCGGCGCGATCGGGACGCCGAGCGCCATTGAGATTGGCGCGATCGAGCTGATGAAGCTGACCTCGCCGGGAAGGCTGACGGCGCCATAGCTGATCACCGAGGCGACGGCCGTGGCGGCGATCATCTGCCCCAGGCTCGGCTGGATCCCCAGCCAGTGCGCGACATAGAAGGCGACGGCGACATTCATCGCCGGCCCGGTCCCGCGGAACAGGGCAACCGCCATCGGCAGGGTGACGTCGGCGACCTGCTCGCGAATTCCCATATTCCGCGCCGCGGCAAGCATGGCCGGCAGCGACGCGAGCGATGACCGCGTCGAAATGGCAACGCTCAGTGGCGCGATCATGGCCCGCGCGAACGTGCCCGCGCGAATTCCCCCGGCAATGATGCCCAATGGGTAGGCCGCCAGCGTGATCAGGATGCCGATGACGGAGATCAGCACCACATAATGCAGCACTCCGGCGAAGGCCGCGCCGCCCGCGCTCGCGCCGACCGTGAACGCCAGCGCGAATACGCCAAGGGGCGCAATTGCCAGCACCCAGCCGATGACGACCAGCAGGGCATCGCCAACCGCCTCGAAGAAGCCGACCAGCTGGCGCCGCGGCTCGCTGGCGAGGCGTGCTGCGGCGAGCGCGAACAGCAAGGAGAAAACGACCAAAGGCAGGACGTCGCCGTTCGAGGCCGCGGCGACCACGTTCGAGGGGACGATGCCACGGAAGAAATCCATGATGCTTGGCACCGGTGCCGAAGCGGTGTTCTGGTCGATTCCCGTAAGGCCGGCCCTCAGCGCCTCGGCTGCGGATTGGGGAAGCGGGAACAGGCCGGTGAGCAGCTGAATGAGCAGTGTGCCGAAGATTGCCGATATCGTGCAGATGATCACGAACCAGAGAACCGACCTGCCGGCGATGCGGCCGCCGCGCGCCGCTTCCGCGCCCTTGGCAACGCCCGTCACCAACAAGGCGACGATCAGCGGAATGACGGTCATCTTCAAGGCGTCGAGCCATAGCCCGCCGACAAGGTTCGAAATCTTCAGCGCCGGTTCGCGCAGGCCATCGCCGAGCGAGGCTGCAAAGGCGCCGGCGAACAGGCCCGCGACGAGGCCCGCAAGCACCCAATAGGCGCTAAGCCCCTGCGTCTTCCTGGCCGCCGCCTCCTCCCCGGCTTGGCTCATCGAGGCTTCCGGAACTTGAAGACGGCGCGGTCGGTCTTGCCCCTGATCTTCTCGTCGAACACCAATAGGCTGTGGTCGTCGCCCGGGTTGCGCAGCATCGGGCTTTCCGCCTCCAGCACGAAGCCGGCGCGTTCGAAATCGGCGCGCAGGATCGCCGGATCGATGCGGTGCAGCTTCTCGACCACCGCTCGCGTTTCGCCGCCGGGATTGGCGACATGGTCAACGACGCCGACAATCGCCCCCGGTTTCATCGCCGCATAGGCACGCCGCAGGAACGCGTCCGGTTCCATGCGCGGAATCTTGCGTTCGGCGTTTTGCCAATAGACGTCATGGTAATCGAGGTTGATCAGCATGAAGTCATATACGTTGGTGCCCAGCATCGGGGCCTCAAACGGCGTCGAGATCAGCGCGACATTGCCGGCCTTGGCGGCGAAGGCGTCGAATTCGGCTTTGCGCTTGTCGTTCATGAACTGGGTCGGGTGCCAGACGATCAACCCGCCTTCTGGACCGATGGCGGGCGCAATGATCTCGGCCCAGTAGTGGTTGATCCCGAACATATCGATGACGTGCATGCCGCGCTCGAGCCCGAAGAAGGACAAGAGCTCAGCCGGCTTGCGGCCCTCGTCCAGCTTGAGG
>JBKPSK010000056.1:0-14977 GCA_046734995.1 Pseudomonadota bacterium
ACCTCAGCTCGGTCGAGCGCTGATGTCAAACGCGCACCGGTGATAGTGTCGGTGAGAGGTAAATTCGTGGTATTTCCGAATATGAACCGCCGCGAAGCGATCGCGGCGTTGGCGTCAACCGCCAGCCTTCCGCTCCTGCACGGATGCAGTCGTGAGACACCACCGGCCACTTCGACAACTGCCGCGCCTGATGCCGGAGCCGAGGCTCGCAAGCTGCTTGACGAGATCGGCGAAAACTATCTCCGCTTCGCACCGGAAAGCGCGACCTCGCTCGGCGTCGACACCGGCCAGCGTGCGGCGCTACGGTCGCAGCTCAGCGACCGATCGGCGGAAGGGCAGCAGCGTATCGGCAACCAGGTGCGGCAGGATCTGGAGCGTGTGAAAGCGGTCGACGTCTCCGGACTCTCGCATGCCGACCGCACCAGCGTCGAAGTCGTGCGCAGCGCCTATCGGACCGCCCTTGAGGGCTTTGCGCAGCCATATGGCGATGTCGCCGTCGGCGGCTGGCGCAACTCGCCCTATGTCGTCATCCAGAACGTCGGCGCTTATCTCGACGTGCCGCGCTTCCTCGACAGCGACCATCCGATCCGCGTTCCCGCCGACGCCGATGCCTATATCGCCCGGCTCGATTCCTATCCGGCACAGCTGGACGGCGAGCTTGGGCGGATACGCGACGCGCGCGCCAAGGGCCTGGTTCCGCCCGCCTTCCTGATCGACAAAGCGATCAAGCAACTGGAAGTCAGCCTCAAGGGCGCGCACGAAGGTGGTGGGCTCGTCGAATCCGTCGAACGGCGGACCAAGGACTTCGCCGGCAATTGGGTTGGCCAGGCGCGCTCGATCGCGCGGCAGAAAGTGGCGCCAGCGATCGAACGGCAGATCGCCGAGCTCAGGCTTCAGCGCTCGGTCGCCACCATGGACGCCGGCATGTGGGCTCGGCCAGGCGGAGAGGCTTTCTACCGCTGGGCGCTCAAGGCCTCGACGACAACGACCATGACCCCCGACGAGGTTCACCGGATGGGCCTCGACCAGCTCAATCAGCTGCACGCCCGAATGGACCCGATCCTCAAGAGCCTGGGCTACACCAAAGGCCCGGTCGGACAGCGCATGCAGGCCTTGGCCAAGGACCCGCGCTACAAGTTCAGCGAAGGCGACAAAGGCCGCGCCGAGATCTTGGCTTATATCCAGCAGTGGCTGAGCAATTTCCGCCAGCGCCTGCCAAACGGGTTCCGGACTCTGGTGCCCGGGAACCTGGAGGTGAAGCGGCTGCCGCCCGAAGAAGAGCCCGGCGCTCCCGCTGCTTATGGGGGCGCCGGCTCGATTGACGGGTCGATACCCGGCAAGTTCTGGATTAACCTCAGGACCACCGACCTGCACAGCAAGTACAGCCTGCCCGACCTTGCCTCCCAAGAGGCGATTCCGGGCCACGTTTGGCAGGGCGAATATGCCAACCAGCTGCCGCTGATCCGCACCTTGCTCGCCTTCAACGCTTATTCGGAAGGGTGGGCGCTCTATGCCGAGCAGCTGATGGATGAGCTCGGCGCCTATGACGATTTTCCCGCCGGCCGGCTGGGCTATCTCCAGTCGATCGCCTTCCGGGCATGCCGGCTGGTGGTCGATACTGGCCTGCACGCCAAGCGCTGGACGCGCGAGCAGGGCGTGCAGTTCTTCGTCGAGCGTAACGGTTCCAACCCGCTGGAGGTCGCCAGCGAGGTCGACCGCTATTGCAGCTGGCCCGGCCAGGCATCCGGCTACAAGGTCGGCCATACCCAGATCAATCTTCAGCGGGACCGCGCCAGGGCGGCGCTGGGCCCCCGCTACGATCCGCGCGATTTCAACGACGCCGTAGTCAGGGGCGGCAACGTCCCGATGGACGTGCTTTCCAGGAACATCGGCGAATATATCGCAACGGCAAAGGCGTGAAGCGCCTTAGATGGGACTGATCGGGACCTCTTCGTTATCGTTGTCGTCATCGCCAAGCACGACGTCCTCGAGCAGGAAGAAGGCAAGGACTTGCGCCGCTATCACCCCGGCCAGAATATAAAATTGGGAGTCATCGTTGGCCGAATTGTCGGAATATTGCGTGGCTGCCGCAGCCATGGCGGCACAATCGGCTCCGCAGACGGCGGCGCGTGACCCGGCCGTGCCGAACACGCTGACCGCGACCAGGGGATTGGTGGGAACCGGAGGAGGGGAGGCTGCCTGGGCGGCGGAGCTTGCAAGCAGGCTCCACGCGGCAAGACCGACGATTACTGATCTTTTCAGATGATCAAGCGCCATGGGGTAACTCCGTCAACCTTTATACCCCCACGACTCGGCAACATTACCACGGTAAACCACTGGAAAAAAGGGTAAATTCGTTACACTTCCGTTTAGCATCTGTTGCCTGCTCATTGTCTCCCGACAGGATTCCGGGCACCCTTAAGTCATCAAACCGATGCGGTAGGAGATGGGCGTGCGGCATTGTGCGATCGGAATGATGGCGCTGGTGACGGCATCGGCCGGCATCGCGCAATCGCCCTTCACTCATCGCGACGGCACAAACGACGGCGATACCATCCTGCCCATCACGAGTTATCCGCTCGGGCAGTCGCAGGTGGTCGCAAGCAGGATGGCGACCGCGCTTCAGCTCGAATGGGTCAAGCGCGACCTGTGCTGGCAGATCGGTTGCCTGGTCATCCACAACGACACCAAATTCTACAAGGTCTCCGAAATCCGCATTCAGTCGGCTGGCCGGGATGGGGAAGCACGATGGGGATCGAACCAGCTGCAGCATCCCCTCTTGCCAAAGGAGAAGCTTGTGCAGTTGAAAATCGCTTCAGCCGATAGCTGCGAGCGCGATATCCAGTTCGTGCTCAAGCATCGCAAGACCAGAGAACGGCTGGTCTTGGAATCGATAGCCAACCTGTGCCCGACGCCTCACGTGGACAACATCATTCGGATTGACGTGAGGAAGCCTGAAGTCACGGTCGACGAGAACCAGGTTCAGTAGCTGCCGGTCCGGGTCCCTGGTTGCGGCGGGAATTTTGCCAGGACCGCGTCCACCGCCCGGTCCAGCCGGGCATAGTTGACCCGGTCGGAATAGGCCTCGCGGCGGACCACGCCATGCCAGGCTGGCGACCTTGTCTTCGCGTCGTAGACGTCGATGACGATGCTTCTTTCCGTGACTGTGTAGACGTCGACTCCCGGATAACCCCAGCCGCCATAGCCTCCCCAGCAGCACCCCCATCCGCCCCAGCCACCCCAGCCGCCCCAACCATAGCCACCCCAACCGTAACCGTAATCATCGGCGCGCAGGCGGTCGCGTTCATCGATGGTGAAGGTGATGGCGAAATCGCCGGGGTTAGCCTGGGTATAACCGCGCGCGGCGAGCGAACGGTCGATCGAATCCTTGACCCGGCGAAACATCAAGGGGTTCATGCCGCGCGGCGCATCGCTGGGAAGCCAGCTATAGGTCCTGTAGGCCGGAAAATTGGCGGCGGGGTCGAAATCCGTGTGGACGCCGGCGGTTTCGCAAGCCGTCAGGAGCAACGCAGCAATCAAGGGAAATGCGCGCATCGCCAGTCTCCCTCATGATCTTGGAAGACCATGATCTCTCCCCTGCCCCGCCGCTATACAGGGAACCACTGAATTATGCGAGGCCGTTACGGCAATGGCACAAGGTCCGGCGGCATGAACCGCCGCCGCGCCTCGACCGAGAACAACCGCTCGGCGCTGTAGAAGCGCAAGGGCCAGTCCCGTCTCCCCGCTGGAGAGAGCAGCAGATTATTGACCAGTTCATGCAGCGGCGCCTCGCCGTCGGCCTCCGCCAAAAACCACCGCACGCCGTACAGGAAAAGCCGGGTGATCGTATCGTGATAGCCCTGTGTATCGTCGTTCACGCCGCCGGCGCTCTCGTTATAGCGGCGAATGATCTCCGGCAGTTGCCGGTCGAGGTCGATGTCGGGGCGATGGATCACAAGATAGGTCGTGGCGGCGAGGTGGGCCTCGTGAGTCCAGTCGGCGCGCGGCAGGCTGCGCGCGACAAGGCCCTCGCCGATGCGGATGATCGCGTCGTCCGACGCAAATAATCTTGGCTGAAGCTCGGTCATTGATCGGGTCCTTGCGGGGCCCGATCGGATGACCGGGCCGTCTAAGCGGGCGTGGCGACTTTGGGCGCGGCTTGTCGGACGCCCTCGTCGACGTGGGTCTCGAATTGCGCGAAATTCTCGACGAACAGGTCGACGAGCCTGGCCGCTGTGCGGTCATAGTCGTCCTTGTCCGCCCAGGTCTGGCGCGGATCGAGAATGCCGCTGTCGACCCCCGGGACCGCGACCGGCACGTCAAAGCCGAAGTTCGGATCCTTGCGGAATTCGGCGCTCTTCAACGAACCGTCGAGCGCTGCGTTCAGCAGCGCACGCGTCGCCTTGATCGGCATGCGAGTGCCGGTGCCGTACTTGCCGCCGGTCCAGCCGGTGTTCACGAGCCAGCAGTCGACCTCACCCTTGGCGATCCGCTGCTTGAGGAGGTTGCCATAGACCGACGGGTGGCGCGGCATGAACGGCGCGCCGAAGCAGGTCGAGAACGTCGCTTCCGGCTCGGTGACCCCGATCTCCGTTCCCGCCACCTTGGCAGTGTAGCCAGACAGGAAGTGGTACATCGCTTGCTCGGGCGTCAGCCGGGCGATCGGCGGCAGCACGCCGAACGCGTCGGCGGTGAGCATCACGACATTGCGGGGCACCGGACCCATGTTGGTTTCGGACGAATTGGGAATGAAATCGATCGGATAGGCGCCGCGGCTATTCTCGGCCAGGCTGTGATCGTCGAGGTCGATTTCGCGCGTGACGGGCTCCATGACGACATTTTCGAGGATCGTGCCGAACCTTTTCGTCGTCGCGTAGATTTCCGGCTCCGCTTCCGCCGACAACCGGATCATCTTGGCATAGCAGCCGCCCTCGAAATTGAAGACCGCCGTGTCCGACCAGCCATGCTCATCGTCGCCGATCAGCGTCCGGTTAGGGTCGGCCGACAGAGTGGTCTTGCCGGTTCCCGACAGGCCGAAGAAGATGGCCGTGTCGCCCTTCGGGCCGATGTTCGCCGAGCAGTGCATCGGCATGATGCCCTCGGGCGGCAGCAGATAGTTCAACAGCCCGAAAACCGACTTCTTCATCTCGCCGCCATATTCCGTGCCGCCGATGAGGATCAGCTTCTCGCTCAGGTTAACGGCAATCACCGTCTCGCTGCGGCAGCCGTGCTTCGCCGGATCGGCGCGGAAGCTGGGCAGGTCGATGATCGTGAATTCCGGAACGAATCCGGCCAGCTCGTCAATCTCCGGTCGCACCAGCATCGTGCGAATGAAGAGACTGTGCCAGGCATATTCGTTGATGATCCGCACGTTGACCCGATGCTCGGGCTGCGAGCCGCCGTAGAGGTCCGCGACGAAAAGCGTGTCGAGCGATTTCACGTGGGCGAGGAAATCCGCCTTCAAGGCAGCAAAGGCCTCGGGCTCCATCGGCTTGTTCGACTTGCCCCACCAGACGGTGCTTTCGGTCTCGGAGTCACGGACGGTGAACTTGTCCTGCGCGCTGCGGCCAGTGTGCTTGCCGGTCTTGACGACCAAAGGACCGTCTTTGGCGAGCTCGCCCTCGCCGCGCACGATCGCCAGTTCGACCAGGGGCGCGGTAGTCAGGTTCCAGTATACAGTCGCCGCGGTCTCGATCCCCTGTGTGCCAAGGCCGTGCCGCGAAACGCGTTCGCTCACTTCATCATCCCCTTGAAAATCAAGCGGCGGCGGCTGTTTCGAGCCTGCCGCCGCATCTGTCTTGAGGCGCCTATAGCCAGCGTTGCCTCCGCGGTCAAAGCGCGGTCAGAAGATGGGATAGAATTGATAGGGCAGCCAATACTCCGCGTGCGTTGCGAAATTCAGCCAGACGAACAGGACGAGCGCCGAATAGGCCATGACCCCCAACCGCAGCGCAGTGCTATCGAAAGCGCGCGGCAAGCGGGAAAGAACCGCGATCTGCAAGGGAATGACGTAAAGGGCGAGGCGATCCACCGCCGTCGATGAGGGAAGGATCAGCAGCAGGACCAGAAACATGAAGGACGCAAGTGAGAAATTGCGCCACATCTTCTCGTCGCGAGGCAAATATCGGAAGCGCCTTTTCGTCGCCAGGAAAATGGTCGCCGGCACCAGGTTCATGGCGACACGGATGGCCGCCCCCTGCGAACTATATTCTGCCTCGATGTAGTTTCTGACAAACGTGCTGACGGAATCCGCGAGAAACAAATCATAGAGCAGGATGGCCGCTGCAATGCCGACCAGAAGGTTCAGGAATCGGTTTCGATCGGAGGCGAGCACGACGAGGGGAAAAACCGACACAGCGGTTCTGTGGAATAGCGCAGCCGCGGCGACGTAGGCCGCAAATCTCGGCAATGATCCTCCGCGCTGGAGGCTGGCGAGCCCGGCCATGATGATACCAATGGCGACCGCCTGGCGTGTGTAGCCCATGGCAACGACGATCACGAGGTAGGGGATGGCGACGACGAATGCGAGCCAGGGATCGGCCTGGACCTGCGCGAAGCGCAGCAGTCCCCAGCAGAATACCGCCGCGCAGATGAGGTTGACGGCCCACAGCTCCCCGCCAAGCCGTTCGATCAGCCAATTGAGGAACTGATAGCCGGGATCGCCGATCTGCAACGCTCGGGCTAGATCCAAAAGACCGGCAAACCGGAACAGCAATTCGTATGTTTCCCAGTCGGCGCCGACCTCGTACCGAAAGCCGATCATTACGGCCATCGCAATCGTGCCGAACATCATCGGTGCCAGCGACGGCTGACGCCCCGTGCGGGAGGTGTTGCTGAGCACGGCCCCGAAGACGAAATAGCCGAACAGCAGCCAGTAGGGGATCAAGCGGCAAAAACCTGATTGAAGCGGGCAACGGCGGCACCCGGGTCCTGCTGTCCCCAAACGGCCTGGCAGACGGCGATGAAATCGGCCCCGGCATCAACCAGTGGCTGGACATTGGCCGGCGTAATGCCGCCGATGGCGACGCAGGGAATTTCGAACAAAGACGACCACCA
This sequence comes from Pseudomonadota bacterium, assembly GCA_046734995.1. Taxonomy (GTDB): domain Bacteria; phylum Pseudomonadota; class Alphaproteobacteria; order Sphingomonadales; family Sphingomonadaceae; genus Sphingomicrobium. Next base: position 7,057 of record JBKPSK010000056.1, read on the forward strand.
GCTAAGGATCTCCGGCCCAGGCCGGTAGTGCGAGGGCTTGGTGGTGGTCGGGTAGAAAGCGCCGAAGGCGACATAGTCGCAGCCCGCCTCACCCGCTTCCATCGCCAGGTGGCGGCTGTCATGGCAGGTGCGTCCGATCTGCGCAGACGGCCCGAGCAGCGCCCGCGCCTCGCGCGGATCGCCGTCGCTCTGGCCGAGATGGACGCCGTCGGCGCCAATTCTTTTCGCCAGCGCCATGCTGTCGTTGACGATGAAGGCGCAGCCATGATCCGCGCATAGTCGCTGCAGCGGCTCGGCCAGGCGCGCCAGCTCGTGCTCGCCGACATCTTTCACCCGCAGTTGAAACGCCGCGACATCGCCGCCTTCGAGCGCCGCCTTGAGGCGCTCGGGAAAGCCGCCGCCGACGTCCTGCGGGCTGATAAGGTAAAGCTTTGCCGGCTCGGTCCGGCTGGCCGGCGCAAAGTGGATCGGATCGAAGTCGTCCAAATCAGTCATTACGCGACCAGTAGCGAAACCGGGCTGTTGGTCCAATCAAGGTGCTTGGCCAATTTTGATCATACCCAGCGAACGACCTTGGTTTCTGAATCGATCACCCCGTCGATCTCGACGATGGCGTCAATCGCCGCGTCCATGGCGGCAATGTCTTCGCCCTCCACCAGGGCAATGATGTCGGGCACGCCGAACAGGGCGTCCGCGCGCGTCACCCCCGGAATTTTGCGAATCTCCTTGACGATCAGCTTGGGGCCCGGATTGCGGGTGTCGATGAAGACGTAGGATTGGACGGTCATCGCGCGGCAAGTCCGGCGATGCCAATCGGCCGTAGCTCGTGGCGCTCCTCGAAGCTTGCAATCATCGGCCGCCCCTTGGCAATCGCCCGCTGGACCGAGGGCAGCTTGAGCGAGGCTTCGTGGGCTTCCTTGTCAGTCCAGAATTCGGTGATCCAGATCCCCTCTTCGTCGGCCAAATCCTCTGCGACAATGTAAGCGAGATTGCCCGTCATGGCACCAGTCCCTGCGGTGAGAATGCCGATCAGTTCGGCCCTTTTGCCCGGAGTCGCCTTCATCTTTCCGATGAGTCCATACATTGTCTTCCCCGCGACATTGGCCCTGACCCCGACCGAGCCGAGCAAACCCAACGCCATCGCACCGGCCATGGTTGCCCTCCGATCGAGCATCGCGTTAAGCCGGCACCTTCTCGGTCGAGGCCGAGTGGATTTCATCGATTGCCGTTCCGAGCGTGCGGTCGAACTCCTCATCGCTCTGGTCGAAGCGCAGGTCCGACAGCAAAGCGCGGCTGAAGCTGGCGATCATGCCGGGGTTGCGCGCCAGCTGTTTGCAGGCCTCGGCCCGGCTGAAGCCGCCGGACAGCGCCACGACCCGCAGCACCTTGGGATGATGGACGAGCGGTTCGAACAGTCCCGCCGTCGCCGGGATCGAAAGCTTGAGCATGACCTTCTGGCCGTCGGGGATTTCGTCCAGCTCCTCGATCAGCCCGGCGAGCAGCAAACGGTCGCATTCATCGCGATCGGCACTATTGATGTTCACCTCCGGCTCGATGATCGGCACCATGCCGTGGGCGAGCACCTGTTTCGCCACCTGGAATTGCTGGGCGACGAGCACGGCAATGCCGGCTCCGTTGGCGGCGTTGATCACCGAGCGTTCCTTGGTCCCGAATACGCCGAGGTCCTTGGCCCGCTCGAGAAGTGCGTCGAGCCCGGGCATCGGCTTCATCATCTGGACGCCGTTCTCCTCATCATCGAGGCCCTTGTCGATCTTGATGAAGGGCACGATTCCTTTGTCGATCAGGGCTTGCGGGACCGGCGTTCCGTCCACCGTCCCCTCCATCGTCCGTTCGAACAATATGGCGCCGATGACCTTGCCGCCGCCGAAACAGGGCGACTTGATGATGCGCGTGCGCATCTGGTGGATGAGGTCGAACATCTCTTCGTCGCTCGACCATTCATCGCCCTGGTAACCGTAGCCCTTCAGCGCCTTGGGGGTCGATCCGCCGCTCTGGTCCAAAGCGGCAATGAAGCCGCGGCCGTGGGCGATCTGTTCGTACATCTTGGGGTCTGGCATGGTTGTCATCCTGCGCTTTGCTCGAGAGCCGCGACGCCGGGAAGCGTACGCCCTTCCATCCATTCTAGGAACGCTCCGCCCGCGGTCGAGACGAAAGTGAATTCCGCCGTGACACCGGCCTGGTTCAAGGCCGCCACCGTGTCGCCGCCGCCGGCGACCGAGACCAGGCTGCCGTCCTGGGTCAGCGCCGCCGCGGTCTTGGCGAGCGCGATCGTCGCGGCGTCGAACGGCGGCGTCTCGAAGGCGCCGAGCGGCCCGTTCCAGACAAGGGTCCGGCAGGTCTTCAGGACGTCGGCCAGCGCCTCGACGGCGGTCGGGCCCAGATCGAGGATCATTTCGTCGTCGGCGACCTCATGGACGTTGCACGTCCGCAGGCTCGGCGGATTGGGCGCGAATTCCTTCGCCACCACTACGTCATAGGGAAGGTGGATGGTGCAGCCGGCCGCATCCGCTTGGCCGAAGATGCTCTCCGCTTCACCGAGCAAGTCCTTCTCGTAAAGGCTAATACCGACATTCACCCCGCGCGCGGCGAGAAACGTATTGGCCATGCCGCCGCCAATAATCAGATGATCGACCTTGCCGACCAAATGGCCGAGCACCGCGAGCTTGGTCGAGACCTTGGCGCCGCCGACGACTGCCGCCACGGGCCTCTCGGGATCGCCGAGCGCCCGTTCCAGCGCATTCAATTCGGCTCCCATCGCCCGGCCGGCGAAGGCGGGGAGCAAATGCGCGATTCCCTCCGTCGACGAATGGGCCCGATGCGACGCCGAAAAGGCGTCGTTGACGTAAAAATCGCCGAGCGCCGCCATTCCCCTGGCAAGCCCGGGGTCATTCTTCTCCTCGCCGGCATGGAATCGCGTATTCTCGAGGATGCCGATCGATCCCGGAAGCATGATCGAAGCGGCCCGCTCCGCCTCCGGACCGGCGCAATCCTCGATGAAGCGCACTGACCGGCCCGTCAGCTCGGCGAGCGGCTTGACCAGCAAGGCCGTCGACATGTCCGGGCGCGACTGACCCTTCGGCCGGCCGAAATGCGATAGCAAAAGGACGATCGCGCCCTTGTCGGAAAGCTCGGCGATGGTCGGCACGGCGGCCCGCAGCCGCGTGTCGTCGCTGATCGCCCCGTCCTGCATCGGCACATTCAGGTCGACGCGGACCAGCACCCGCTTGCCGGTCAGGTCGGCGGGAAGGTCATCGAGAGTTTTGAACCTCGCCACTCAGCCGAGCTTGGCCATCGCCCGCGCGGTGTCGACCATGCGGTTCGAGAAGCCCCATTCATTGTCGTACCAGCTGAGCACCCGGACGAGCTTGCCCTCGAGCACCGCGGTTTCGAGGCTATCGACCGTGGAACTGGCGGGATTGTGGTTGAAGTCGACGCTGACCAAAGATTCTTCGGTATAATCGAGGACGGCCGCCAGCGGCCCGGTTTCGGACGCTGCCTTGAGCGCACCATTGACCTCCTCGACCGACGTGTCGCGCGACGGCGTGAAGGTGAAATCGATCAGGCTGACGTTGGGCGTCGGCACCCGGATCGAGATTCCGTCCAGCTTGCCGTTGAGCTCTGGCAGGACCAGTCCGACCGCCCGGGCGGCGCCGGTGGTGGTCGGGATTTGCGACATCGCGGCGGCCCGGGCGCGTCGCAGGTCGCTGTGGATCTGGTCGAGGATCTTCTGGTCGTTGGTGTAGCTGTGGATGGTGGTCATCAGCCCGCGCTCGATGCCGACAGCCTCGTGCATCACCTTGGCGACGGGGGCAAGGCAATTGGTCGTGCAGGACGCGTTGGAGACGATGGTGTGCTCGGCGGACAATTTGTCGTGATTGACGCCATAGACGACGGTCAAATCGACGCCCTTGGCCGGAGCCGAGATCAGCACGCGCTTGGCGCCGGCGTCGAGATGCTTCTGACCGCCTTCGCGGTCGGCGAAGAAGCCGGTGCATTCCAGCGCGATTTCGACGCCCAGTTCCTTGTGCGGCAGCTTTGCCGGGTCCCGCTCGGCGGTGACGGCGATCCGCTTCCCATTCACCGTGATCGAGCTGTCATCATAGCTGATATCGCCCGGGAAGGGTCCATGGACGCTGTCGCGCTTGAACAGCATGGCGTTCGACTTGGCGTCGGCGAGGTCGTTGATCGCCACCAGCTCGAGCCCGCTGTCGGACCGCTCGAGGATGGCGCGGGCGACGAGCCGCCCTATGCGGCCGAAACCGTTGATTGCAACCTTGGTCATGTGTTGAGCTTCTCCAGGATTTTGGGAAGGATCGCCTCACTGGTGAGGCCGAAATATTCGTACAGGTCGCTGGCCGGTGCCGATGCGCCGAAGCGTTCGATGCCGATCCGAAGGCCATGGAGGCCCGTGTAGCGTTCCCAGCCATGCGTCGAGCCGGCCTCGATCGATACGCGCAGCACCTGCTTGTTGGAGACGTCGGGCAGGATATCCTCGCGATACGAAGCATCCTGGGCATCGAACAGTTCGGTGGATGGCATTGAAACCACGTCGGCGCCCAGGCCCTTTCCTTCAAGCGCCGCCGCCAAATCGAGAGCGATCTCGACCTCCGAGCCGGTTGCAATAAGGATGATCTTCCGTTCGGCTTCGGCGGCCTTCAGCCGATAGGCGCCGCGGGCGCACAGGTTGGATCTGGCCGGCTTGGTCCGGACCGCCCGCACGTTCTGCCGGGTCAGCGCGATCAGCGACGGCGTTTTGCCGGCCAGCGCCAGCGCCCAGCATTCGGCGGTTTCGACAGCATCAGCGGGGCGGAAGACGGTAAGGCCGGGCATGGCGCGAAGCGCCTGCAGATGCTCGACCGGCTGGTGCGTTGGCCCGTCCTCGCCAAGTCCGATCGAATCATGGGTCATGACGTGGATGACCTTGGCCCCGGACAAGGCGCCGAGGCGGATGGCCGGCCGGCTGTAATCGGAAAAGACCAGGAACGTGCCGCCATAAGGGATGACGCCGCCGTGCTGCGCCATGCCGTTCATCGCCGCGGCCATGCCGAATTCGCGGATGCCGTAATAGATGTATCGGCCGCCGTAATTGTCGTGGGCAAACGTTTCGAGGCCCTTGGTTTTCGTATTGTTTGAGCCGGTCAGATCGGCCGAGCCGCCGATGGTCGCGGGGATGGCGGCGTTGATCGCCTCCAGCGCCATTTCCGATGCCTTGCGGGTGGCGACCTTGGGCGGATCGGAGAGCAATTTGTCGAGGTAAGGCTTGAGCCATGAATCGTCGCACTGGCCGGCCATGCGGGCGAGGAATTCGTCGCTTTTGCCGCTGTCCTCTAGCCGGCGGTGCCAGTCGGCGCGGTCCTTGGTGCCGCGCGCGCCGGCGGCGCGCCAGGCGGACGCGACGTCGTCGGGGACCTCAAACGGCGGCAGGTCCCAGCCCAATTCCTTGCGGGCTGCGGCAACCTCGTCCGCCCCCAGCGCCGCGCCGTGCGTCGCCGCCGTCCCCTGCTTGTTGGGCGCGCCATAGCCGATGATCGTCTTGCAGCGGATGAGCGACGGCCGCATGTCGGCGACCGCCTCGTCGATCGCCTTGGAAACCTTTCCACTATCCAGACCGTCGCATTCGACCGTGTGCCAGCCGCAGGCCGCGTAGCGGGCAAGGACGTCCTCGTTCCGCGATAGGTCCGTCGAGCCGTCGATGGTGATCTTATTGTCGTCCCACAGCACGATCAGCCGGCCGAGCTTCAAATGGCCGGCTAGCCCAATCGCCTCATGGTTGATGCCTTCCATCAGGCAGCCGTCGCCGGCGATGACGAACGTCCGGTGATCGACAAGGTCATCGCCATAAACGGCGTTTAGGTGCCGCTCGGCGATCGCCATGCCGACTGCCGCCGCCAAGCCCTGCCCAAGCGGGCCAGTCGTGGTTTCGATCCCAGCCAGTTCGAAATTCTCGGGATGGCCGGCGCAAGGGCTGCCGAGTTGCCGAAATTTGCGGATGTCCTCGATCGTCGGCCGCGCATAGCCGGTCAAATGGAGCAGCGCGTAGATCAGCATCGAGCCGTGGCCCGCCGACAGGACGAACCGGTCGCGGTCGGGCCAATGGGGGTCGGCGGCGTCAAACTTCAAATGCCGGGTGAACAAAGCGGTTGCGGCGTCGGCCATGCCCATCGGCATGCCGGGATGGCCCGAATTGGCGGCTTCGACCGCATCCATGGCCAGCGCGCGAATGGCATTGGCAAGTCGGCGCTGGGTCGGCTGCATTCGATCTCCGTCGCGAAGAGTCGGCACGCGGCAAGACTCGCCCGCCCGATGGGTTGGCTCCTATTGTCGGTGAGTGGTGAGGCGTCAACCTTAAGCCCGGCTTGCCCCCCGGTTTCAATCCGCTTAGCGGTGAACCGATGAGCGACGACGGACTTGTATCATCCCTCGACCGCGCCGAACGCGCTTTGGAGCGGATCGAGCGGGCTCTATCCCGGCTGCGGGACGACGGGGCGCGAGACGAGCAGCTGCGTGCAAAAGTGCGCGACGTTGTCGCCGAGCTTGATTCCATCATCGAGGGAGCGCGCTGATGGCCCAGGTCGACCTGTTTATCGCTGGGCGCGGCTACCAGATCGCCTGCCGCGAGGGCGAGGAGGAAAACCTCAAGGCCGCCGCTCGCCTGGTCGACGCCAAGAGCCGCGAGGCGCTGGCCGGTCTCGGCACCTTGAGCGAATCGCGCCAGCTTTTGTTCGCCTCGTTGCTGCTTGCCGACCAGATCGTCGAAAACCAGCGGGGCATCGCGCCCGCGCCAACTGATCCAATTATCGCCGAGCAGGTCGCGGCCCTCGCCGAGCGGCTGGAGGCGCTGGCCATTTCCCTTGAGAATGAGGCCGCCAGCGCCTAAATAGACGGGCGACGGGTACTACCCGGTGCGAGCCTTCGGAAAATCCCTGAGGCGATTCAATATCCTAGGGGGCTGTCCCTGTTCGGACCCTGGTCCGGTGCATATGGTCCCCACCTGACGTTAGTGGCGTCAGAGGATTTTAGGGCAAACGGCCATGGTGGTCCCGTCACATACTCCCGTTCTCGCCGACAAGGTGGCGCTGCGCCGCCACGGCCGCGAGTTGCGCGACGCTTTTGTCGAGGCATTGGATCCTTACGAACGCGCCAGGCTCGAGCTGAAGCTCGCGGACGAGCTTGAGCCATTGCTGACCAATTCGCGCGTGGCCGGCGGTTATGCTCCGCTCCCGCAGGAGATCAGCCCCCTCCCCGCCCTACGCGCCGCCGCCGCCCAAGGCGTGATGATCGCCTACCCCGCATTTTCCGATCACCAGAGCCATTTTCGCTTCCTCGCCGGCGAACCTGTGGAGACCGGCCCCTGGGCGGTGTTGCAGCCCGCGCTCGATGCGCCGCACGTCAACCCGGATCTGGTGCTTCTGCCCCTGATTGCAGTTGACAGGCGCGGCACGAGGCTCGGCCAGGGCAAGGGCCATTACGACCGTGTCGCGGTCGAGCTGCGGGAACATGGGGCGCTGCTGATCGGCGTCGGCTGGGCGGTGCAGATGCTCGATACCGAGATCCCGGACGATGCGTGGGACCTACCGCTTGACGGCTTCGCCTCACCCGATGGGCTGGTTATGTTCCGATGACCGCCGAGCCTTCGTGGCGGAAACCCGCCGGAATCTTCGCAATTTTGGCAATAATCGCCATTTGGGCGGCGCTCGTCGCATCGCTGGCAGCCTTCGTCGAAAATTGGCCTGTTTTGCTGCAGGCCCTCTACTATCTCGTCGCCGGCATCGCCTGGATCTTCCCCCTGAAGCCGTTCCTGCGCTGGATGGAAACCGGCCGGTTCAGGGCGGGCTAAGGCGTTTTCTTGTATTATGCGTATTAGTTGACTATAACAGTAAGCACTCAATGAACCAGGCGT
>JBKPSK010000057.1:0-11906 GCA_046734995.1 Pseudomonadota bacterium
GGCAAGGGCCTGACCATCGAGTTCCCTCATTCGACCGGGATGAGCGGGCCGCTCACCCACCATCAGTACGACACGTTCAAGACCAATCCGTCGCTCGGCTGGATCGAGCCGGCCTATGTCACATTCTCGATCGATGCCGACGGCAAGGTCGATCGGATCAACATGAAGCCGGTTTCGCCGGCCGCCGACTTCAGCTTCGATTATCAGGATCTGAATTTCACCCCGGTTGCGTCCGTGAATCGCTGATCAGGAGCGGCCGAGAGAGGCCGCCATGTTGCCAGCCTGGGCGGGTCTTCAATTTCGGTTTGCTGGTTGGTGACCCCTACGGGACTCGAACCCGTGTTTTCGCCGTGAGAGGGCGACGTCCTGGACCGCTAGACGAAGGGGCCGTGAAGCGGGCGAGCGGCGCATATGTGGGTTCGCCGCGAGTTCGTCAATCAGGCGCGGCGCGCGCGGTCCCGAATGGCTGAATCGGCGCTCAGGAAATCGGTGATATGGCCAGCGATCCGGCTAGCCGCCCGGCCATCCCCAAAGGGAAGGGCACGGCGGCTCATGGCGGCCCGGACCGCCGGATCGAGCAGCCGCATGACGTTTTCGACAATCCGCTTCTTGTCGGTGCCGACCAACAGCATGTTGCCGCTGGCGACGCCTTCCGGCCGCTCGGTCTTGTCCCGCAGCACCAGCATGGGAATGCCGAGCGCCGGCGCCTCCTCCTGCATTCCGCCGGAATCGCTGAGTAAAATGTCGCAGCTTTGCATCGCCGCTATCATGTCGGCATGGGACAGCGGCTCGATCAAGCGAATTGCGCGCCGGCCCTCGAGCAATTCGCGCATGGCGCCGGCGACTATCGGGTTGGGATGCACAACCAGGTCGATCATGAGCGGCTGCGAGGCGGCAAGCTCGATCAGCGCCTCGGCGATCGACTTGAGGCCCTTGCCCCAGCTTTCTCGCCGGTGGCAGGTGACGAGCAGCCTGATGCCACCGCCTTCGCGCCGGCGCGGGAGAGGGCATCGGTCGAGGGCCAGCAAGGCGTCGATGCCGGTATTGCCGGTGACGAAGATGCGGCCAGCCACGCCTTCCTCCTCCAGGTTGCCGGCGTTGATCTCGGTCGGTGCGAACAGCAAGGTGGCGCGCGCGTCGATGGCGGTGCGAAATTCCTCTTCGGGCCAAGGCATGGCCGGATCGAAGCTGCGCAGCCCCGCCTCGACATGCGCAACCGGTAACGCGGCGGCGAAGGCGGCGAGCGCGCCGCCCATGGCGCTCGACGTATCTCCCTGGACGACCAGCAGTGCCGGACGCTCGGCAAGCAGGGGCGCGACCGACTGGGCGACCCTACAGGCATGTTGGTGGGGATCGCCACCGCCAGGGCAGCTGAGCCTGATTTGACGATATCCGTCCAGCCCGTGCTCAGCGGCATCCAGCGGATGCTGCCCGGTGAGGATCAGGCGCGGAGCAAGCGCGCGCTTCGTCAGGGCGGTGGCAACGGGCGCAAGCTTGATCGCTTCTGGACGAGTTCCGACAATGAGGTCGATACGCGGACTGGGCAGCTTTCCCCCTGGCTCGGCGCCGTGAGAATGCCGGCTTGAGGCACATGAAGCAAGCTGGCGTTGGCGTTCGTTGGAGTATAGGAATTATTTTTCGGCGTTTGGACTGGCGCCTTTGGGGGGACGAATTGCGTTCAACAGCAGGATGGGCGGCCTGACATGCTGATCGCCCAGATCACGGACCTCCACATCGGTTTCGACCGCGGCAATTCGCACGAGCTCAATGTTCGCCGGCTTAACCTGGTCATCGACGACCTCAACGGGCGATCGCCGCGGCCCGAGCTGCTGCTGATCACCGGCGACCTTGTCGAGAACAGCGATGACGTCGACGCCTATCAGCATGTCCATGCCTTGGTCGGGCGCTGGCAAGGACCGAAGATCTGGATGGTCGGCAATCACGACGGCCGCGACAATTTCAAGGCCGAGCTGCCGGACGTGCCGACCGACCTGAACGGATTCGTCCAGTATGAGGTCGAGCATGGCGGCTTGCGCTGGATCATTCTCGATACGCTCGACGAGGGCCGCCACGGCGGCATGATCTGCGAAAAACGGGCCTGGTGGCTGGCGGAGCGGTTAAACGAAAAGCAGGACGTCCCAACCGTCATCATCCTGCACCATCCGCCGGTCGACACCGGCATTGAATGGATGAGCGCCTTGCCGGACGAGCAGTGGGTCCGGCGCCTGGAAGCCATCGTCCGTCCGGCCAGGCAGGTCATCTGCCTCATCGCCGGCCATGTGCACCGCCCGATCGCCACCAGCTTCGCCGGCAAGCCGTTAATCGTCGCGCCCTCGACGGCGCCCCAGGTGGCGCTCGATCTTGACGCCATCGATCCGCAGCATCCCGATGGTCGTGCCCTGATCATCGCCGACGCGCCCGGCTATGCCCTGCATTATTGGGACGGCAAGTCGCTGCTCACGCATTTCGAGATCGCTGGCCCGCGCAACATTCTCGCCAGCTACAACAGCAACCTGCAGCCGATGATGCGCGCTTTCCTGAAGGAACGGGGAACCGGTTAAGAATTACCGGAAGTTGTCGGCGTAGGCCTGGATTTTCAGCGTCACCGGCGCGGCCGGAACGACATGGTAGGCCATCCCATGCTTCTCAGCATAAGCGATGGCGTCTTCCTTCTTCGCAAATGTCAGCCTTACCTGCGTACGGGTATCGCCGGAGCCGTTCCAGCCGGTAAGCGGATCCGGCCGCTGGGGCTGGCTGCGCTCGAACTCCAGGGTCCAGCGGCCCGTGCCGGCCTTGCCGGACTGCGTGGTTTTGCGATCGGCTTCGACGATGCGGGCGACGGTCATGCTGACCAAGTGACAAGGTCGCGGATGAAAATCAACCGGCGGCCTTCTTCGTCCTGAGGGTCGCCGAAGCGGAAGCCGGGTCGTCGGGCCATGAATGCCTGGGGTAGCGGCCGCGCATTTCCTTGGCGACCTCGCGCCAGCTTCCCGCCCAGAAGGCGGGCAAATCCCTGGTCGTCTGGATCGGCCGGTGGGCGGGCGAGGTGATGGCGACGGTCAGCGGGACGCGGCCGCCGCCGACTGCCGGATGCTTCGACAGGCCGTACAGCGCCTGGGCGCGGACCTCGATGGTCGGGCCGCCGGCGGCGTTATAATCGATCGCGTGGCGGCTTCCGGCGGGGCTGGTGAACTCGGCCGGAGCGAGGCGATTGACGGCGCGGAACGCCTCATAACCAAGCAGGCCCTCGATCGCCGAGCGAAGTGCCGCTGCGTCGATCTGTGCGAGGCTACGTTTGCCGGCGACGAGCGGTGGCAGCCATTCGTCCAACCGTTCAAGCAGGATAGCGTCGTCAAGCAACGGGATGCCGGCGTCGTGGCTTCGCGCGAAGGCGGCGCGGGCGCGCAGCGTCGAGGCGCTGCTGCTCCATGGCAGAAGGGCCAGTCCATGCCTGCGCACGCCTTCGATGAGCGCCGTCTCGATTGCCGCCTGGTCCGGCTTGGGATCGGGGCCGGATGACATGCGGATCGCGCCCAGCCGCCGGCTGCGCGTCGGAGTCACGGAGCCGGTCGCGGGATCGAATGCGCCGTCATGGCGGGTCTCGATGCCCGGCCCGAATAGGTCGATTACGTCGGTCTCATCGATCGCGGCGGCTGACATTATTCGCGCGCCGGAGGCCTGGCCGGCAACCTCAGCAACCGCCAACCAATGACTGCGCGCAAGCGGCGAGGCCGGGTCGAGCCGGAAGCCGCGGCCAGCAACCGACTGCCAATGTTCACCGCCGGAGTCCCGACGGCGCGACAGGCGATCGGGGAAGGCGAGGGCGACGGCCTTGCCGAGCGCGTGCCCCTCGCCGGCGGTCGCGCTGCCAGCCCGTTTCGCCCAATTTTCCGCCACCAGCCGAGCGGCACGGGCGCGCGGTCCCTGATCGGACCGCCAGCGGCGCAGCCGGACCTCCAGGTCCGCGTCATTGCCGCCAAGGCCGCGCTCCGTGAGCAGAGCCGCGGCCTGTGCCGCAAAATGAGCGAATCCCAGCTTGCTGGCCTCGATCATCATATGCGCCAGCCGAGGCGAGAGCGGCCATTGCGCGATGGCACGACCATGTGCGGTCAGGCGCCCGGCCCCATCAAGCGCACCCAGCACCGTCAGCCGTTTGCGCGCCTCCGTAAGCGCAGCGGCCGGCGGCGAATCGAGGAGGGGGAGGCGGGCCGGATCAGTTTCCCCCCAGGTCAGGCAGGCGAGGACCAGGCCCGATAGGTCGGCTTCGAGAATCTCCGGCGGGTCCTGCGCCGGCAGCGAGCCAGTCGCCGCTTCTTCCCACAGACGGATGGCAATGCCGGGTCCCTGCCGGGCGGCGCGACCGGCACGCTGGGTGATAGCGGCGCGGCTGGCGCGCTCAGTGACCAGCCGGGTGAGCCCGGCGCCGCGATCGTAACGGGGACGGCGGGCGAGGCCGGAGTCGATGACAATGCGAACATCATCCAGCGTCAGGCTGGTTTCGGCGATGGCGCTGGCAAGCACCAGCTTGCGCTTGCCAGGCGGCGGCGGTGCCAAAGCGGCGCGCTGAGCGGCCGGTTCGACGGCGCCGTGGAGGCGGTGCAAGACGATGTTTTCCCCGACCTTTCCAATGGCTTCAGCGGTCCGCTCAATCTCGGCAAGGCCGGGCAGGAAGGCCAGCAGCGAGCCGTCATGTTCGGCCAAGGCACGGCGGATGGCGGCAGCCATCTGCGGCTCGATGCGCTCGGCGGCATTGCGGCCGATATGCTCGACGGCGAGGGGGAAGGCCTTGCCCTCGCTAACAATCCGCGGCGGGTCGCCGAGCAGCCTGCCGAAACGGGCGCCGTCCATGGTTGCCGACATGGCGAGGATGCGCATGTCGGGCCTGATTGCCGCCGAGGCATCGAGCGCGAGGGCCAAGGCAAGGTCATTGTCGAGGCTGCGCTCATGCACCTCGTCGAACAGAATAGCGGCGACTCCCTTCAACTCGGGATCGGCCTGGATTCGCGTCAGGAAGACGCCGTGGGTCATGGCGATGACGCGGCTCGCCCTGCCGATCTTGCTGTCGAGCCGGGTGGCATAGCCGAAGGTTCCGCCCGGCTGCTCGCCATGCTGAGAAGCGATGAACTCGGCCGCGGCGCGCGCCGCCAACCGGCGTGGCACCAGCAGCAGGATCTGCCCGCCTTCCGCCCACGGCTCGGCTAGCAGGGCCGGTGCGACCTGCGTCGTCTTGCCGGCGCCCGGCGGTGCGACCAGCAAGGCTCGCGTGCCGTCGCGCAGCGCGGCGCGCAGCTCAGGCAGCACGTCACGGATTGGAAGATCGCCCATCAGCCTCCTTGCCCACGAACCGGACAGCGCGCCAGCAATCTGCCATTAGCCCGGGTGCCTATGTGAAGTGGGGCGGCACGCCTTATGCGCATCTGATGATCCCGGTGGGCGAGAAAACTCAGTAGGCGCGGGCGACGGCGAATTCGGCGGCCTCAGTCAACGCCGCCTTCGCCTTGCCCGGCGGAAACCAGGCCAGGGCGTCGATCGCGCGACGGGCGTAGATTCGCGCGCGCTCAAGCGTATCTGCCAGCGCCCCGGTCGAGCCGACGAGCCGTATCGCCTGTGCCAGATCCTCGTCCGACGTCCGATCACCGCCGATCGCCGCCCGCCAGAAGACGCGGTCTGCCTCGCTGCCTCGGGCGTAAGCGAGGATGACCGGAAGGGTCATCTTGCCGTCGCGGAAGTCGTCGCCGACGCCCTTGCCCATAGTCGCGCTGTCGGATGAATAATCGATCGCATCGTCGACCAGCTGGAAGGCGATGCCGAGGTTGCGGCCATAGGCCTCCAGCGCGTCCTCGGCTTCCTCGCCAGCCTCGGCGACAACCGGCGCGATCCGGCAAGCTGCAGCGAACAGGGCCGCGGTCTTGGCCGCGATGATCTCCAGATAATGATCCTCGCCGGTCTCGATCCGGCGCTGCGCGGTCAGCTGGTCGACCTCCCCCTCGGCAATCACCGCCGATGCCGCCGACAGGATCTTCAAGACTTTCAGGCTGCCGTCTTCGACCATCAATTCGAAGGCGCGGCTGAACAGGAAATCGCCGACTAGCACGCTCGAGGGATTGCCCCAAATGACGTTGGCCGTGCGCCGCCCGCGGCGCAGTCCGGAACCGTCGACGACGTCGTCGTGGAGCAGGGTCGCGGTGTGGATGAACTCGACCGCGGCGGCCAACTTGTGGTGGCGCGCGCCAGTGTAATCGAACAGGGCCGCGCTCGCGAGCGTCAGCATCGGCCGCATGCGCTTGCCGCCGCCGGCGATAAGGTGCCCGGCAAGCTCGGGGATCAAAGCCACTTTCGACTGCATGCGCTCAAGGATGACGGCGTTGACCGCGTTCATACCGGCCCCGGTCAAGGCCATCAAACGCTCGAGCGACGGCGCCTGGCGATTGCTCAGCGAATGGAGGCTGGCGGTCATGACGTCCGCCGCACTAGTCCGGGCGAGACAAACTGCCAAGCCTCAGGCCGGAGGCAGTGTCAGACGGGCGAGCAGGCCGCCCAGGTCCTCGCTCTCTTCAAGGCGGATCGAGCCGCCGTAGATTTCGGCAACGTCGCGGACAATGGCGAGGCCCAAGCCCGTACCCGGCTTGCCGGTCGTGTCGAGCCGGGCGCCCCGGGCGAAGATCGCCTCGCGCGCCTGCGGCGGAATGCCGGGGCCATCGTCCTCGACGATGATCTCGACGCCCTTGTCGGCCACCTGGTCGACGGTGACGAAGACTCGACCGTGGCCATATTTTGCGGCATTTTCGACCAAATTCCCGACCATCTCGTCCAAGTCCTGACGCTCGACGCGGACCATCGCGCCCTTGTCGCCGGCTATGTCGACGGTGGCGTCGGGGTAAAGCCGGTCGACGGCGCGTTCGACTGCTTCAACGCTTTCCCAGACGGTCGCTCGCGCGTGGAGCGAGGCGCGGCGGCCGATGGCGCGCGCGCGGGCAAGATGATGGTCGACCTGCCGTCGCATGACCGTCGCTTCGCGGCAGACCGTGTCGGCCAGATCGGGCGTGTGCGCCGTCGCGGCGTTGGTGATGACCGTCAGCGGCGTCTTCAGCGCATGGGCGAGGTTGCCGGCGTGACGCCGCGCTTCCTCAGCCTGCTCTTCGCTGTGCGCCAGCAGCTCGTTGAGCTCTCGCACCAGCGGATAGATTTCGCGCGGGAAATCTTCGCTGATCCGGCTTTGCTTGCCCGAGCGGATGGCGACCACCTCGCTGCGGACCCTGCGCAGAGGCCAGAGGCCGTAGGACGCCTGCAGCGCCGCCAGTACGAGCAAGCCGATGCCAAGCGCCGCGAAGGAGCGGACGATGGTCGTTCGCAGGTCGCGGATCTGGCGATCGATGATCTCGCGCGACTGCGCCACCTGAAAGCGCCAGCGGACCTCGGAACCGGGCAGGATGACGTCGCGCTCGACGATGCGGAGAGGCTCATCCTCGAATTCCTTGCTGTCATAGGTATGGAGGTCGATGTCATTGTGTCTGGTATCGACCTGCAGCCGACGGTCCCACAGAGATCGCGACGGGAAAGTGTCGGCGCCTTCACCCGAGACCTGGAAATAGACGCCGGAATAGGGTTCGAGGAAGCGCTGGTCTGCCGGCGGGCGGTTGAACCTTACCTCACCGTCGGGGCCGATCTCCGAGGCGGCGATCATGGCGTTCAAGACATATTCCAGCTGCTTGTCGAAATTCTCGATGAGCGAGCTGGTAAGCACGCGGTCGAGCGCATAGCCGCCGCCCAGGAGCAGGACGGTGATCCAGATGGCGGCGACGCTTATCAGGCGCCGGGTCAGCGAGGTCAGCCGGTGCGGGCGAGACGCGGGGCCCTCTTGCGCCGCGGGCCGGTCGGTCACGTCCGGTCGGGATCCTCGAGGCTGTAGCCGAGGCCGCGGATGGTGGTGATGACATCGGGCCCGAGTTTCTTGCGGATGCGCGTGACGAACACTTCGATCGTGTTGGAATCGCGGTCGAAGTCCTGGTCGTAGATATGCTCGATCAGCTCCGTTCGGCTGACCACCTTTCCCTTGTGGTGCATCAGGTAGCTGAGCAATTTATATTCCTGCGCGGTGAGCTTCACCGGCTCGCCGCTTTTGGTGACCTTGCCAGAGCGCGTGTCGAGCCGGATGTCGCCGGCGGTCAGTTCGGAGCTGGCGATTCCGGCTGAGCGCCGGATGAGCGCCCGCAGGCGCGCGATCAGCTCCTCGGTCTGGAAGGGCTTGGCAAGATAATCGTCGGCGCCGGCATCGAGGCCGGCCACTTTGTCCGACCAACTGTCGCGGGCGGTCAGGACCAGGACGGGCATCTTGCGACCTTCCTTGCGCCAGCGATCGAGCACGGTCAGGCCGTCTATTTCGGGAAGCCCGAGGTCGAGCACGACGGCGTCATAGCTTTCCGTCGAGCCGAGGTAATGGCCATCTTCGCCGTCAGTGGCGAGGTCGACGGCATAGCCAGCCCCTTCCAGCGTCGAGCGTAGCTGGCGCCCGAGACTGGGCTCATCCTCGACGATCAGTACGCGCATGCAGTCATCCCTGAAAAAATCAGTTTCGCCGACACAACACGCGGGAACCTGAACGGTTGCTTCACCGGAACGAAGGGACGAACCGGTGAAAAGTCAATGTTTGAAGGGGAATTCAGCGCCCAGAGCGGTTGAGGATGCGCCCGGTGGCGGCGTCGACGTCGACCCAGATGACATGGCCGTCGCGCATGAACTTCAGGCGATAGGTGTCGCCACGGAATTCCGGGCCAAGATAGTCGGCACCGCCCATGTGCGGCATCACCCGGCGCTCGATTTGCGGCAGCGGCATCGAGCGGCCGTCGCGGGTCGCCTGGAACGCACGATCCTGGTCCCGCGGGCGGTCTGCCCAGGCGGGGGAAGCGATCAGGCCGGCGGCGATAGCGCCGCCAAGAAGGGCACGAAACAGGCTCACAAGCAAATCCCTCGAGCGGACTGTTACGCACAAGGCATTGAATATCCTATGAATGGCCTGAAATCCCCCATTCATCTGCCCGGATGACGCGGCTCGGAAGCTAGTCTAGTGCGCGCCGCATGGCAGCCCCCATTTTAACTTATGAGGATCTTGGTCTCGTCCAGGGCGAAGGCTGGCTGTTTCGCGGGCTCGACCTGTTCATCGGGCCCAGGGACCGGCTGGCGCTGATCGGCCGAAACGGCGCCGGCAAGACGACGCTCCTCAAGTGCCTCGCCGACTTCATCGAGACGGACGAGGGGCGGCGGACTATCGTGCCCGGGACGAAGGTGGTTTTGCTGGAGCAGGACCCGGTGATGAGCACGCACGAGACGCTCGGGGAATGGCTGCTCGCCGGTGAAGATGCCCCGGCGGCGCATGAGGCGGACGCCATCGCCCAGCAACTCGGCATCGACCTCCAGCGGCCAACCGCGACAGCCAGCGGCGGCGAACGGCGGCGGGCGGCGATCGTCCGGGCTTTGGCTCAGGCGCCCGACGTGCTGCTGCTCGACGAGCCGACCAACCATCTCGATCTGGCGGCGATCGGCTGGCTCGAGGAATGGCTCAACCGCTTCAAGGGCGCCTTCATTGCGATCAGCCATGATCGCACCTTCCTGGCGCGGCTGACGAAGAGCTGCCTGTGGCTCGATCGCGGCAGCCTGCGCCGGGCGGAGATCGGCTTCGGCGGCTTCGAGGCGTGGACGGAGTCCGTCTATGCGGAGGAGGCGAGGGCCGCAGACAAGCTCGATGCCAAGCTGGCGATCGAGCTCCATTGGCTGCAGCGCGGCGTCACCGCACGCCGCCGCCGCAATCAGGGCCGGCTGGCCAAGCTGCACGAAATGCGCGCCCAGCGGGCGGCAATGCTGGGGGCCGCGGGTACGGCGAAGTTGGCGCTGGCCAAGGATGACATCAGGTCGAAAACCGTCATCGACGCCGTCGACGTCATGAAGGCCTACGGCGACCGCAACATCATCCGCGACTTCTCGCTGCGCGTGCAGCGCGGCGACCGCATCGGCCTGGTCGGCGCCAACGGCTCGGGCAAGACGACCCTGCTCAGGTTGCTGACCGGAGAACTGCCGCCGGACAACGGTTCGGTGACTCTGGCAAAGACCCTTTCGGGCATCGTCATCGATCAGCAGCGCAAATTGATGGCGCCGGGCAAGCGCGTCCGCGACGTGCTCGCTGAGGGCGGCGACTGGATCGAGGTGCGCGGCCACAAGAAGCACATCAAAGGCTATTTGAAGGAATTTCTGTTCGATCCCTCGCTGACCGAAGCGCTGGTCGGCTCCTTGTCCGGCGGCGAGCGCTCAAGGCTTCTTCTCGCCCGCGAATTCGCACGGGAATCGAACCTTCTGGTGCTCGATGAGCCGACCAACGATCTCGATCTCGAAACGCTCGACCTCTTGCAGGAGGTGATCGCCGATTACGATGGCACCGTGCTGATCGTCAGCCACGACCGCGACTTCCTCGACCGCACGGTGACCGTGACCCTGGGACTCGACGGCTCGGGCAAGGTCGATATCGTCGCCGGCGGTTATGAGGATTGGGTCAGGAAGCGCTTCCAGGATCATCAGCCGATCCGTGGCGCGGCGAAGGCCGGGGCCCAGGCGAAGTCTGCTACCGCTCCACAACCCCGGCCTGCGCCAGGGAACAAGCTCTCATACAAGGACCAGCGCGATCTTGATCGACTGCCCGGGGAGATTGAAGAGCTGGAAGCGTCGATCGCGGCCGACGAGGCGGCGCTGGACGACCCAGACCTGTTTACCCGCGATCCCAGGCGCTTCACGGAGCTCACCGAACGCATCGCCCGCCACCGCGCAGACGTCGAAGCCGCGGAGTTGCGCTGGCTTGAGGTGGCGGAACTAGCGGAAAGCCTCGCGCGCTAAATTGCAGAATTTCGCTCGGTTCGCTCGTTGGAGCCGCGTATGGCGTTCTTCTTGTTTCTGGTCTTGGCCGCGCTACCGGCGCCGACGAAGCCGCTCACCTACCGCTGTCTCGACGACACGATGTTCACCCTCAGCGCCTCGCCGACCCTTGCGATTGTGCGCTTCACCGACGGCCAATATCGTTTGCCTCGCCGGCCCTCAGCATTGGCCATCAAATATGCCAATGACGTGGCCACGCTTTATCTCGACGGGGACTTCGCCGCTTTCATCGCCGAAGATCGCCCGCTGCCCGGCTGCTATCGGGTCGAGCGCGGCAAGCGTGCTTAGGCGGAATCCTGGTCATTATCGCCTGGCCCGATGAGGGCATCGATCAGCCGATCATCGCGCGGGATTTGGCCGTCGAGCATGAGCAAGGCGAGCCCGTGGACTTTGGCCCAGGCGTTTAGCGCGGCACGCTTGACCTCATCGGCGTGCGCACCGGGCGGAACCACGATCGCGGCATTCTCGCGCAGCATACGAAAGGGCTCCGGACCAGAACCCGGTGCGCCCTTCATCAAATCCTGTTTAGGCGGATTGGAGAAGATAAGGCGAAACAGCGAAGGATTGGCGAGCGCGAAGCGTACATAAGCGCGGCCGGTCGCGTTGAATCCGTCCCTCCCGCCACCGGCTTCGTCGAAGGCAGCTTGCTGCGCTTTTGCGAGCCGGCCAAGTCCCTCAGACGCGAGCGCGCGAAGCAGCGCGGCTTTGTCCGGGAAGTGGCGGTAGACCGCCGTCGCGCTCACTCCAACGGCCCGCGCCACTTCGCGCAACCCAATGTCCTCGCCCTGACGCGCTTCCAGCAGCTTTAATCCAGCTTGGACCAGCGCCGAATGCAGGGCGCCATGGTGATAGTTTCGCTTTTCGTCGAGAGTCATGTTGACACTGTTATCATCCAGGTTTATGTGAACGTTGTCAACATAGCCAGCGGAATCCGCCATGACAACTCTGCTCGACAGCGAAACGAAACTAGAAGCCACTCCGGTCAATCC
>JBKPSK010000058.1:0-21041 GCA_046734995.1 Pseudomonadota bacterium
TTTTAGGACTCCCGGTGGAACGCTGCAACGCGCGAGCGCGTCATTCGCTTCTGGCAAGACGCATTGGTTCAGAGCATAGAAGGGCCATGGCTAGAATCCTTCTCGCAGAAGACGATACGTCCATGCGCGAATATCTGCAGCGCGCGCTGATTCGCGTCGGCTATGAAGTCGAGGCGGTGGGCTGCGGCACCGAGGCGATGCCGTTGCTCGAGGCTGGCCGCTACGATTTGCTGCTGACCGACATCGTCATGCCGGAAATGGACGGGATCGAGCTGGCGCAGAAAGCCAGCGCCATCGATCCGGCGATCCGTGTCATGTTCATCACCGGTTTTGCCGCCGTCGCCCTCCAGAGCGGCCGCACGGCGCCGGAAGCCAAGCTACTGTCGAAGCCCTTCCACCTCAAGGACTTGGTCGCCGAAGTGGACCGCATGTTCCAGAGCGAGGATCAGCACGGCCGCCTCTAACGCGTTTCGCTCAAAGTGGTACTTTGAGCGATTATTGGAATTGCTCCAGCTCGGGGTGAACCCGAGCTTCACAATGAGTCATTTTAGACACAGCACGCAGGGTTGCGCCGCACTCAACTCACCCCTAGATAGCCGCCCGAGTGGGCGTGTAGCTCAGTGGTAGAGCACTGTGTTGACATCGCAGGGGTCGCAAGTTCAATCCTTGCCACGCCCACCATTTTTACCAACGATTAAATAAACTTAGCGCGGTTTGACGAATTTCAGCGTCATCCGGTCGCTCTCGCCGATCGCCGCATATTTTTCGCGATCCTTGTCGCCGAGCTCGAACGTTGGGGGCAGGGTCCAGACGCCCTCGGGCCAGTCGGTTGAGTCTTTGGGATTGGCGTTGATCTCCGAGGAAGCAGCCAGCTTGAAGCCGGCCTGCTCGGCAAGGCGGCGAATGGTCGAGACCTTCATGTAGCCGCTTGATCGTTCGCGTTCGTCGCTTGCACTTTCGGGCAGGCGGTGGTCGACGATCCCCAGCACGCCGCCGGGTTTGAGCATCGCGAACATCTGCTTGAACGCCTCGGCGCTGTAATCCTGCTTGTCGTCGCGGTGGTAGCCCATCCGCCAATTGTGGACGTTGCGGAAGGTGAGGACGACGTCGGCAGTGCCGTCTGGCACGCGCGTCGTTTTGGCGTCGAAGGCCGGGAAGTCGGCCGTGCGGATCGAACCGTATATCGCCGGATTGGCGGCTTTGAGCTTGGTGACGCCGGCCTGGCCCCAGTCAGGAGCGACCGCGTAGAGCGTTCCCCCGCCCTGCTTTAGATAAGGCGCCAGGATTTCCGTGTACCAGCCGCCTCCTGGCCAGATCTCGACGACGGTCTGGTTGGGCTTCACGCCGAAAAAGGTCAGGGTTTCAAAAGGATGTCGGTAACGGTCGCGCGCAACATTGGTCGCCGTGCGGGTCGGGGCGGCAATCGCCGCGCGTAGAGCATCCTGCCGCGGCGCTGCGGCAAAGGATGGTGCCAGGACGGACAGGGTGCCGCCCGACAGAGCGGCGGCGCATGCGAGCAGGGCAAGAGAGGCGAGGCGAGGCATGGACCACTCCTGAATCGGCTTGTGGTCCGCCTTGTGGCAAGGGCACTCGCTTCGAGCAACCGCCCGCCGTCGATTCGATCAGAGGCAGGCTTCCAGATACGGCTGGTCGAAGCCGAATTGCTTGGCCTTCTCCAGCGTGTAGGGGCGAAGGCCCATCGATCGATATTCGCCGAGGATCTTCCCGTCAGGCGTTTCGTCGAGATATTCGAACTTGAACAGTTCCTGGGTGACGATGACGTCGCCCTCCATGCCGATCACCTCGGTGATGTTGGTTGTGCGGCGCGAACCGTCGCGCAGGCGCTTCACCTGGACGATGAGGTCGACCGAATCGGCGATCTGCCGGGAAATCGCTTCCTTCGGGATCTTGATGTCCGACATCATCACCATGTTTTCCATACGAGCCAGGCATTCGCGCGGGCTGTTGGAGTGGAGCGTGGCGCACGAGCCGTCGTGGCCGGTGTTCATGGCGGCGAGCAGGTCGAAGCATTCCGATCCGCGAATCTCGCCCAGGATGATGCGGTCTGGGCGCATGCGCAGTGCGTTGATGACGAGGTCGCGGATGGTGATCGCGCCTTGGCCCTCGAGGTTGGCCGGACGAGTTTCGAGCGGCAGCCAGTGCGGCTGCTGAAGTCGAAGCTCGGCCGCGTCTTCGATGGTGATCACGCGCTCGCCCGGGTCGATCATCTTCGACAAGGCGTTGAGCATGGTCGTCTTGCCCGAACCCGTGCCTCCGGAGATGATCACGTTCATGCGGCTGGCGCCGGCGATCTTCAAGACTGTCGCCATTTTCTCCGACATCGATCCAAAACCCCGCATCATGTCGAGCGTGATCGGCTTTTCGGAGAATTTACGAATCGAGATGGCGGTGCCGCGCAGCGACAGCGGCGGGATGATGACGTTGACGCGGCTGCCGTCCTGGAGGCGGGCGTCGGCGAGCGGCGTCGTCTGGTCGACGCGGCGGCCGACCTTGTTGACGATGCGCTGGGCGATCTGGAACAGATGTTCCTCGTCGCGGAACTGGATCTTGGCCAGCTCCAACTTACCCTTGCGCTCGATGAAGGTCTGGTCGGGACCGTTGACCATGATGTCGCTGACCGCCGGATCGGCGAGCAGCTCTTCAAGAGGGCCGAGGCCGAGCAATTCGTCGACCAGCACCTTTTCCAGCGCGAACTGCTCGCGGCGGTTGAGGTTAATCTTGAGCTCGGTGAGCACTTCCGAGATGATCGGACGGAATTCCTCGGCAAGTTCGTCCTTGCCCAGGGTCGCCGCGGCTTCCGGGTCGACTCGCTCGAGCAGGCGCGGCAGCACCTGCTCCTTGATCTTGTGAACGGAGGCCTCGAAGCCTTCGGTTTTCGAAGAAGCCGCCTCGCCGCTGCCGTTCTGGCGCTGGTTGAGACGATCGAGCGCTCCCATCGGGGCGCCGCTGTTCGGTGCTTCCGGGGCCATGGTTTCGGGGGATTCGCCGAGCTCGTCGATCGGCGGGAATTGCTCGCCACCGGATACGTCTGCAGGTGTTTTGGACGAGGATGGCGCCGGTCCGCCCTTCATCGGGCGCGCGACGCCGAACTGCGGACGCTGACTACCGCCGCCCAATCCATTGCGCTTGCCGAATGCGTTCATGCCTACTCGATCCCGTTTCCGAGGAAGGAACGGTAATGGTGAATAGGGCTCAAACTTTTAGAAAAGACTAACCGCGATCAAATTCACGAATGGCGCGTTTCAGGCTTCGGCGCTCTCCGCAAGCACTGTCAGCCCATTGTTCCCCACCTCCGCAAATCCGCCGCTCACCCGGATCCTCTCCGGTTCGGCGCCCGCAGTGCGATAAACCGCCAGCTCGGCGTCCTTCAGCGTCGTCATGACCGGAGCGTGGCCGGCGAGGACGCCGAAATCGCCCTCGCTGCCGGGAACCACGACCATGTAGACGTCTTCGCTGCGGACCAGCTTTTCAGGTGTCACCAACTCGAAATGCAGGTCAGCCATCGTGATTTGTTCCGTCGATAACGGCGTCGAAGGCCGACGTCGCTTTCTCGAACTTTTCCCGGCAACCGGGATTGCAGAATCCGACGACCTGGCCCCGATAGCGCGTCAGGCTGTCGGCACTGACTGGATCACCGGACCAGGGGCAAATCTCGTTGATGCATTCATCAAGGCGAAGTTCGTCTGCCATCATGCCTCCTGTGCCAGCTTCTCTGCCTTGGCGACCGCTTCCTCGATGCCGCCGACCATGTAGAAGGCCGCTTCGGGAAGGTGGTCGTACTCGCCGTTCACCACCGCCTTGAACGAGCGGACCGTGTCCTCGATCTGGACGAAGGCGCCCGGGATGCCGGTGAAAACCTCGGCGACATGGAACGGCTGCGACAGGAAGCGCTGGATCTTGCGGGCGCGGCTGACGGTCAGCTTATCCTCTTCGGAAAGCTCGTCCATGCCGAGGATCGCGATGATGTCCTGCAAGCTCTTGTAGCGCTGCAGCGTCTCCTGGACGGCGCGGGCGACCTCATAATGCTCCTGGCCGACGACCGCCGGCTGCAGCACGCGGCTGGTGGAATCGAGCGGGTCGACGGCGGGGTAGATGCCGAGCTCGGAGATGGCGCGCGAGAGAACGGTTGTCGCGTCAAGGTGGGCGAAGCTCGTCGCCGGCGCCGGGTCGGTCAAGTCATCGGCCGGCACGTAGATCGCCTGGACCGAGGTGATTGAGCCCTTGTTGGTCGACGTGATCCGCTCCTGCAACTGACCCATGTCGGTCGCAAGAGTCGGCTGGTAGCCCACGGCCGAGGGGATGCGGCCCAGGAGCGCCGACACTTCCGAGCCCGCCTGGGTGAAGCGAAAGATGTTATCGATGAAGAACAGGACGTCCTGGCCTTCTTGGTCGCGGAAATATTCGGCCTGGGTGAGGCCGGACAAAGCGACGCGGGCGCGGGCTCCCGGCGGCTCGTTCATCTGGCCGAAGACCAGGGCAACCTTGGATCCTTCCGGGGTGGGATTGCCGTCCTTGTCCTTGGCGATGACGCCCGCCTCGAGGAACTCGTGGTAGAGGTCATTGCCCTCCCGGGTACGCTCACCGACGCCGGCGAACACCGAAGTGCCGCCGTGGCCCTTGGCGATATTGTTGATCAGCTCCTGGATGAGCACCGTCTTGCCGACGCCGGCGCCGCCGAACAGGCCGATCTTGCCGCCCTTGGCATAAGGCGCGAGCAGGTCGATCACCTTGATTCCGGTGACCAGGATCGAGGTTTCGGTCGACTGGTCGACGAATTCCGGGGCCTCGGCGTGGATCGGGGCCGACATGTCGCTGCCGATCGGTCCCTGCTCGTCGATCGGCTCGCCGATGACGTTCATGATCCGGCCCAGCGTCTTCGGGCCGACGGGCACGCGGATCTGCGAGCCGGTGGCGTTGACCGTCTGGCCACGGGTCAGGCCGTCGGTCGAATCCATGGCGATGGTGCGCACGACGTTCTCGCCCAGGTGCTGGGCAACTTCCAGGACGAGGCGGATGCCGTTGTTGTCGGTCTCCAACGCCGATAGGATCGGCGGCAGCTCGCCGTCGAAACCGACGTCGACGACGGCGCCGATGACCTGTGAGACTCGGCCAACCAGGTTGCTGGTCTGCGCGGGCGCCTTGGTTTCGGCCGCGGCGACGGCTTTTTTGGAGCGGGGCTTGGTCGGGGCTGCGGTAGCCATGGGTCTTCTTCCTCTTAAACGTCCTTAGAGCGCTTCGGCGCCCGAAATGATTTCGATGAGCTCGGTGGTGATTACCGCCTGGCGCTGGCGGTTGTACTTGATCGACAGCTTGTTGATCATGTCGCCGGCGTTGCGCGTGGCATTGTCCATCGCCGTCATCTGGCTGCCGTAGAAGCCGGCATTGTTCTCGAGCAGCGCGCGATAGACCTGCACGGCAATGTTGCGAGGCAACAGCGCGGCCAGGATCTCCTCTTCGTCCGGCTCATATTCGACCGCAGCCGCCGCAGTCCCGGCCTTGGCCGCATCATTGGCCGCAGTCGTTGCCGGCGCGACCGGGATGATCTGATCGATGGTAGGCTCCTGCAGCAAGGTCGAGCGGAACAGGGCATAGGCAAGGTGAACGACGTCGACACCGTCGGCGGTGAAGCGGTCGATGATATCCTTGGCGATCGCCAGCGCCTCTTCGTAGGTCGGCACTTTGCTCTGGCTGGTATCGAACTCGGCAATGATTGCTTTGGGATAAAGGCGCTGGAGGACCGGACGGCCCTTGCGGCCGACTATGTAGAACAGGACGGTCTTGCCCGCCGCCTGCAACTCCTCCGCCTTACGGCGAACGGCGCGGACGATGTTGGTGTTGAACGCCCCGGCGAGACCGCGGTCGCCGGTGACGACGACGATCAGATGGGTGTTGTCCTTGCCGGTTCCGGCCAGCAGTTTCGGGCTCTGCGGGCCCGGCGTGACCCGCGAGGCGAGGCTGGCGATGACTTCAGCCATGCGCGTCGAATAGGGACGGCCGGCCTGCGCCAGCTGGCTCGCGCGGCGCAGCTTCGCCGCGGCGACCATGTTGAGCGCCTTGGTGATCTTCTGCGTCGACTTCACCGAGCCGATGCGAAGCTTCAATGCCTTGAGGCTGGCCATTCCCTGATGGTCCTCGCTCTTATGCGAACTGCTTGCCGAACGCGGTCAGTGCGTCCTTGAGCTTCTTGCCTGTGTCATCGTCGAGCTGCTTGCTGTCGCGGATCGACTTCAAGACGCCGGCATGCTCGGCGCGCAGGTAATTGAGCATCGCCGCTTCGTAGCGGACCACGTCCTTAACTTCGACGGCGTCGACGAAGCCCTGCGTCCCAGAGAAGATCGAGGCGACCTGCTCCTCGATCGGCATCGGCTGGAACTGCGGCTGCTTCAAGAGCTCGGTCAGCCGGGCGCCGCGGGCCAGCAGCTTCTGGGTGGAGGCGTCAAGGTCAGAGCCGAACTGGGCGAAGGCGGCCATTTCGCGATATTGCGCCAACTCCAGCTTGATCGAGCCGGCGACCTTCTTCATCGCCTTGGTCTGCGCGGCCGAGCCGACGCGGCTGACCGACAGGCCGACGTTAATCGCCGGGCGGATGCCCTGGTAGAACAGGTCCGTTTCGAGGAAGATCTGGCCGTCGGTGATCGAGATGACGTTGGTCGGAATGTAGGCCGACACGTCGCCTGCCTGCGTCTCGATGATCGGCAAGGCGGTCAGCGAGCCGGCGCCATTGTCTTCGTTCATCTTTGCGGCGCGTTCGAGGAGACGGCTGTGGAGATAGAAGACATCGCCCGGATACGCTTCGCGGCCCGGCGGACGGCGCAGCAGCAGCGACATCTGGCGATAGGCGACGGCCTGCTTGGACAGATCGTCATAGACGATGACAGCGTGCATGCCGTTGTCGCGGAAATATTCGCCCATCGCGCAGCCGGTGTAGGGCGCGAGGAACTGCAACGGCGCGGGCTCCGATGCGGTGGCGGCGACGACGATGGAATATTCCATCGCTCCATTCTCTTCGAGCGCGCGGACGATCTGGGCCACCGTAGAGCGCTTCTGGCCGATGGCGACATAGATGCAGTAGAGCTTCTCAGCTTCCTTGCCAGACTTGTTGACTTCCTTCTGGTTGATGAAGGTGTCGAGGGCGACAGCGGTCTTGCCGGTCTGGCGGTCGCCGATGATCAGCTCGCGCTGGCCGCGGCCGACGGGGACGAGGGCGTCTAGAGCCTTGAGGCCGGTCTGGACCGGCTCATGCACCGACTTCCTCGGGATGATGCCGGGCGCCTTGACTTCGACGCGGCTGCGGCCCTCGGCCTTGATCGGGCCCTTGCCGTCGATCGGGTTGCCGAGCGCATCGACGACACGGCCCAGCAAGGCCTTGCCGATGGGAACGTCAACGATTGTGCCGGTACGCTTGGCGGTCGAGCCTTCCCTGATCTCGGCGTCCGAGCCGAAGATGACGACGCCGACGTTGTCGGCCTCGAGGTTCAGCGCCATGCCCTTGGTGCCATTCTCGAACTCGACCATTTCGCCGGCCTGGACATTGTCGAGTCCGTGCAGGCGGGCGATTCCGTCACCGACCGACAGTACGCTGCCGACCTCGGAGACCTGCGCGTCGGCGTCGAAGTTCGCGATCTGGTCGCGAATGACGCGGGAAATTTCAGCGGCGCGGATGTCCATTTTCAGCCTTTCATCAGCCCTTCATCGCCAGGGCGAGTGTGTTGAGTTTCGTCTTGATGGAAGCGTCGATCATCCGGCTGCCTAGCCGGACGACGATGCCGCCGAGGATAGAGGGGTCGACCCGGGCGTCGATCGCCACGTCGGTGCCGCCGCGGGCCTTCAAATTGGCCTTGAGCGCGGCAAGCTGGTCGTCCTTCAATGGGAAGGCGCTGGTCACTTCCGCCGTCGTTACCCCGCGATGCTTGTCGGCGAGACGGGCGAAGGTGCGGATCACGGCATTGATCTGCGGCAGCCGGCCGTTTTTCGCCAGCACGCCGAGGAACCGGGTCGTAAGCGGGTCGAGCTTGAGCGCCTGCGCGGTCGCGGCAACGGCCTTGGTGGCTTCGGCGCGGTTTATCAGCGGGCTGGTGGTCACGGCCTTGAGATCCGGCGAATCGGTCAGAGCAGCCTTGACCGTATCGAGGCTCTTCGAGACCGTATCGATCTGGCGCTCGTCGCGCGCCAGATCGAAAAGGGCGGATGCATAGCGTCCTGCTAAGCTGGCCCGAATACCGCCGGAAGTCTCCATGCGCTCTAGTGCTCCAGAACCGGATTTGCCCCATGAGAGATTGGGGCGCTATCGGTGTTTATCCCCGACGCCCCTCATGGGTCGGCGCGGCCCCTAGCAAGCGCCAAACGGCGATGCAAGGCAGGTTTCCTTGTTCGCGCTTCGCCAATTGGCGCCTTCTCGATATATTGGGCCAGAGGGGGCAGGTGCCTGCATGTCGCCATTGTCCATTGTCCTGGCGCACGAGGAGCCATTTCAAATCGGCCAGGCCGAGGTCCGTCCGGCAACCCGTGAGCTTGAGTGCGATGGCAAAACGGCGATCATCGAGCCGCGGGTGATGCAGGTACTGGTCGCTTTGCATCGCGCAAAAGGAGCCGTCGTCAGCAAGGATGACCTCGTCACCTGCTGCTGGGATGGGCGCATTGTCGGCGACGATGCCATCAATCGCGTGATCGGCCGGCTGCGACACGAGGCATCCGCGCACGCCGGCGATGCCTTTCGCGTCGAGACGATCACCCGCGTAGGCTATCGCCTGGTCGAAAGCGGGGCAAAGGCCAAGCGCTTCTCGCTCGACCGCCGACAGCTGGTGGCTGGCGGAACGGCTGCTGCCGTTGCGGCCGGCGGTGGATTGATTTTGCTCGAACGTCGGCAGAGCCGGCTGCCGACCGAGGCGGAGCAATTGATCGACGAAGGGCGCGCGGCCTTTCGGGATGGTACGCCGGACCAACTTGCCAAGGCGGTCGCAAGTTTTCGCAGGGCGACGGAGATCGCCCCTGACAGTGCGGTATGCTGGGGAGCGCTTGCGCTCGCCTATCAGCGAATAGCCGACTCCTCGTCCACCCGTGACTCCGAGATCGTCGGGATGCGTGCCAACTATGCGCGCCGAAGGGCGCTTGGCCTCGATCCTGACAATGGTGATGCGCTTGCGGCAGGGGTCTTCGCCTTGCCGCTGTTCGGCAATTGGTTGAACTTTGAGAAATCGGTCCACCAGGCACTGAAGCGCCGGCCCAAGCACGCCCAGCTCAACTGGGCCTTGGCAAATTGTCTTTCGCAGGTCGGTCGGTTCGCAGAGGCGCTCTTCTACGTCGATCGCGCGTTCAAATTCGATCCTGGCAATCCTTTTGGGTTTTTGTTTCGAGTTGGGCTGCTGGCGGACATGGGACGGCTCGACGAGGCCGAGAAACTTGCCACGGCCGGGACCGAAAGCTGGCCGCGTCACTATGCGACCTGGTTTGCGCGCTTTTATCTCTTTGCCTTCAACGGACGCGCCAGAGAGGCGCTGGCAATGATCGACGATCAGGCAAGCCGACCGACCGGCATTCCGGACTGGAATTGGGCCATGACCCGCCTGCAGGCCCAGGCGATGCTCACGCAATCCAAGGCCGACATAGACGCCGCTGCCGACAGTGCACTTGCAACGGCTCATCGCGGTGTCGGATTCGCACAAGAAGCAATTCTGTTCCTTGGCGCGGTCGGCCGGACCGACGAGGCCTATCGGATGATTTACGCCTACTTCTTCGGTCGCGGCTTCACGCCCGGGGAAACACGGTGGTCCTCGGAACAGGGACAGTTCACGCCACGCCGGAATCTCCACACCTATCTCTTGTTCCGAAGTTTTATGAAGCCGGTGCGTTCCGACCCCCGTTTTCCTGCGTTGACCCGCGAGCTTCATCTGGACGACTATTGGCGTAATTCCAGAACGCGCCCGGATTTTCTTGCTTGAATGCGCGTATCGGCAGCGAATCCGTCTTAGATCGGCAAAATATCGGTTCCTAGCCCTGTCGGGAAAAGGACGCGCGGCAGAACCTTGATCGGTACCCGGCGCATCGAGCGCCGGCCGTTCAAAGGAGACAGGCAATGCTCGCACGTTTCGTCATTCCGGCACTGCTCGCCGCGAGTCTCGTGACGCCCGCCCAGGCGGAAGATCCCGAACATACCGCGATTGTAATCGTCGATCGGACTGCGCGCCCCTCGCACGCGCTTCTGAGGCATCGGATTGCCGTTGCGGTCGAGGAGGTTTGCGGGAGCTATTCGACCATCGAGTCGTATCAATGGCCGGAGGTCGATGCCTGTCGCAAGGTGGCTTGGGCCAGCGCCAACCGGCAGCTAGCCGCATTGCCGGGCAGCGGGGAAATCCGCCTCAGCTCACGCTGAGCTGGGTGAGGGGCGCGCGGTTTCTCCCAAGGGGCAGCGCGCCCAATGTTTGAACGCAAGCAGCGGGAAGCGCGCGAATCGGGCCGGGCGTAAAAAGCGCCCATGACCTATGCAATCAAAGGCCTCGACCCGGCCCCTTTCGCTGCCCTGTTCGACCTGGACGACGCCCAGCTCGAAGCCAATGGCATGACCCGCATGACAGTGGACGACGACGGCTTTCCATGCCGCGTCAGCCTGCGCGACGCGGACCTTGGGGACGAGGTTCTACTCCTCAATCATGTCAGCCACGACGGCAACAATCCCTATCACGCAAGCCACGCCATCTTCGTCAGCCGCTCGGCCAGCGAACCGGGCGAATATATCGATGCTGTCCCGCCCGCGCTCGATCGGCGGATCCTGTCGCTGCGGGCCTTTGACGCCAACGGCATGATGATCGACGCCGTGCTGGCTCAGCCAGGCGAAGCGGACCCCGCGATCCGCAAGCTGCTGGCGAACCCGGCCGCCACGCATATCGACGCTCACAACGCTACCCGAGGCTGCTTCGCGGCCAAAGTGGAAAGGAATTGACCATGGCGACGCTTGCACGCGAGTTTGGGCGCACTAGATCGGATGAGGTGACTCCCGTGATCGATCAGGACGAGGCCTGGGCCGCCTTCGAGCGCCGCGACCGGCGCTGGGACGGCCGTGTGATCGGCGCGGTGAGGACGACCGGCGTCTACTGCAAGCCAAGCTGCCCGGCCCGGCGGCCAAAGCGCGAGCATGTCGAGTTCTTTCCGGACGGAGAGGCGGCCCGCGCCGCCGGCTACCGTTCATGCCTGCGCTGCAAGCCGGACGAAATTGGCCGCGACCGTGAAGCAGTATCCCGGGCGGTGAGCTTGATCGAGCGGGCGGAAGAGCCTCCGAGGCTCGACGAGCTGGCGTCGGCGGTTGGCTATGCACCGCATCATTTCCAGCGGTTGTTCACGCGTGAAATGGGAGTGTCGCCCGCCGCCTACGCACGCGGCCTCAGGGCGCAACGCGCAACCAGCGCCCTAAAGGAGAATGGCACCGTGACCGAAGCTATCTACGACGCTGGATATTCGGGTCCGAGCCGTTTTTATGCTGACGCCAAGGACAGGCTGGGCATGACCCCATCGGCATGGCGCGATGGCGGGCGCGGCGAAACCATCCGCTATGCCATGCTCGACACGCCGCTAGGCCAGATGCTGGTCGCGGCGACCAGGAAGGGCATTTGCCGCCTGACCTTCGATGAGGATGCCCAGGCTTTGAAGCGCCGCTTTCCCAATGCGGACATTCAGCCGGCCGACACTGCAATGGCGTCGCTGATTTCCGGCGTGCTGAAGGCGATCGAGACTCCGACGGCGGCGCCGGACCTGCCGATCGATGTCGCCGGCACGGCTTTTCAGGAGGCCGTGTGGAAGGAATTGCGCAGGATCCCACCCGGCGAGACGCGCAGCTATGCGGACATCGCAGCGGCGATCGGCGAGCCAGCGGCGGTGCGCGCTGTTGGCACCGCCAACGGTTCAAATCCGGTGGCCATCCTCGTTCCCTGCCACCGGGTCATCCGCTCCGACGGCACGCTCGGCGGCTATGCCGGCGGCCTGGACCGCAAGCGCCAGCTATTGGAATCCGAAGGCGCTCACTGGGAAGAGCAGCGCAAGCTGGCGCTTTAGGCGTCAGTCCTCTTCCATCACCTTGGCGAGCTCCTTTTCGGCGACGGCGATGGCCTCGTCGCGCTTTCCCGAATCGATCAGGTCATAGATCTGCTTGGCCAGCCGCGTTCCCTTGTTGCGATGGGGGCTGAAGGCGAGTCCGGCCAGCTGAGCCTTGGCGTCCTCCGGCTTGCTGTCGCGCAAATACTGGATGGTTGATCGCACCTGCACTTCAGGATCCTGCGGTGCGATAACCGCGGCATAATGCACTGCTTCCCGCGCCGCCTGCGGCATCGGACCCCCTTCCTCGACGTAAGCGCGGTAATAATAATAGAGCGGCTCGGGGTCTTCCTTGTCGAGCTTGTTGGCGGCTAGGAACAGGTGACGCGCTTCCTTGAAGCTGGCGGCGTCCCGGTTCTTCTTGGCCAGTTCGAGCAACGCTTTACCCTTGAGAGCGAATGGCTCGACGTTTTTGGGGTCCGCGCCGATGGCGCGCTCGGCGGTTTTGACCGCGGCTTCATAGTCTTTCGCCTCGAGCTGGGCCTCGGCGAGCGTGCTCAACACCAAGGGATCGTTGGGGTAACGCTCCGCAACCGAACGAATCCGCGCAACCAGGGCACCGCTGACGTCGGCTAATGCGGCCTTTACCCGAATCCTGTGCGGCATGACTTCCTGAGCGCCGGGGCTGAGTTCCGTGACGGTCACTGGCGCGATGCTTAGCTTGCTTGTTTCGATCCTGATGTACGGCAACTGCTTCTGCCGGCGATAGCTGTAGAGCGTCTTCTCGAGGTCGCCCAGGTTGCCAAAGGTCGCGCGCGCGGCATCGAGCGGCGGCGTTCCCTTTTCGATCGCGGCTACATATTTGTCGATCTGGCCGCGCCGGCTCGGCTCCATCGACAAATAATGAGTCAGGAGCCAACCCTGGGTGTAGAACGCCATCGCATCGAAATCATCGACGTGGTTGCCCACCAAGGCGGAGAGCGGAACCTGCCGCCCTTGGAATAATTGCGAAGCGCGATGCGTCGCCGGAGTGCCAATGCCGATAGAGCCATCGGGGTTGAAGATCGGGTTCGCCATGAATTCGGCGAAGCCTTCACTCAGCCACTGCGGCAAGGGCTTGCTGGTGTTCTGCAGCTGCAGCGAGTGGGTATATTCGTGGAAGAACACCTCCTCGCCGGTCATCGTATCGTCGTCGGCGTGCTGCTTGCGAACCTTTTCCGGCACGACCGCTACCGGTCCCGAAACCGGGCCCATGAAATAGCCTGCGATGCCATAATCATTTGAGCCGACGAGTCGGCCGACTGCATTGAGATCGCTGACGACGAAAACCTGCAGCCTGTTGCCGTCACCAACGTTCGGATCGGTCATCGAGCGGACGAGACGCGCCGCGGCGTCGAACGTCTCGAGCTTGGTCGCGTACGTCTTCATCTCCTCGGCCGGCATGTCGCCGTAGATGATGAAATGCTTGGACGATGCCTGCTGCCAGGCCGCACTTGCGGGCGCGGCGAGCGCCAAAGCGGCCGCGCCGAAATAAAGACTGAAACGCACTCGAAATCTCCCCCCGAAAGAATTCGGCGGTGCGACCCTAATGCGTTGTTACCGAACGTCAATCACAGGAAGCTATAGGGATCGACGTCGACCGCGACGCGGACTTTGGAACTCCAGTCGAGGTCGCCCAGCCAGTCGCGGATGACGTCCTGCACGTCCAAACTGCGGGCGGCGTGGACCAGCAGGCGCTGGCGGTGGCGGCCGCGCAGCATGGCGAGCGGGGCCGGGGCGGGGCCGAACACCGCCATGCCATCGCTCTTCGGCGCGGCATGGCCGATGCGCCGCGCCACAGACTCTGCCTCGCTGCCATCCTCCGCCGAGACGATGATCGCCGCCAGCCGTCCGAACGGCGGCATCGCCGCTTCGCGCCGTGCCTCGGTTTCGGCGGCGTAGAAACCGGCGATATCGCCGCTGACCAAAGCAGCGATGACCGGCGCTTCCGGATCATGGGTCTGGACCAGCACGCGCCCGGGCTTGTCGCCGCGGCCGGCACGGCCGGCGACCTGCTGGATCTGCTGGAAGCTGCGCTCGGCGGCGCGCAGGTCGCCACCCTGCAGGCCAAGGTCCGCGTCAACGACTCCGACCAGGGTTAGGTTCGGGAAGTGATAGCCCTTTGTTACCAGCTGGGTGCCAACCACGATGTCGATTTCGCCGGCGTCCATGGCTGCGACGAATTCCGCCGCCTTGGCTGGCGACCAGATAGTGTCTGAGGTGACGATGGCGATCCGCGCCTCCGGGAACAGGGCCGCAACCTCGTCGGCGATGCGCTCGACTCCGGGCCCGCATGCAACCAGGCTGTCCTCCTCGCCGCAATCGGGGCAGGCCTTGGGCGGCGGCATGACATGGCCGCAATGATGACAGGCGAGGCGGCGCATCAGCCGGTGCTCGACCATCCACGCGGTGCAGTTCGGGCATTGAAAGCGATGGCCGCAGTGCCGGCACAGGGTCAGCGGCGCGAAGCCGCGGCGGTTGAGGAACAGCAGGCTCTGCTCCTGCGCCGCCAGGTTCGCCTCCAGCTCAGCGACCAGGCTCGGCGCCAGCCAGCGGCCGCGTTCGGGCGGGTCCTGGGTAAGATCGATCGCCCGTATCTCCGGCAAGGTCGCGCCCGCGAAACGGGCCGGCAGCCGAAGCTCGCGGTAGCGCCCGAGCTCCACCATGTGTCGCGTTTCGATCGCCGGCGTCGCCGACGACAGGACGACCGGAATATCCTCGAATTTCGCGCGCATCACCGCCACGTCACGCGCATGATACTGGACGCCTTCCTCCTGCTTGAAGCTCGGCTCATGCGCTTCGTCGACGATGATCAGGCCGAGGTTCCGATAGGGCAGGAACAGTGCCGAGCGAGCGCCGACGATGACCTTCGCCTCGCCGTTGGCGATGGCCCGCCAGGCGCGCCGCCGCTGTGACGAGCGCAAGTCGCTGTGCCAGGCCACCGGCGCGCAGCCGAAGCGGGCCTGGAAGCGCTTGAGGAACGGCTCGGTCAGCGCGATTTCTGGCAACAGGACGAGCGCCTGCCTGCCGGCGCGCAGGCACTCGGCAATCGCCTCGAAATAGACCTCGGTCTTGCCGGATCCCGTTACGCCGTCGAGCAGGACTGGATCGAATCCCTTGTCGATGGCTTCAGCGAGGCTCCGCGCGGCAGCGGCCTGGTCGGCGGTCAGTGTCGGCGGCGCAAAATCGGGATCGGGGCGATCGAGCGGCTTGTCCGCCTCGACCGCCACTGCCTCGAGCGCCCCGGCATTGACCAGGCCGCGCAGCACAGCGTCGCTGACCTCCGCGATGGCCGCGAGCTCGCGGATCGTGCCCTGGCGGCCTTCGAGTGCAGCGAGCGCCTTCAGCCTTTGCGGGGTCATACGGTCCGGTTCCTGGCCCGTCGGACGGTATTCGATCAGCTGCCGCGAGCCCTCGAGTGCGGACGAGGACGGCAGGACCATGCGCAGCACTGCGGCGAGGGGCGACAGGTAATAACCGGCGACCCACTCGGCGAGGCGGCGAAGCGGCTCCGCGATCGGCGGAACATCTAGCAGCGCCACCAGCGGCCGCAGGCGGTTGTCGCCGACCTCCTCGGTCTGCAGCCGCTCGGGCTCCCAGGCCACTCCCACCATCTGGCGCGGCCCTAATGGCACGACGACGACTGATCCTGGCCGCACGTCGCAGCCGTCGGGCAGGCGATAGTCGAGAGGGCCAAGCGCCGCGTTCAGCGTCACGACGCGGACGCGCGGGATTGTCACTGGCGGCTCAGCGCCCCCGCTTCTTGCGGTGACTGTCAAGATCGAGCACGGCCGTCTCCTCGCCCTCTTCCGGCAGCAGACCGAGCCGGCGGGCAATTTCCTGATAAGCCTCGGCTTCGCCGCCGAGGTTCAGGCGGAAACGGTCCTTGTCGAGCTTTTCGTTGGACTTCATATCCCACAGCCGGCAGCCATCCGGGCTGATCTCGTCGGCGAGGATGACCCGCGAAAAATCCCCGTCCCAGACCCGGCCGAACTCCAGCTTGAAGTCGACCAGGCGGATGCCGATGGCGGCGAACAGTCCGCACATGAAGTCGTTCACCCGGATCGCCATGTCGGCGATGTCGTTCATCTCGTCCTGCGTCGCCCAGCCGAAGCAGGCGATATGCTCGTCGGCGATCAGCGGGTCGCCGAGCGCATCGTCCTTGTAATAATATTCGATGATGGTCCGCGGCAGCTGCGTCCCTTCCTCGATGCCGAGGCGCTTCGACAGGGAACCGGCGGCGACGTTCCGGACCACCACCTCGATCGGCACGATCTCGACCTGGCGGATCAGCTGCTCGCGCATGTTCAGCCGGCGGATGAAATGGGTCGGTACGCCGATGGTCGCGAGGCTGGTGAAGATATATTCGGAGATGCGGTTGTTGAGCACGCCCTTGCCGCTGATCGTCCCGCGCTTTTGCGCATTGAACGCCGTGGCATCGTCCTTGAAATATTGGATAAGGGTGCCGGGCTCCGGACCCTCGTAGAGGATCTTGGCCTTGCCCTCGTAGATTTGTCGGCGGCGGACCATGCTGCTCCCGGTCATCAAAATCGAATGCCCCGGTCCGCTTCGCCCTAGCGACTGCGGGCCCGGGGCCTTGCGATTGGCCTATAGGCCAGCCGTCCTGCCGGTGCAATTGACCGGCCCGCCCCTGGGAGCTCGGGCGGGGCGGGCCGGTCGGGCGCCATCCGAAGGGAAAGGATGGCGGGGGGCTTGATCAGGCTTTCGCTTTGGGGCCCGGCTTGTCGTTCCACGGCGCGTCCCATTCGAAGTGGTATACTGCCCAAAGTGCCGGGGCGATTGCCGAACCCACTTTGCGGGAGAAGCCGGCGATGGCCTGATTGAGATCGGCTCGGCCGGCCTGGTATCCGCGGTCATAAATCTCGTCGACCATGGTGATCATCCTTTCCGCTTTGATCAGGCTGCGAGGCAGAAGTCGGCACCGGCGACGATGCGCGCGGCCTCGAGCTTCGTGCGCTCGGTGAGATAGAAAGCATCCAGCGACGCGCGCCGGGCGCGGGCTGCGGCGGCCGCCGCCGCGGGACCATTTTCAAGGAACAGGCCCTTGCTCAATGGATAAGTCATGCTTCTTCCTCCTTTTGCCGGGGCCGAGGCCTCCGCGGAGGCTTGGTCCGATGCGAGGAAATTAAGATTCGCGAGGGTGAAATTCCAATTGAAGGATCGACAAAGTCCATAAGTGGTGCTTATAAAGCGCAGCATGCGCCGTTTGCCGCCCTTGTCCGCCATCCGGGTCTTCGAAGCCGCCGCCCGCCATGAGCATTTCACCGCTGCGGCCGATGAGCTCGGCATGACCCAGGCCGCGGTCAGCTATCAGATCCGCGCGCTCGAGGAACGGGTGGGCGTCAAGCTCTTCGAGCGCTCGAAGGGCAGGGTGCGGCTGACCGACGCCGGCCGGCGCCTGCTCGGCCCACTGACCGACGCCTTCGACCGGATGGACGCCGCCTTCGCGGCCATGCGCAGCGAGGATGAAACCCTGCTGCGGATTTCGACCACCCAGACGTTCGCGAACGCCTGGCTGGTCTGGCGCATCGGCGCGTTCCAGGTCGCCCATCCCGACGTAGCGGTGCGAATTGAAACCACGGCGACGCTGGTGGACTTTGCAGGCGCCGAGATCGACCTTGGCATTCGCGCCGGGCGCGGTCACTGGCCCGGCCTGGTCGCCGAGCCGCTGATCCCTATCGACTATACGCCGATGTGCTCGCCGGACTTTCTTGCCCGCGAGGAAGCAAGGCTTGGCCGCAAGCTGGAGCCCGCGGACCTTCTCGACATGCCGCTGTTCGGCAGCGCCGAGGACCCCTGGTGGGCGGAGTGGTTCCGGACCGCGGGAGTTGACGAGCGGCCTTCGACCACTCGCCCGGGCATCCGCCTCGACAGCCAGGCGAACGAGGGCCATGCGGCCATGGCGGGACAGGGCATGGCGCTGATGACGCCCTTCTTCTGGCGCAACGACCTGGCCGACGGACGGCTGGTGCGCCCGTTCAGCATCATCTCGAAGAACAGGATCGAGAAAGCCGATTTCGGCTATTGGCTGGTCTATCCCGAGCACCGCCGCAACACGCCCAAGATCAAGCGTTTCTGCGAATGGCTGTTGCCGCTGGTGCGCGAAGACCGGGAAGCAGTCGGCGACGTCGGCCTGCGTGAGGCGGCTTAGGCGGCATGAAGGGGCCGTCATGGGAGTGAATCCCATGACGTCGGTCCTGTCGTTCTGCGCGCTTTTGGCGCTTCAACGCAGGCCGGCCATGAGCGAAACCAGCACTGTCTGGGGGACAGTGCGTTTCGATCATTTCGCGCTCGCTTCGCGCTGCTCCAGCGACGCTTCGCGTCGGCGTCGCTACGCTCGGGCGCTGCAAACTTACCGTCGCATATGTTCGCAAAAGTCTCGTGAAAGCGTGCCATTTCGTGCGACCTTTTGTGACGTTAGAGGGTTCGGACCCGGGGCCCGTAGTGGATGTTGGCGATCAGCCGGTCGATCTCCGCCTGGTACGCCTCCTCGGCCTCGGCGATGCGGCGGTCGCGCTCCCTGGCGGCGGCGTCGCTGGCGGCGAGGTCGAGACGATGCTCGCGGCGGCTGACGGCGGTGCGGCGCGCGGCGAGCGGATCGCGGTCCTGGCCATTGAGCAGGGCGATCGCCAGCTTATCGCTGCGGCGGTGCTCGACCCGGACCAGTTTGTCGCGGCGGTAGACCGGCACGAAGGCGCCCTTGAGCGCCCGCTCCAAGGCGTCGGCCTGGATGCGGGCATAGCCCTGGTCGATGGCCGCGTCCCAGGCGGCGGCGAAGCTGTCGGCGCCCGGCGCGTCGAGCAGCCGGTAGGCCGAGCGGGCGGTCGAGCCGACGGCGCGCGCCGCCATGGTGACCGTGCCGCACACGGCCAGAGCGGCGATGAACGCACGCTGCCGTTCTTCGCTCCAGCCGTCGCGCCGCCGGCGGAGGCGGGACACTGGGGTGAAGTTTAGGTCGGGGGCGTCATCGGCGGTTTTGGTCCAGGCGAGGGCGTCGGCTGGGAGAGTGTCGGGGAATTTTGGTTTGCGCATGGCGCGCATGATAACCGATTTGGTTATGTGTAGGAAAGTGCTGCGCCGATTTCCAACCCGCAGCCGCAATTTGCCTGATGGGGGCCTTGGGTCGAGAGCGCACCCTACGCGGCCAGAGTCCAGGATGGGTGGAAAGCGGACACAGAATTATTTCGATGCAACTTCCGACTTGTACTTCGCCATCTTGGCGTTGTGTTGCCGCAAAGTCTCCTCGTGCGCGGCCTTTGCCCTGTCAAATTCGGCTAATGCACGCTCGGCGTCCGCATGCAGCCCAGCCTCCTTTCGGGCAAATTCTTCTATGGCGCGCTGGTACTCGGCGGTCCTTCGCTCTTGCTCGGCGTCTGTGATCATGACCGGCGTGCCGAGCTCGGTGACGCCGTAGAGCAGCTTGGCAAAGGCCCTGGGCAGCCGGATGCAGCCATGAGACGCCTGGTAGCCAGGTAGATTGCCGGCATGCAATGCGACACCCTTCGAGGTGAGCCGCTGCATGTAGGGCATCGGCGCATCGTCATAGGTGCGCGACCGATGCACAACCTCTTTCTGCAGGATGGAGAACACGCCGGTCGGCGTCTCGCGTCCCTTGCTGCCGCTCGATATGGTCGAGGCCGCAATGGGTACGCCACCGCGGTACAGCAAGACGCGCTGTCTGGTCAGATCGATCACCAGGAACACGGATCCGGTCGAAGCGACCTCCGGCTCCCAGACAAATTGGCCGGGGCTGAGCTGAGCTGCTCTCTCCATGACCGACAGCTTCTGGCGTGTCATCGGGTGTGCGGCAGCCGAGGCTGCGACGCACGCCAGAAATCCCAATTCAATCAGCCGTTTCACCAATTACCTCGTTCAGGCGATTCGGTCCCGAACAGGCCCCCGGCTGCGGGCTGCGCTTTAGCGTGGCAGGAACGCCGCCCCCATAGGGAAAGTCATGGATGGAGACTTAGGAGAGGACGGTAGGTTGGCAGCAACCTCGCCGTGACCAGATGACCGCTTCCTTACGTCCGAAATGGCTCGATTCCGGACTCTAGCGAATAGTGGGTGGTGTCTCAGTTTCAATTTAGCGGTGTTGGCTTCTAGCAACGGCGTCCTTTATGCTTAGCGCAAAGCATGGAGGTGGCCGGATGGTTGAGATCGTTCAGCTCACTCAAAACGAGAATCCGCCGGCCGAGGGGCGCTGGCTCCTAATTCAATGGATGCCTGGCGAGGGGGCGGTGACGAATGCAACGGGCGGCCAGACTACCCAGTTGGTCCCTGAACACCTTTGGCCGTTCTGGCTGGAGGAAGGCCCAGCCTTGGCTGAGCGCACCGGCTTATCAAAAGTCTATTTCAAAGGGCCGCCCAATGCCTAAGGGCCCACGCGTAGAGAAGCGGCCAGCCGACGCAGTTTCTCGCGCCGTCATCTAAGCTTCGTGGTCGCAAGTTCGAGGCTTGCCGGGCGCGCCAGTTTTAAGCCGTTCTCGTAGTTACCTGACGACGGCTAGGTAACACATAGGTAACGAGCGATGAAAAAGATTACCGTGTCACGGGTGTTGAAGAGGGTCGGGGGGCTGCTAGTTCTAGCTGGGCTGGTGATGAGGACCACCGCGGGGGTGAAGCTGCGCCAGGCGCGCCGTGCGGACCGAGCAGAAGCGCGAGAGATCGCCGACCGAAGGCGCCGCGGCGATGATTAGCAGCGGCGACGGGTGGCGCTTCATGGTGCCATCGTATCGCAGCCCGCTAGCGTCCGGAATGGGTGGAAAGCGGACACCTCGCAGACTCCGGCACAACCAGCAAGGGTGTGCGTTTGAGTCCCGATTTGGTGATGAGGTGCTGCATGCGTCCGTTGCTGGCTATTGGCTTCGTTGCTTTGACCGCGGCTTGTCAGCGAACACCAGAACAGCAGCAGGCCGACAGTTTGCGTGGCGAGGCGCGAC
>JBKPSK010000059.1:0-6382 GCA_046734995.1 Pseudomonadota bacterium
GTGTTCAGCCAGGGCTCGAACGGCGCCAGGCCTTTTGCCTCGACCGCCGCCTCATCCATGAAGCTGGCATAGACCGCGCCGATGCGACTGTTGGGGTCCCCGGCAGACTCCTCGATCAGCGTCTTGGTCCGCTCGCGGGACAGATCGTCGAGCACGGTGAACATGCCGTAGTTGGACTTGTCGGCCGGAATTTGCGTGCGCGCGTCCCAATTGCCGTTGGCGAATTTATAGAAGCTGTCCCCGGGCTGGACCGACTTGTCCATGCCTGTCTCGTCGAAGCCGAAATCGCCGATCTGGGGCTTGGGCGCAGCAGGCGCCGGCGGCGGAGCTTCGGCCGTGGCGATGGGCTCGGGAGCAGGTGCCTGCGAGGCGCAGCCGGCGAGGAATGTGGTCGCGACAAGTCCAATCAGAACAGGCTTCATTGTGGCATCTCCCGGAACTTCTTTTCTTATGATGATGTGCGTGGCTAATCGCGTAAATCGCCAGCACCAAACGACAATCGACATTTCTTATCCGACGAACGTCCAGCGCGCGACTGTCATTCCGCCGCGCCGCGCCGCTGCAGCCGGCGGGCCCGCCATTTGCTGCGCGTCCATTGCGTCCAGACCAGCAGGCTGACGACATACCCCAAAGCCGCGGCCGCGACGGCGATGGTCAGCACGCCGAGCGCGATCGGCCCCGAGGCTTCGTGGATCCAGAACAAGAGGTGGCCGAGCTCGCCGGAAACCTGCGCTGCGGCACCGGGATCCACCGCGGCCGGCTCATGATGAAGCTCCCACAGGCCGACC
Source organism: Pseudomonadota bacterium (assembly GCA_046734995.1). Lineage (GTDB taxonomy): Bacteria > Pseudomonadota > Alphaproteobacteria > Sphingomonadales > Sphingomonadaceae > Sphingomicrobium. Next base: position 789 of record JBKPSK010000059.1, read on the forward strand.
CGATAGGCAGCGTAATAGAGCGGCGGGATGGTCAGCGGATTGACGACCAGTGTGAAGGCCGCGGCGAGCATGACATTGGCCCGCGCCGGGATCGCCACCAATGAAGCGATGACGATATGCATCACCGGAATGATCACGCCGACGCCGAGACCGATCGCAACGCCGCGCGGCACCGAGCGGTGATTGAGATGCCAGAGATTGGGCTGCGACAATTGCCTGGCAAAGGGCCGAAGAAAGCGATTGTGCTGCACAGTCTCCCGGTTCGGGATGTGCCGCTTCACCCAGGACATGAAGCCGCCGTCCGGCTTAGCCATGCTGCCGCATCACTCGCGCCTGCTCGCGCTTCCAGTCACGTTCCTTGATCGTCTCGCGCTTGTCGTGCGCCTTCTTGCCGCGCGCCACGGCCAGCTCGACCTTCGCCCGGCCGTTGGAATTGAAATAGATGGACAAGGGCACGAGGGTCAGCCCTTGCCGGGTGATCGCCCCGTGCAGCTTGGCGATCTCGCGGCCCTTCAGCAGCAGCTTTCTGCGGCGGCGCGGCTCGTGATTCATGCGGTTGCCGTGGCTATATTCCGGGATGTGGCTGTTGATCAGCCAGACCTCTTCGCCCTCGACGGTCGCATAGCTCTCGGCGATCGACCCTTGGCCCTGCCGCAGCGCTTTCACCTCCGTGCCCTGGAGCGCGATTCCTGCCTCCAGCCGCTCATCGACGAAATAGTCGAAGCGCGCGCGCCGGTTCTCGGCGACGACCTTCGCTTTGTCGAACGGGGCGGGAAGCGGCTTGGGCATGAGCGAGCGCACATAGGGAGTGCGTCCTCCGAACGGAAGCGGCTAAAGAGGCTCGCGCGGAGGGTCTTACACCGATTCACCGCAGTCACATTCAAGCGCGAGGAATTCCTGGATGAATGATGTTTCCATACGCGATGTGGTCCGTAACCCGGAATGGTTGCCGCACACGTACAACGCGGATGGTGGAGCATTGACCTTCGTGCATGTGCCACGCGATGCGCGGTCGGCGATAAGGTTCCTCTTCGATGAGCACTTCCGGGATAAATTCAGGAAGACGAGCTTCCCGGTTGCGGCGGTGGCAGCCGAAATGGATTCCGCAAACCGAGCACCAATCCACTTCATATTTCACACCTCATTTTGCGGATCGAGCCTGCTGGCGAGGGCACTCGAAATACCCGGTATCGCCACTTCGATGAGAGAGCCGGCTGTTCTGATAAATCTCGCCAACCGGCTGATCCGCAGCAATGATCGGGCCAATGCCGATCGGCTCGAGCTGGTCCTTCGCCTCCTGGAACGCCCGTTTTCCCCGGACGAGGCCGTTGTCTCGAAACAATCCAATTTCGCCAATCGGCTAGCGGATCAGATTCTTCCAGCGCGCGAATCGAGCCGTGCTGTCCTTCTTTACTCCGACCTCGAAACCTATCTCATATCGCTCCTCAAGCGGGGCATGTGGGGCAGATTTCTAGGCCGCAAGTTGTTCACCCATTTGACGAGCTGGAGCACGCTTAAGCTCGACTTTAGCTCGAACGAGCTTTTGGAACTAACGGATATGCAGGTGGCTTCACTGGCGTGGTTGATGCAGATCCACCACTTCAATGAATTGGCTCGATCCTTTGGACCTCGCGTAATGCTCCTTGAATCGAGCCAGATGTTTGCAGCTCCGGCCGACACGCTGCATCGGGTGATGACGTTCTTCGACTTTGGCCTGACTGAAATGGACGCAGCGGACATCGCTGCTGGCCCGATCTTCGCAAAGCACAGCAAATTCACCGACCGCGACTATGGCGTCGAAGAGCGCCAGCGCGATTCGGAAATCGTCGGAAATGCGAATTCCGAAGAAATATCGATGGTCACCAAATGGATCGAATCTTACGCTGGCCACCACGGAGTTCCACTCCGTCCCTCTGCGTAGATCGCCCGTTCCGCCGCGAACCCGTTCAGGCCAGGCCAGCATGCGCAAGCGCCGCGTCGACCGCCGCCTTCGACGCTTGCGACGGTTCGGTCATCGGCGCGCGCAGCTCGGCCGGGAAGCCGTTCTTGACGCGCGACAGCGCATATTTGACCGGCCCGGGCGAGGCATCACTGAATAGGGCCGCATGCAGCGGATAGAGCCGGTCCTGGAGTTCCAGAGCTTCGTTCCAGGACCCCTCGCGCATGGCTTCTTGGAACCGGGCGCAGAGACTTGGCGTGACATTGGCGGTGACCGAGATGCAGCCCTTGCCGCCCATGGCGTTGAAGCCCAGCGCCATGTCGTCATTGCCCGACAGCTGAACGAATTGCTCGCCGCACGCCTGCCGCTGTGCCGACACCCGCGCGAGATTACCGGTCGCGTCCTTCACGCCGACGACATTGGGGAGCCTGGACAGCCGTTCCATGGTTTCCACCGATATGTCGGTGATGGTCCTTGCCGGTACATTGTAGAGGATGACCGGCAGTTCTTCCTCGGCGACGGCGGCCAGATGCGCGTAGATCCCATCCTGGTTCGGCCGGTTGTAGTAGGGCGGCACGTGCAATGCGGCGTCGGCGCCGGCCTGCTTGGCGATTCGCGTAAGCTCGATGGCATGGGCGGTATTGTTGGAACCGCAGCCCGCGATCACCGGCACGCGGCCGCGCGCGACCTCGACAGCGATTTCGATGACCCGCCGATGCTCATGGGTCGACAGGGTCGCCGCTTCGCCGGTCGTGCCGCAGGGCACCAGGCCGTTGCTGCCCTCGTCGATCTGCCATTCGACCAGCTCGCGGAATGTGTCTTCTGCGACACGCCCGTCCCGAAACGGCGTGACCAGCGCCGGTATCGACCCGAAAAACATGAACTTTTTTCCTTCTCGCCGGGTTGCCGGGAAGATTAGAATTAACTTTGTTCAGAGACTGATAAGGACCGATCGGCCAACATGTCCAGCATGAGGCGAATTGCTTTTCTTCTGCCGCTGGTCATCGGTTCGGCCGCGATCGGCCAGCTGGCGCAAACCAGTTCTTCAGCGCCGGTCGCTTCCGCGGCGGCTGCTTCGGCCGCTGCCACCGACATAAATTATGCAATCGGCGACTGGCGGCGGCTGCGGACGAGCGAAGGATATCGCTTCGCCGATTATGCCCGCTTCCTGATCGCAAATCCGGGCTGGCCTGAAGAAGCGAAAATGCGCCGCTGGGCTGAGCGGGCGATGGTCCCGGGGGAAAATGCGGTTACCGTTATCAGCTTCTTCAAGAGCGAGTTGCCGAAGACAGGCAACGGCCATGCCCGGCTGGCTGAGGCCTATGCCGCGACCGGAAGGCCGACCGAGGCGGCCGCGGCGGCTCGGGACGCCTGGGGCTCTCCGGACCTCTCACCTTATGACGAAAGCCGGATCGCCTCGCGCTACTGGAGCAGCCTGTCCGCCACCGACCATGACCGCCGTGTCGACGCCCTGCTCTTCGCGAAGAAGCCATACGACGCCCAGCGAGCCCTGGCTTATGCCAGCCCCTCCCGGCGCAATGCCTTCGCCGCCCGAATCGCCATGCAGACCAGCGCGGCCAACGCCGATGGTCTGTATCGCACCGTCGAAACGCAGGTGCCGCGCGACGCTGGCCTGTTGATGGACCGCCTGCGGTTCCTGAAGGACACCTATCGCAATGAGACGGGTGCCCGATGGCTGGCGGCGCGGTCGCACAATTTCACCTACCGGCCGGCGGATCCTGAGCGCTTCTACGAGATGCTGCTGAGCCTGGCTCGATCCGCTTGGGCCGATCGCAATTATGCCCAGGCTTACGACATCGCCCGCCAGACCGACGACGCCTTGCCGTCGGGGGTGGACGTCAGCCTGCAGCCCTATGGCGTGCGCGATGACTATACGTCGCTGACATGGGCGGCAGGGGAAGCCGCCATGTCGGGCCTCAATCGCTATTCGGCCGCCGTCGAGCAGTTCCTCAAATATTCCAGGGGCGGCCGCTCGTTGCAGGTGACTTCAAAAGGCCTCTACTGGGCCGGCCGCGCGGCCCTCTATGCCGGGCGGGCAAGCGAAGCGAACGGCTATTTCACTCGGGCCGCGGCCTATCCGGAACTGTTCTACGGCCAGCTGGCGCTGGAACGGCTCGGCAGGCCGGTGCCGGCGCCCGGCGGCCTGCCGGCAATGGTGACCGACGCCCAGCGCACGGCTTTCCAGCAGAAGAGGCTGGTGCGCGCGACGCGCCTTCTCGGCCAGCAGGGGTTGCGCCAGGAACAGGCCCTGTTCGTGCGCGCGCTCGCCGAGAGCCTCGACAGCGAATCCGAACGCGTGATGGCCGCCGAGCTGGCGCAACAGATCGGCCGTCGGGACCTGGCGGTGTGGACGGCGCGCGCATCGCGCAACAGCGGCGAGGCCTTCTACGTCCGCGCGGCTTTCCCGACCCATTACAGCTCGGTCCCCGGCGGACGCCTGTGGTCGATGACCCATGGAATCACCCGGCAGGAATCCTCGTTCGACGGGGGGGCGGTCAGCTTCGCCGGCGCGCGCGGCATGATGCAGCTGATGCCCGGCACCGCTCGCGAGCAGGCCGGCAAAATGGGCCTGGGTTATGATTATTATCGGCTGACAAGCGATCCCGCCTACAACGTCTCGCTGGGTTCGGCCTATTACCGGCGGCTCCTCGACATCTGGGGCGGCAACCATGTCCTGGCGGTCGCCAGCTACAACGCCGGCGTCGGCAATGTCCGCAAGTGGGTGAACGCCTATGGCGATCCGCGCCAACCGGGTACCGACGTCGTCCGCTGGATCGAGCGTATCCCGTTCACCGAGACGCGCGGCTACGTCCAGCGCGTGCTCGAGAATAGCGTTGTCTATGACCGGCTCAATCCGCAAACGGCGTCGACCAGCTCGGTGCATCTGTCCACTTACCTCGGCAAGTCGCGGCCCGGCTGATGACGGACAAAGTGCGGTTCATCACGCCGGCGGGCTTCGGCAGGATTCGCGCCGAATATGAGCAATTGTTTGGGCAGGAGCGCCCCAGGCTGGTCGAGACGATTGCTTGGGCGGCGGCCAACGGCGACCGGTCGGAAAACGGTGACTATATCTACGGCCGCAAGAAGCTGCGCGAGATCGACCGCCGGCTGTCGCATTTGGCCAAGATCATGAAGCAGGCGAAGCTGGTCGACCCCGCCGCCCAGCCGAGCCGCGATCAAGTCCGCTTCGGCGCCACGGTCGAATTGGCCGGCGATGACGACGACCGGCGGGTTCTGACCATCGTCGGCGACGACGAGGCGGACGCATCACAGGGGCGAGTCGGCTGGAGCGCGCCACTTGCCCGGGCGCTGATCGGCGCGCGCGTCGGCGACGAGCGCATCGTCCGGCTGCCGGCCGGCGACAAGAGCTATGAGGTCGTCGCCATCGGATATCCTGAGCCTAAGTAACTTCCTGTTAACCCCAACTTGTTTAATTAACTCACGTTACGTCCTGATTGTGGGGAGGACTAGCGTGACCAGAAATACGTCAGGGCGCCAGGAGGCAGCAAGCCTGCTGGCAGCCATTTTCGCAATTCGCCGTGAAATGCGGCGGGAGACGGCGAACGGGGCAGAGCTCGCGCAAATGGTTCTGCAATTGCAGCGGTTACTCCTGGCCTATTTCGAGCGCCAGGAA
>JBKPSK010000060.1:0-3916 GCA_046734995.1 Pseudomonadota bacterium
CACGCGAAAAGCCTATGGCGGCGCTTATGACGTCATGGCGTCGAAGCATCTGCGCGGCGATTTGAACTATGCCTGGCCGACCGCCGAGATCGCGGTGATGGGCGCCAAGGGCGCGGTCGAGATCATCTTCCGCGGCAAGACCCCGGAAGAGATCGCCGAGCACACCCGCGAATATGAGGAGCGCTTCGCCAACCCGTTCGTGGCGGCCGCCAAAGGCTTCATCGACGAGGTGATCATGCCGCATTCGACGCGGCGGCGGGTGGCGTTGGGCCTACGCAAGCTGCGCGACAAGCAGCTGGAAAATCCGTGGAAGAAGCACGACAATATTCCGCTGTGAGCACCGTGGCGATCGCGATACTGTCTTTGACCGTTGGAGCATTCCTCGCCGTTTATTGCCCGCGAGTGGCGCTTCGCGAATTTAGGGCCGGCGTCGCAAAGGGACGGGTCAACGATTTCCGCCGAGACGCGGCGCCCATCTCGTTTTGGTTATCTATCGCCGCCACCCTCTTTGCCGGCGTGCTGGGAGCGCTCTTCTTAATCGTCGGACTGGCGATGATTGGGCGTGAAATCGGTCTATTCAGGTAGGAGGAAGCTTGTGAGCACCTACACCGCCACCATCCGCTGGGACCGCAACGGGGCCGAGGGCTTTACCAAGGGCCAGTACAGCCGCGCGCATGAATGGGCGTTCGACGGCGGCCATGTGATGACGGCAAGCGCCAGCCCGCACGTCGTCCCCGCGCCTTGGTCGGATGCGGCCGGTGTCGACCCGGAAGAGGCGTTCGTCGCGAGCTTGTCGTCCTGCCACATGCTCTTCTTCCTCGACTTCGCGCGGCGAGCGGGGTTCGTCATCGACTCCTACGTCGACGAGGCGGAGGGCGAACTGGCGAAGGGCGCCGACGGCAAGATGGCGATGACCCGTGTAACCCTCCGCCCGCGCATCGCCTGGGTGGACGAGGGCCCCGACCCGGCTGCGCTGGCCGACCTCCACCACAAGGCGCACGAGGCATGCTTCATCGCCAATTCGGTGACGAGTGAAGTGACGGTGGAGCAATAGCCATTCCCGTCATGCTGAACTTGTTTCAGCATCCATCGAGGCGCTGCAGTGTCCGTGGATAAATGGACCCTGAAACAAGTTCAGGGTGACGGAAGGGGTGGGAGGCCGAGACTCGGCGCCAAATCATGCCAGTCGGGATTCTCGCTCTCGATCAAATTGATCTTCCACTGACGATGCCAGCGTTTCAGCTGCTTCTCGCGGTGGATGGCTTCACTCATGGTTGCGAACTGCTCGAAGCGGACGAGGCGGAACACGTTGTACCTTGACGTGAATCCCTTCACCTCGCCGCTTCGGTGCTGATACAGGCGGGCAAGCAGCTCGGACGTGACGCCAATGTACAGCGTCCCGTAGCCACGACTGGCGAAGATGTAGACGGAGGGCTGCTTCACGGGCGCCATGCATGCGAAGTAATGGATGCTGAAACAAGTTCAGCATGACGGAGAGTGTGATGAAGCTGGGAAGACTGAACCACGTGGCTGTCGCGACGCCGTCGATCGAGCGGTCGGTTGCGCTGTACCGCGAACGCATGGGCGCGGAGGTAGTGCGCGATCCGTTCGACTTGCCGGCGCAGGGCGTGCGGGTGTGCTTCGTCGACACGCCCAATTCGCAGGTCGAGCTGATCGAGCCGCTTGGGCCGGACTCGCCGATCGTGAAGTTTCTTGAGCGCAACCCGGAGGGCGGGCAGCACCATGTCTGTTTCGAGGTGCCGGACATCGAGGCGGCGCGGGCCTGGTTTGAGGGCAAGGACTGCCGGATCCTCGGACCGACGAGGATCGGGGCGCACGGGACGCCGATCTTCTTCCTCCATCCCAAGGATATGGGCGGCGTGCTGACCGAGATCATGCAGAGCCCGAGGCAGGCGCATTGATTGGCATTGCCGCCACTCGGCGCTAGACCGCCGCGATGACCAAGGGGCCGACGCGTCAGGACTGGGAGGAGCTCGCCGCCAAGGAGGCGAAGGGCGCCGACCTGACGCGCATGACGCCCGAAGGGATCGAACTCAAGACGGTGTACGGCCCCGGCGGCGTCGCGCATATCGACAGCGGCTATCCCGGCCTGCCGCCCTACACGCGCGGGCCCTATGCGACCATGTACGCCGGCCGGCCCTGGACCATCCGGCAATATGCGGGATTCTCGACAGCGGAGGAGAGCAATGCCTTCTACCGCCGCAATTTGAAGGCGGGGCAGAAGGGCCTCAGCGTCGCCTTCGATCTCGCCACCCACCGAGGCTACGACAGCGACCATCCGCGCGTTGCCGGCGATGTCGGCAAGGCGGGCGTGGCCATCGACAGCGTCGAGGACATGAAGCTGCTGTTCGACGGCATTCCCTTGGACAAGATGTCAGTCAGCATGACGATGAACGGCGCGGTGCTCCCGGTCATGGCCTTCTACATCGTCGCCGGCGAGGAGCAGGGCGTGCCTCGCGCGCAGCTCACCGGCACCATCCAGAACGACATCCTCAAGGAGTTCGCGGTCCGCAACACCTACATCTACCCGCCCGAACCGAGCATGCGGATCGTCAGCGATATCATCGCTTATTGCGCGGCGGAGATGCCCAAGTTCAACTCGATCTCCATCTCGGGCTATCACATGCACGAGGCCGGGGCGACGGCGGTGCAGGAGCTCGCCTACACGCTCGCCGACGGCATGGAATATGTCCGCTGCGCGATCGCCGACGGGCTCGACGTGGACGATTTCGCGCCGCGACTGAGCTTCTTCTTCGGCATCGGCATGAACCTGTTCATGGAGGTCGCCAAGCTGCGCGCGGCGCGGACCTTATGGGCACGTATCATGACCGATCTCGGTGCCAAATCGGAGAAATCGAAGCTGCTCAGGACGCACTGCCAGACGTCGGGCGTCAGCCTGACCGAGCAGGACCCGTACAACAATATCGTCCGCACCACCGTCGAGGCGCTGGCGGCGGTGCTGGGCGGGACGCAGTCGCTCCACACCAACAGCTTTGACGAAGCGATCGCACTGCCTACCGATTTTTCGGCGCGGATCGCGCGGAACACGCAATTGATCCTGGCCGAGGAAAGCGGGGTGACCGCGGTCGCCGATCCGCTCGGTGGCAGCTGGTATGTCGAGGCGCTGACCCGCGAGCTCGAGGACAAGGCCTGGGCTTTGATCGAGGAAGTCGAGGCGCATGGCGGGATGACCAAGGCGGTCGCCGAAGGCCTGCCCAAGCAGCGCATCGAGGCAACCGCAGCGGAGCGGGCCGCCAAGGTCGACACCGGCGAGACGGTGATCGTCGGGGTCAACCGCTATCGGCTGGCCGAGGAAGAGGAGCATGAGTTCCTCGAGGTGGATAACGCCAAGGTCCGCGCCGGCCAGATCGCGCGGCTGCAGAAGATGCGCGCGAGCCGCGATGAGGCGAAGGTGCGGGCGGCGCTGGATGCGCTGGAGGCAGGCGCGCGCGGCGATGCGAATTTGCTGGAATTGTCCGTCGGAGCAGCGCGGGCGCGGGCATCGCTGGGCGAGATTTCGGACGCGCTGGAGCGGGCGTTCGGGCGCTATCACACCACGCCCGAGCCGGTGCGCGGCATTTATGGGCGGCGCAAGGACGCGCGCTGGTCGGAAGCGATCGAGGGGACGAAGCGTGTTGCCGAACGGCTCGGCCGCAAGCCCCGGATCCTGGTCGCCAAGATGGGCCAGGACGGCCACGACCGCGGCGCCAATCTGGTCAGCTCGGCGTTCGGCGATCTGGGCTTCGAGGTGATTGCCGGGCCCCTGTTTCAGACCCCGCGCGAAACGGCGGTAATGGCGGTCGAGCAGGGTGTGGATGTGGTTGGCGCGTCGAGTTTGGCGGCGGGCCACAAGACCCTGATCCCCGAGCTGATCGATGCGCTGAAGGAAGCCGGC
>JBKPSK010000061.1:0-8730 GCA_046734995.1 Pseudomonadota bacterium
AGCTCTTCGACGGCGAGCGGAGCTGCTTGCTCCTCAAACATCTGGGAGAGCACGTCGACCCCCTGGGCCTGCAGGTCCGCCTCTTCAGGCGAGCGGGCAACGTTGACGTGGATCGTGACGCTGACCTCGGGATGCAGCGCGACGCGCACGTCATGCATGCCGATCGCCTTGATCGGCCGGTCGAGGACGATCTGGCTCTTGCTGACTTTGGCGCCGGCGCCTTCCAGCGCCTCGACGATGTCGCGGGCCGAGACCGAGCCGTAGAGGTGGCCCACGTTCGACGCCTGGCGGATCAGCTGGACGGTCTTGCCCTCGACTCCCGACGCCGCCTTCTCGGCATCGGAACGCTTCTCGGCATTCTCGGTCTCGATGCGGGCGCGGTTGGCTTCGAACACCTTCCGGTTCGCCTCATTGGCGCGAAGAGCCTTCTTGTTGGGCAGTAGATAGTTGCGGGCAAAGCCGTTCTTGACGGTGACGACATCGCCGATGGCGCCCAGCTTCTCGACACGTTCAAGCAGGATGACTTCCATGGGTTCGTCCTCCTTACTTCACGATATAGGGAAGCAGGCCGATATGGCGGGCGCGCTTGATCGCCTTCGCCAGCTCCCGCTGCTTCTTGGTGCTGACCGCGGTGATGCGGCTGGGGACGATCTTGCCCCGCTCGGAGACGAAGCCCTGGAGCAGGCGGACGTCCTTGTAATCGATGCGCGGCGCGTCCTTGCCGGAGAAGGGACAGGACTTGCGGCGGCGGAAGAATGCACGGGCCATTGGCTTCAGGCCTCCATCTCTTCGCCGCGCGGGGCGCGTTCGGGACGGTCGGAGCGGTCGCCGCGGAAGCCGCCGCGGTCGCCGCGGTCGTCGCCGCGCGGGCCGCGCTCACGGTCGCGCTCCTGGCGGCGCATCATCGCCGACGGGCCCTTTTCATGATCATCGACGCGGATGGTCATGAAGCGGATGACGTCTTCGTTGATGCCGGTCTGGCGCTCCAGCTCGGCAACCGCTGCGGCCGGCGCGTCGATATCGAGCATGACATAATGGGCCTTGCGGTTCTTGGCGATGCGGTAGGCGAGGCCGCGCAGGCCCCATGACTCGGTCTTGACGACCGAGCCGCCATTGTCGGCGATGATCTTGGTGGCGTTTTCCGCGAGCGCGTCCACCTGGGCCTGGGCCAGGTCCTGACGCGCGAGGAAAACATGCTCGTAGAGCGGCATGTTTGTTCTTCCATCTTGGCCGATTGCTGACGCCGCACCATGCGAGCGCCCCTCCGGCTGTCGTCGTAAAAATGCGAAAGGCGGGTCCAACCCGCCCGAGCGGCATGGCCTATGGCTCAAGACCTTGAAAAAGGCAAGGCGGCGCGGTGGTTAGCCGCGCGGGCAGGTGCTGAGCTTGCCCAGCAAGTCGCCGAGCTGCGCCGCCTGCGCCTTGGTCAGTCGCGATTCGACGGCGGTGCGGATGGCGTCGGCGTAGACGGGCCACATGCGCGCCCGCAGCTTTTCGCCGGCGGCGGTTGCCTGGACCCATTGGCAGCGGGCGTCGTCCGAGCAGCGCTCGCGCGTGACCAGCCCGTCGGCCTCCATGCGGTCGAGCAGGCGCGAGAGGTTGTACTGGGCGAGCAGCAGCCGATCCTGCAGATCGCGCGGGCGCAGCGGCCCGCCGCGCTTCAGTTCGAGCAGCACGTCATACCATTCAAGGGGAGGCAGATCTGCGGCGCGCAAGGCCTTTTCGACCGAGCAAAGCGCGCTGCGATGAGCGCGAATCAGTTGCGTCCAGGCGCGCTCGGCAACCTCGGTGCAGCTGCCGATGCAGCCCGAATCAGGGATCTCTGCCATCGACTCGCGGTTCAAAGAGTCAGCCCTTCGACAAGCTCAGGGTGGGCGGGTTTCGGTCGTTTCACGGCGCATTCCTAGCAAATTCATGCAGATGCATCAATCTTGACATATACATGCACGTGCATATAAATATCCATGCATCTGCATTCAAACGGAGAGAGACATGCCGCAGCGCCTTCGCCTCATCAGCCACAAGCTTTGCCCCTATGTCCAGCGCGCGGCGATCGTCGCCAGGGAGAAGGGAATCGAGCTCGAGCGGATCGACATCGACCTTGCCAACAAGCCCGACTGGTTCCTGGCGATGTCGCCGACCGGCAAGGTGCCTCTCCTTGAGGTGACCGACGAGAAGGGCGAGGTGCACGTCCTCTTCGAAAGCGCCGTCATCGCCGAATATCTCGATGAGATTTCCGGAAAGCCCCTCTTGCCCGCCGACCCCCTCCGGCGGGCCCGCGAGCGCGCCTGGGTCGAATATGCCTCGGCGACGCTCGCGGATATTTCGAAACTCTATGCGGCGCCTGATGCCAAGCTGTTCGAGACGGCTATCGCGGCGATCGAGGCGCGGCTGGACGTGGTCAATGCCGAGATCGAGGGACCCTTCTTCGGCGGCGTGCGCTTCGGCCTCGTCGATGCGGCTTTCGCGCCGGTATTCCGCTATCTCGACGTATTCGAGCGCGAGCTCGGCTACACTTTGGTCGAGCGGCCGCGCAAGGTTGCCGCCTGGGCGCGCGAGCTCGCGACGCGTCCGTCAGTGATCGGCGCGGTGCCGCTGGATTATGCCGACCGGCTTTTGTGGTTCGTCACGCACAAGGAATCGCACCTGGCGAGCCTTCTGCGCGACTGGGTCCTCGCTGCCGCCTGAGGCAGTGCACGGCGCTCCGGCCTCACGCTCCCAGGGGCCGGGGCGCCGTTTTCGGCTAGCAGCTCAGTTCCACAGCCCGCGTTGGAATTGGGCCTTCAAACCCTTTGAGCTCACATGCCCCCGCATCGATGAACTTCAGATTCTTGCCGATGCACAGATCGGCGACGACGTTTGACACGAGGATCTGACCCGGTTCGGCCTGGGCGCAAAGGCGGGCCGCGAGCTGGACAGTCGAGCCAAACAGATCCGCCGCCTGCTCGACCGGTTCTCCGGCGGAGATCCCGATGCGCACGTTCACCGGAAATTCCGGCTCGCCCTCATTGTGAACCCGCAGCTGATCAAGGACGCGGCAAGCGCTGCGCACGGCGCCGGCGGCGGAATTGAAGGCGGCCATGATGCCGTCGCCGGTATGCTTGACCTCGCGGCCATTATGGCCGCCGACTGCCATTCGGACGATATGGTCGTGGATGCCGAGCATGGTGATCGCCGCGTCGTCGCCATGCCGCGAGCACATTTCGGTTGAGCCGACGATGTCCGTGAACATGATGGTGCGGATGCCGGTGTCCTTCTTGTCCAGCTGATCGGGCAGCAGGACCGCGCCGGCATTGTTGACCACGCCAGGGCCGAGAATGCCGTCGGCCATGTCGGCGTCGACCTCGATGATCTTCTCGGCCATCAGCCCGTGCGCCTCGCGGTGGACGGCGGCGGCAGCTTCCGGATTGGGCGCGTCGAACAGGCAGAAGACCTTCCCGGCCTCTTCGTTGAACCAATATTTCAGGCAATGGACGCAATGCTTGTCCTGGACCGCGAGGTCGGCGTTGTGCGCTTCGTGCAGCGCATCCTCGGTTGCGCCGGAAACGACGTGGATGTCCATGTAAAGCGGCATCGATACGCACTCCCACCTGTCGAGCGTTGATTACATAGATTTATGAGCGGGGCCAATTGCCAGCACGCCCCTCGACTTCGCTCGGGACGAGCGAGTAAATGAGTGCATGGCGACGAAGTTGAAAACGGTGACAGAGCGTGACCCGCTTGCGAATGTCAGCCTGCCGGGCTGGCTGTACCACGACGCCGGCTTCTTCGAGGCCGAGAAGCGCGCGTTCCTGCGCGCAAGTCCGCAGATTATCTGTCACACAAGCGATATCGCCGAACCCGGCCAGTGGCATAAGCTCGACTACCTTGGCGAGAGCATCATCGTCATGCGTGGCGACGATCGGAGGCCACGCGCCTTCGCCAATGTCTGCCGGCATCGCGGATCGCAGCTGGTCGATGGGGAGAGCGGCTGCGCCAAGGTGCTGACCTGCCCGTACCATGCCTGGTCCTATGCCCGCGACGGACGGCTGGTCGGGGTTCCGCACCGGCATGAATATCCGGGGCTGGAGACAGAGAAGCTGGGCCTCAAGCCGGTTGCGCTGGAGGAATGGCGCGGCTTCCTGTTTGTCCGGCTCGATGAGGGCCTGCCGTCGGTCGCGGAAATGATGGCGCCCTATGACGATGAAGTCGCGCCCTACCGGTTGGAGGATCTGCGCGCGATCGGGCGGATGACGCTGCGGCCGCGGCCGCTCAACTGGAAGACTATCGCTGACAATTACTCAGATCATTTGCACATCCCTATCGGCCACCCGGGCCTGACGCGGTTGTTCGCGCGCAGCTATAAGATCGAGGCGGATGAATGGGTCGACCGGATGGAGGGCCAGCTGGTCGAAGAGCCCTCGGCCAATCCGTCCGAGCGAGCTTATCAGGCGATTCTGCCCCAAGTGCCGCACCTACCGCCCTCGCACCAGCGCAAGTGGCTCTATTACAAACTGTTCCCCAACGTCGCCTTCGACATCTACCCCGACCAGGTGGATTTCATGCAGTTCCTTCCCGTTTCGGCGACTGAAACCGTGATCCGCGAGATCAGCTATGCGATTCCCGACGACCGGCGGGAGATGCGGGCGGCGCGGCACCTCAACTGGCGGATCAACCGGCGCGTGAATGCCGAGGACACCGAGCTGATCGCGCGGGTGCAGAAAGGGATGGAATCGGACAGCTATGAGCCGGGGCCGCTGGGCTTGAGCGAGGTCTGCCTGCGCAGCTTCGCGACCAGGCTCAGACGGATGATCCCGGAGGCGCGGCTGGAGCGGCCGCCGGCGGAATGGCCGCGGACGAATTGAGCCGGCGGCTGATCCAGCGGATCGGCCAGCCAGCGGCGAGCAGAGCGAGGCCCCATATGCAGGCTTCGAAACCAGCACCATAGAACGTCCACAATGCGTAGATCACGCCGGCGACAATGAGCCAATGGGTCAGCGGTCGAAGCCTCAGCTTGAGCGCCGCGATGGCGCCCGCTCCGTACAGGACCAGCGACGCAACGGTCGAAATGAGGGTGATGAAGACGTAGAGGCCGACGAAGGTCCGGCTGGCATTGAAGCTGACAAACAAGGCAGCAATCACCCCAGTCACAATGAGTGCAGACACGGGCGCCAAACTGGAATTACCGCGTGCAAGCAGGTGCGGAAGGTTGCCCGATCGCGCCATCGCCTGGCCGACCTCGCCCTGGATGAGGACGCTGGCGTTGAGCGCGCCGATCGCGCTTACGGCGGTCAAGGCGGCGATGATCTGGCCGACGCCAGATCCCCATGCCGGGGCGATGGCATCGGCAAAGGGTGATCTTGAGTTGGCGGCAGTTGCAAAGGGCAGGAGCAGCATCGCCGCGGTGCAGCTCAAAAAGTAAAGGAGGCCGGTCAAGGCCGTGCCGGCGAGGGTGGCGAAAGGAACGATTCGCTCCGGATCGCGGGTCTTGCCGGCGGCGACGGTCGCAGCCTCGAATCCGACGAGGGAGAAAAGCATCAACGCACTTGCCGCGGCGATGCCCGCTCCCGTCACCGGCGTCGGAGCAAGGGCTTCGGCGGGCTTCCCGCTGCCCAATCTCAGCATGAGCACGACGATGACCGCAACTAATGGGAGCAGCTTGATCAGGGTGGTGATGACCTGAAATTCGCCGGCGGAATGAACTCCGCGCAGGTTAATTACAGTGACGACCAGAATGGCAATGAGGGACAAGGGCACGACCCACGCCGGACCGAACAGGCCGGGCAGCGTCGCGGAGAGGGCGCCACCGAAGGCAACCGCGATTGCCGCCGTACTCGTGATGACCGAGATCCAGTAAATCCACATTGTGAAAAAGGCCGCGTCTGCGCCGAAGGCCTGTTCCATGTAGGCTTGCGGGCCGCCGCGATTCTGAGCCGCAAGGCGAGCGAAGGCGAGGGCCAGGCATAATGTGCCGCCGATCGTCACTCCCCAGGCGATGAACACATTCCGGCCGTACGGCGCGAGCGTCGCGGGCAAGAGGAAGATAGCCGATCCGATCATATAGCCGACGACCATCGCCATGCTCATCCACGGACCCAGCAATCTTGGCTTGCGATCCGCATCCATCATCGGTTCCCCTTCTGCCGGGCTTGGCATCCATGCGCCCCGGGCCTAGTCCGCCGGCGAGATTAAGCACAGACCAACAGGGATATCGATGCGCGCATTCCTTTTTCCCGGGCAGGGCAGCCAGTCCGTCGGCATGGGCGCAGGACTCGCGGAGGCGAGCCGCGCGGCGCACGATGTGTTCGCCGAGGTTGATGAGGCGCTTGGGCAAAATTTGTTCAAGCTGATGCGCGAGGGGCCGGAGGACGAGCTCAAGCTGACGGAAAACGCCCAGCCGGCGATCATGGCGCATGCGATTGCCGTATTCGCGTCGCTGACGAGGGAAGGCGCCGTCGAGCTTAGCAAGGCGGCCCAGTTCGTCGCTGGTCATAGCCTTGGCGAATATTCGGCGCTGTGCGCAGCCCGCTCACTCGCGCTGCCGAACACAGCGAAATTGCTGAAGATCCGCGGCAAGGCAATGCAGGCGGCGGTGCCGGTCGGAGTGGGGGCAATGGCGGCGCTGCTCGGGGCAGACGTCGAACTCGCACGCAAGATCGCCGAGGCAGCCGCCGAGGGGCAGGTATGCGAGGTCGCCAACGACAATGACCCGAGCCAGGTGGTTCTATCCGGCCATGCCGCGGCCATCGAGCGAGCCATCGGCCTTGCCAAGGAGATGGGCGCGAAACGGGCAGTACTGCTGCCGGTGTCCGCGCCGTTCCACTGCACGCTGATGCATCCGGCGGCCGAGGCGATGGCGGATGCTTTGTCCTATGAGGTGCTGCAGGCGCCGGCCGTACCGCTTTACGCGAATGTCACGGCCAATCCCGTCAGTGACCCAGACACCATCCGCAGCCAATTGGTCGAGCAAGTCACCGGCATGGTCCGCTGGCGCGAGAGCGTGGCTAATATGGCGAAGGCGGGAGTCGGAGAATTCATCGAGCTTGGCGGCAAGGTGGTCGGCCCGATGGTCAAGCGCATCGCCCCGGACGCCAAAGTGACGAGTGTTGTCACCATCGAAGACATTGAAGCGCTGGCGAAGGAGATCGCGTGATGTTCGACCTTTCGGGTTTGACGGCGCTGGTGACGGGGGCGAGCGGCGGTCTCGGTAGCGCGATCGCCAAGGCGCTGGCGGATCAGGGCGCGCGGCTGGCGGTGTCAGGGAGCAATGTCGAAAAGCTCGAGACCTTTCGTGCGGCCCTTGGCGGCGACCATGTCGCTTTGCCGTGCAATCTCTCGGACGGCGCGGCGGTCGACCAATTGGTGCCGCGGGCGGTCGAGGCGCTGGGTGGCAAACTCGACATCCTGGTCAACAATGCGGGCATCACCCGCGACAACCTCTTGATGCGGATGAAAGACGAGGAATTCGAGGAGGTCATCCGCGTCAACCTGGAGGCGGCATTCCGGCTGATGCGCGCCGCCGCCAAACCGATGATGAAGGCGCGCTTTGGCCGCATCGTCTCGGTGACATCGGTGGTCGGCGTGACCGGCAACCCGGGCCAGGCGAACTATGTCGCCTCGAAAGCGGCGCTGATCGGCATGACCAAAGCGGTCGCGCAGGAGCTGGCGAGCCGCAACATCACGGTCAATGCGGTGGCGCCCGGCTTCATGGCCTCGGCGATGACCGATGCGCTCAACGAGCAGCAGCGCGAGGCGATCCTGTCCCGTATTCCGATGGGGGCGATGGGCAGCGGCGAGAATATCGGTGCGGCGGTCGTCTTCCTGGCGTCCAGGGAGGCCGGCTATGTCACCGGCCAGACTTTGCACGTCAATGGCGGGATGGCGATGCCCTAAGGGCACGCCGGACTGACAGGATCAGCACCAGGATCGCCGTCAGCAGGCCGAGCGGGAACAGCGTCAGCGCCGCGAGGTTGCGGGCGAAGAGCGGGGCAATCCAAACCAGGGCCAGCGCACTCTTTTCCCACGAGAGCCAGCCATGCGCTTCCGCGTCGCGCCAGAGAAAGGCGATGCCGGCGAGGAGCACCACGAAATCATAATCGAGGACATAAGGCGTTGAGATCAGCACGGCGGCGGTGACGGCGGCGTTGCGCAGGTCGGCGCGGGCCTTGCGGGCCAGCCACAGGGTCGCGGCAATGGCGGCGATCGTGAAGGCGGCCTGCACCGCATAGGCGGCCTCGATCGAGCCGCCCCAGCTGCGCACCGCCGAAAAGGGGCTCATGATCTTTTCCCAGCCCGTGCGACCCTGTTCGATGACGATGCTCTGGGTCATCGGCAGGCTGTCGAGGAACGCCTGCCACACCGGCCAGCCCCAGAATGCCAGCGTGACGGCGATCAGCGCGAGCGAGGAGACGGTGGCGCCGGCGATTGCGCGCCAGTTCCACAGGGCGAGCAGGAGCAAGGGCAGGATGAGCGCGAATTGTGGCTTGTAAACCAGGCAGCCGAGCAGCAGGCCCGCGGCGAACGGGCGCCTGTCCAGCAGCATCAGCCCGCCGCCGAGCAACAGTGCGGTCAGGAAGCCGTTGTGGCCGTGCATGGTGCAGACGAGCGTTACCGGCGCAGCGAGGACGAACAGCCAGGCCTCGGGCCGCTCAGTGTAGCGGCGGATCAGTAGGGCGAGGGGAAGAAGCGTCGCCGCCTGCCAGACGAATAGCGCCGGAAGGTAGGGCAAGGTGGCCAGCGCCGCGGCGATCA
>JBKPSK010000062.1:0-18856 GCA_046734995.1 Pseudomonadota bacterium
CGCCTGCTGTTCGACGTGCCGATGCATGGCGGCTGGGCGGCCCTTGCCCTTGGCTTGTTCCTGTTCATCATCGGCAGCCTCGCGCTGGGGTTCCTGATTTCGACCGTCGCCCGCAACCAGCTGCAGGCGATGCAGATGGCCGTCTTCTATTTGCTGCCGTCGATTCTCCTCTCTGGCTTCTTTTTCCCATTCCGCGGCATGCCCACATGGGCGCAGTGGCTGGGCACGATCATCCCGGTCACACACGTGCTTCGCGTGGTTCGCGGCTCGATGCTCAAGGGCGTCGGCATCGCCGAGAGCCTGCCGAGCCTCGCTGCGCTCGCTTTGTTCGTACTGGTCGTCGCGGCCCTCGCGATGAAGCAGTACCGGACGACGCTGGATTAAAGCGCCCGGCGCGCCCGGCTGCCTGCGTTCAGCCTGCTGCCGACCCCTGCCCGATGACCGCATGCTCACCGTGCGGCGCGTGGAATGGCGGCATTCGGCCTGCCGTGCGATCATGCTCGACGAACTGCTGATACAATGCGGCGCCGACGTGCAGCAGCAGCAAAGTGATCGTCGTGACAACCAGGGCGACGTGAACATCGCCGAACAGATCGTGCATCGCCTCGGTGACTCCCGGCACCACGGGCAGCGGAATGCCGCCGATCAGTGGCGTCGTCGGACCCTTTGTCATGCCGGAAACCGTGAGTAGCCCTGTCAGCGGCAGCAGGATCAGCAGCAGATAAAAGAGGCGGTGATTCCAGACCGCGACGATCCTTCGCCAGTGCGGGAGCTCGGGTGGGAAAGGCGGCGGCGGATTCATGAGCCGATAGGCAAGACGGATCAGCGCGAGGACCAGGATCGTCGCTCCGATCGTCTTGTGCCAGATGAAGAGCTGGTCTCGCGCCGGCCCGAGCTCCATGAATTCCGCGAACGTAAAGCCGATGGTGACTTGCGTCAGAACGAGCGCAACCGTCAGCCAGTGAATTGTCACCGCGACGTTCGAGTAGCGCCGGATGGGGTCCTGAGGAACCGCCTCGGGAACGCTTGCCATGGGTTGTCTCCCGCCTGCTGGGACAGGCGGGCAACGTCTCAGCGGGTGAATTTCTCCCCTTTTTCCGCCTTTTCGAGCAGCAGCTTCGAGAAGCTGAAGTCGTCGCCCATGCGCGCTTCCTGACGCTTCAGGCCCTCGACGATCTTGTCCAGCCCCTCGCTGTCCGCCCAGAACATCGGCCCGCCGCGATAGACCGGCCAGCCGTAGCCATAGACCCAGACGACATCGATATCCGAGGCGCGCTGGGCCATGCCTTCCTCGAGGATCTTCGCGCCCTCGTTGACCATCGTGTACAGCGTCCGCTCGATGATCTCCTGGTCGGAGATTTCGCGCCGCTCGACGCCTTGCTTCTTGGCGAAATCCTCGATGATCTTCTCGACGACGGGCGACGGACTAGGCTTCCGCTTCTCATCATAATCGTAGAAGCCGGCACCCTTCTTCTGGCCCCAGCGCTCGATGGCGCAAAGTGCGTCGCGGATATTCTCGATGCGATTGGGGTCGCGATGCCAGCCGATGTCGACCCCGGCGAGGTCCGCCATTTGGAACGGACCCATCGGCATCCCGAATTCGACATGGACCCGGTCGACCTGCTCCGGCGAGGCGCCTTCCAGCAGCAGCTTGGTCGCCTCGACCTGGCGCGGCATAAGCATGCGATTGCCGATGAACCCGTGACAGACGCCGGCGACGACCGCGACCTTCCTGATCTTCTTGGCGAGGCCCATGGCGGTGACGAGCACGTCCGGTGCAGTCTTTGCGCCGCGCACGACTTCCAGGAGCTTCATCACATTGGCCGGCGAGAAGAAGTGCAGGCCGACGACGTCCTGCGGCCGCGAAGTGCTCGCGGCGATCTCGTCGATGTTGAGGTAGGAAGTATTCGAAGCGAGGATCGCACCCGGCTTGGCGATGCGATCGAGCTTGCCGAAGACCTCCTTCTTGATTTCCATCTGCTCGAACACCGCCTCGATGATGAGGTCGCAGTCGGCGAGCGTGGCAAAATCGAGGCTTGGCGACAGGAGGCCCATCGCCTGGCCGACCTGTTGCTCCGTGATCCGGCCCTTGGCGGCGGTCGCCTCGTAATTCTTGCGCATGACGCCGGTGCCGCGGTCGAGCGCCTCCTGGCTTGTCTCGACGATAGCAACCGGGATTCCGGCGGACAGGAAGTTCATGGCGATGCCGCCGCCCATGGTGCCGGCACCGATGATCCCGACCTTGCGGACGTCGCGTGGGCGCGTGTCCTCGGGGATGCCTTCGATCTTGGCCGCCTTGCGCTCGGCGAAGAAGAAATATTGCTGGGCCTTGGCCTGGGTGCCGCTCATCAGCTCCATGAACAGGCGCCGCTCGTCCATGACGCCCTCGGCAAAAGGCTTGGCGACCGCCGCCTCGACCGCCTGGATGTTCTTCTCCGGCGCATCGAAGCCACGGAACTTCCTGGCATTGGCCTTGCGGAACTCGTCGAAAATTGCAGGGTTCGCGCGCGCTTCGGCCAATTTGTCATCGCGCTCGCTCGACTTGGGCAGCGGGCGGACGTCGCGCACTTCCTCGGCATAGCCGACCGCATGCTCCTGCAAGTCGCCCTCGATGATCCGGTCGACGAGGCCGATGTCGCGGGCTTCCTTGGCGCCGATCGGTGTGCCGCTGGTCACCATCTCCAGCGCTTTCTGCACCCCGGCGACGCGCGGCAGCCGCTGGGTTCCGCCCGCGCCGGGCAGCAGGCCGAGCTTGACTTCGGGCACGCCGAGCTTCGCATCCGGGACAGCGACCCGATAGTGGCAGCCGAGCGCGATCTCCAGCCCGCCGCCAAGCGCCGTTCCGTGGATCGCGGCGACCACCGGTTTCGAGCAATTCTCGATCGTGTCGACTACCGTCGGCAGCCACGGCATGACCGGCGGCTTGCCGAACTCGGTGATGTCGGCCCCGGCGAAAAAGGTCTGGCCTTCGCAGCGAATGACCACCGCCTTGATCGCCTCATCGCCTTCCGCTTCCTCGATCGCCGCTACCAGCCCCTGCCGCACTGCCGCGCCCAGTGCGTTCACCGGCGGGTTGTTCGACGTGACGATCAGCACGTCGCCGTGGCGGTGCGTGGAAATCGGGCTGGTTTCGGTCTTGACGCCGTCGAGGACGATCATGGTGCTCTCCCGCAAGTTTAGAAGGCCGTGCGGCCGTAGGATTGGTTGTAAAATGGATGGCTGATGGAAAGGCCGCCGTCGACGACCAGGGCGTGGCCGTTGACGTAGCTGGATTCATCGGAAGCCAGGAACAGGGCCGCCTGGGCGATTTCCTCGGGGGCGCCACCGCGCTTCAAGGGGTTCAGCTGGCCAATCATGCTCTCTTTGCCGCTCTCGCGCGCCATGTCGTATATGCCCTTGGTCATGCCGGTCTCGATCAGGCCCGGGCAAATGGCGTTGACGCGGATGTTGGCGCCGGCGAGCTGGGTGGCGGCGACCTTGACTAGATTGATGACGCCGGCCTTGGACGCCGAATAGGCCGGGCCGCCGGCGCCGGCGCGAATGCCGGCGACCGACGCGGTGGCGATGATCGACCCGCCGCCGCGGTCCTTCATCACCGGCGCGGCGTGCTTGATGGCCAGGAACGGACCGATCAAATTGACGCGCAGGATCTCCTGCCAGTCCTCGGGCGATTGCTCGAAGATCGAGGCGAGCCCGCCGGAAATCCCGGCATTAGCGAAAAAGATGTCGAGGCCTCCGAATTGGCTGACGGCGCGATCGACCAGGGCCTGCACCGCGATCTCGTCGCCGGCGTCGGCCGCGACTCCTGTCGTCCCTTCCAGCTCCGGCATGCCGAGATCTGCGGCGACCACATGGGCACCTTCGGCGACGAACAAGGCAGCAGTGGCGAAACCGATGCCGGACGCGGCGCCCGTGACGATGGCGGTCTTGCCCTGAAGCCTCATAACCCCGCTCCAAAGGTGCTGCCGCCGTCGACGATCAGGGTCTGGCCGGTGACAAAACTCGATGCCTCCGATGCCAGGAAAATTGCCGCGCCGGCCAGCTCGCGCGGTTCGCCGATGCGCTTCAGCGCCGCAACGCTGGTGACCCGCTTCAAGATGTCCGGATTCTCCCACAGCGCCCGGGCGAAATCCGTGCGCACCAACCCCGGCGCGATGGCGTTGACCCGGACGCCCTTGGGCCCGAACTCGGCGGCGAGATTGCGGACCAGCTGCAGGTCCGCGGCCTTGGAGATGTTGTAGGCGCCGATCACCGTCGAGCTGGTCAGCCCGCCGACCGACGAGACGATGATGATCGAGCCTTCGCCCCGCTCGACCATCTCCGGCGCGACCATGCTCACCAGCCAGTGGTTGGCGAGCACGTTGTTGTCGAGGATCTTGCGGAACTGCTCGTCCGTGATCCCCGCCATCGGCCCGAAATAGGGGTTGGAGGCGGCGTTGCAGACGAGGATGTCGATGCGGCCCAATTGCGCCCTGGTCTCGTCGACCAGATGCTGCAGCGCCTCCTTGTCGGAGATTGAGGCGGCGACGGCGATCGCGCGGCCTTCGCCATGCTGCTCGTTGATCGCCACCGCCACGGCGTCGCAGGCGTCCTGCTTGCGGCTCGAGATGACGACCCGCGCGCCCTGCTCCGCCAGCCCTTCGGCGATCGCACGGCCGATCCCGCGCGACGAGCCGGTGACGACCGCCACCTTGCCGGCAAGGTCGAACAGGCCGGTCATGCGGGCATGTGCTTCGAATATTCGATCAGGGCGATCGATCGGTTGTGGACTTCGTCCGGGCCGTCGGCGAGCCGCAGGGTGCGGATGCCCGCCCAGCTGGCGGCGAGCGGCGTATCCTGGCTGACACCGGCGCCGCCATGCGCCTGGATGGCGTCGTCGATGATCCTCAAAGCCATGCGCGGCGCCTTGACCTTGATCATGGCGATCTCGGCCTTGGCGGCCTTGTTGCCGGCCTTGTCCATCATGTCCGCCGCTTTGAGGCAAAGGAGCCGCGAGCAGTCGATCTCGATCCGCGCCTCGGCGACGCGCTGCTCCCAGACGCTGTGCTCGGACAGGCGCTTGCCGAAGGCGGTGCGGCTCTGCAGCCGCCGCGCCATCGCGCCGAGCGCCTCCTCGGCGGCACCGATGGTCCGCATGCAATGGTGGATTCGGCCGGGCCCGAGACGACCCTGGGCGATCTCGAACCCCCTGCCCTCGCCCAGCAGCAGGTTGGACGACGGCACCCGCACGTCCTTCAGCTCGATTTCCATATGGCCGTGCGGCGCATCGTCATAGCCGAAGACGGTCAGCGCCCGTTCGACGGTGATTCCGGCCGCATCCATCGGCACCAGGATCATCGATTGCTGGCGGTGCTTGGCCTCGCCCCGGTCGGTCTTGCCCATGAGGATCGCGACCTTGCAGCGGGGGTCGCCGGCGCCGCTCGACCACCATTTGCGGCCGTTGACGACGAATTCATCGCCATCGCGGGCGATGTCGCATTCAATATTGGTCGCGTCCGATGAGGCGACCCCCGGCTCGGTCATCAGGAAGGCCGAGCGAATCTCGCCGCGCATCAAGGGCGCCAGCCATTCTTCCTTCTGTTCGCGGGTGCCGTAACGGTGAAGCACTTCCATATTGCCGGTGTCGGGCGCCGAGCAGTTGAACACCTCCGCCGACCAGAGAATTCGGCCCATCTCCTCGGCGCAGATCGCATATTCGAGGTTGGTGAGCTGTTCGCCTTCGAAGTCGAAGCTCTCGTCGACATGCTGCAACGCGCCGCCCGGTGGCATGAACAAATTCCACAGGCCGGCCTTGCGGGCGATCGGCTTTATTTCCTCGATCAGCTTGAGCGGCTGCCAGCGGTCGCCGCTGGCGATTTCCTTGTAATAATCCTTCTGCCGCGGCCGGACATGCTCGTCGATGAAGTCGCGCACGCGGTCGCGGAAATAGGCCTGCCGCTCCGTAAGGTCGAAGTCCAAGTGCCCGCTCCCATGCGCGTTGCGTTTGAAAACCGGCTAGGCCGGTGCGCGCGCCGGGGCAAGGGGGCGGAAATCAGTTCACGGCGGGCAGGATATATTCCGGCACGTAGACGCGCTGGCTGCGGAACAGCACCGGGTCGGCATAATTGCCGCCGGTGAAGACGATCACCAAGTCGAGCTCGGGGATCCCCATCGAGATCTGGCCGCCATTGCCGCCGGCGAAAAAGGCATGGAGCTTCCTGCCCTTGTAATCATAGGCAACCGAGTTCCACAGATAGCCGTAGGTCTGGCCGGTTTTCGGCGACAGGACGCGAAGCGGCGCTCCCGATTTGCGCGCCCATTCCTTGCTGAAAATCTGGCGGCCTTCCCATTTTCCGTCATTCACCATCAGCTGCGCCCATTTGAGGAAATCGCGCGACGTGAAGCGGTGGCCGCCGCCGCCATAGACCTGGCCGGTTGGCTGCAGGAACAGATGATAATTGCTCATGTGCAGCGGCTTCGCGATCAACCGCTCCGACATTTCCTGCATCGGCTCGCCGGCGATCTTCTCGAGCATGCCGGCGGCGAGGTTGGGCTTGCCGCTACAGTAGACGATCTTGTCGCCCGAATTCCACGCCATCGGCACGTTCAGCATGTATCGGTACCAGTCAGGCTCCTTGTCCTGCTGCTGGAAGACATCCTCGTCGCCGGGGCGGTCCCCACTGTCGTCACAGTCGAATCCGGCGGTCATGGTGATCAGGTGCTCGAGCGTCATCGCCTTCTTGCGCGGATCGAGGCCGGCGGGGACCGTGCCAAGGAAGGTCTGGTAGACCGGCGTATCGAGCCGGATCGGCACGCCCGAGTACATTGCCGCGCCGATCAGCATCGCCGTCCAGCTCTTCGAAGCCGAGCGCAGATCATGCGGCTCGTCGCGGTGCGCTCCGTGGAAATATTCCTCCAGGACCAATTTGCCGTGGCGGGCGATCAGGACGCTGTGGACCTGGTGCGCGCTCAAGCCGTCCATCGGCAGATCTATGAGCATCTGTACGAAGCGTTCGATCGCAGCGCGGTCCATGCCTTCCTTGTCGAGCGTCGACACCGGCCAGCCGTCGGAAAGCGCGAGCGGCGGTTGGTAGGCATAATGCTCGCCGGCCTTGGCGCGTGGGTAAAAGGCGCTGACCGCGCTGTTGTCGCGCTCGAAATCGAACGAACTGCCGTTGATCGGCAGCCGGATGACGCCGACCTCCGGGTCGTACTGTCCGGAGAGGAGCACCGATTCTTCCTTGGCGCCGCGCCGCGTTCCCAGCAGCCGTACCGAATTGCCCTCCATTTCGATCCGCGACACGGGAAAGAAGCGGCCGTTGTTTCGCTCGGGATTGCGCAAATAGGTCATGAGCTTGCCATCGGCCGATCGCGTCACGGGAAGGTAGAAGCTCATCACGTCGTCGAGCGGGACGATCTCGCCCCGCCAGCGCCCCGCCCCGTCCGCGCGCAACGTCACCGGTGTCGAGAAGCGCGCCCCGCTGGAAGCCGTCATGCCTTGAAGCCATTGGCCCGCGATGTCCTTACCTTGGCGCGTTCCGCGGAAATTGCCCTTGCCATCGGGAAGCTCGAAGCTGAGCGAGCGGCCCGCCACTCGTACGGGCACTCGAAAGCCGGCGATGTCGGCGCTCAGCGCTCCGCCCCGGTCGATGACCACCAACGGCCCATGCACGGGTGCATTCATGCTGCGCGCCGCCCATAGGCCCTCGAGATTTGGCGGGTTCGCATGCTGCGCGGGTGCGGCGCCGGAAACCATTAACAGGGCGCACGAAAGGATTCGGGCAAAGCGCATCGGGGCCTCCGCAGAAGCTAGGAATGGTCCAAATTGGGCGGGCGCGTCGGCTGGGTGGGCTGGGTCGGTTGCGTGGGTTGCGTGGGGGCGGTCGGCGCCGTTGGCGCCGTCGGCGCTACCGGCGCGACAATATGCTCTTCACCGCCGTCGAGGCGCCGGTGATAATCGGCCAGATCGCGCTCGTACCGATCGAAGTCGGCGTGATAGGCGGCGAGCTTGTTCTTATAGTCGGCAAGCCTGCTCCGATATTCGGCGGCATCGGCCTCATATTTGGCGCGCCGGTGGCGGTAGTCGGCGACGGCCGCGTCATATTCGCCAAGCTCCTGGCCGTATCGGGCGAGTTCCTGCTGATAGGCATCCACGGGGGCGGCCTGAAGAGCGACCGCGGCAGTGGGCGCGACTGTGGGCGCATTTGCCGGCATGGTGACGCGATCGATCGGTACCGGCGCGGCGGGGCTTGTCGCCGCTAACGCTGGAAAATCCACCTTGGGCTCGACGGTCTTGGCAAGCGGAGCCGGTCCGGCGGCGACCCGCGCGACCGGCATGGTCGCCGCGACCAAGCCGGTGACGCAGAAGGTCACCAGCGTCGCGGCGACGCTGAACGGTCTGCCCGCGCGGCTGCGCGGAACGTCGCCGACGATTGCCACCAGCCGGCGCTCGAGCTCGCTCCGACGGACGATGGCGGCCGCGAGGGTGCCCGCCAGCCCCGGCGCCTGCATGGCACGGGCGGCGGCGAGCAGGTTCCTGGCGTAGCTCGCCGCTTCGGCTCCACGCGACAGGACCAAATCGTCGCAGGCATGTTCCTGTTCGCGCCGCATCCGCTCGGCAGCCAGCCAACTCATGGGGTTAACCCAATAGAGCGCGCACAGCGCTGCCGCCGCGGCCCGGCTGGCGCTGTCGTTGCGCGCGACATGCCCAAGCTCGTGTAGGAGGACGCCGCGAGAGCGTTCCAGGTCCCACTGTGCGGCGTCGGCGGGCAGCAATATGCGCGGCCGGAGGAGGCCCCAGGTCATCGGCATGACCGGCCCTTTCGCGATCCTCAAGCCGACCTTGCGGCGCAGGGCGTAGGTGTTGGCGAGATGGGTGGACAGGCGCAGCAGCGCTGGATCTGTGACCGGCCGGGCCTGGCGCCAGATCCGCGACAGCAGGAACTGGCCGGCAAGCAGGCGCGTGAGCAGCAATGCCGCGACGCCAAGATAGGCCAGTTCGAAAATGGTCGCGGCTGGGAGGCCCGCAGGAGCCGCGGCCGCCTGCGCTATTGCCTGACCGGACGGCGCGGCGACGGGCAAGATCGCCTCCGCCGGCAGCACGGGCAGCGGCAAGTTTGGAACCAGCTTCGCAAGCAACGGCAACAAAGCGAGGCCGGCGAAGCCCAGCAGCCAGGCCATGTGGCGCATCGCCGCCGAGCCGCCGGTCTTCCGGATCGCAGCCGAGGCGATCCAGGCGGCTGCCAGCACCAAAGTGGCGCGAAGGAGCAGATCGGCCGAATCGGACCAGGTCATTTTCGGCCCTTCTCGCGAAAGGCCGAGTCGACCAGCTTCGAAAGGCGCGCATGTTCCTCGCGGCTTAGGGAGCGCGATTCCAGGAGCGTGGCGACCATGCTGGTGACCGAATCATCGAAGAAGGTGTTGAGGAGGTGCCCGAGCGCCGACCTGCGCGCCGAAGCCTTGGCGATACTCGGCAGATAGACGTAGCGCGGACCGTCCTGCTCATGCCGGACGCGACCCTTTTCCTCGAGGTAGCGAAGCATGCCGCGCACGGCGGAATAAGACGGCGGATCGGGCAAATCGCCGAGGATTTCGGCGACGCTGGCGCGGCCGCGCTGGTACAGCACGTTCATGATCTGCCGCTCGCGCTTGCCGAGGCTCGCGGTGGGATCGGCATTGGCCATCGGGTGCCCCTTCGCCTTCACAGGTGATGCGAATCGGTTAGCATAGTGCTAATTCATTAGCAACGTGGAACGGCCCGATGCCGGAAACCGTTGGCGCAGCCATGACCCGGATCGCCTTGCTCTTGCTTCTTCTGAGTACAGCCTGCTCGCGTGGCGAGGAGCCTCCCGCCGGAAATGACCAGCAACCAACGCAGCAGCCCCCGCCTGCGTCTGCCGAGAATGTGCAAACGCCGGCAATCGATCCGAAGAGCCCGGAAGCGGCGGTCATTGTGCTCAAGAGGTATTTCGACGCTCTGGCCGGGCGCCGTTATGGCGAAGCGTACAGGCTGTGGTCGGACGGCGGCAGCGCCAGCGGCATGAGCGAAGCCGAATTCGCCGCCAGCTTCGCCAAATATGGCAGCTATCGCGGCGAGGCCGGCAAGGCCGGCGCCATGGAGGGCGCGGCAGGCTCGGTCTACGTCGACGTGCCCGCGGAAGTCTCCGGCCATTTCAAGACCGGCAACCCATTCCACGAAACCGGCACGGCGACCCTGCGACGCGCGAACGATGTTCCGGGCGCCACGCAAGAGCAATTGCAGTGGCGGGTCTACAAGACCGATCTGAGACCGGAGCAGCCGGCTAGTTACCGCTTCGTCGGCCGCTGGGCGACCGAGGCTGGGAAGTGCGCCACGCCGTGGCGCTTCACCGCCACCTCGCTGAAGACACCGGCCGGCGCTGTTTGCAGCTTCTCCAATGTAAACGAAGTGCCCGGCGGTTTCGACATAGCCGCCAGCTGCATTACCGGAGATGCGCCAAAGGACGACAGTCTCCAATTGCGCTTCGCCGAATCTGCCAAGGCATTGCTGGTCGAATCCAGAGTTGTCGGCGATGCCGGCCTGGTGCGCTGTCGCTAAAGGATTTCACTTTCCTATTGGGATTTGGCGTGCTTGGCTGCGGCGCATGGCCGCCAATGCCTTTACCCGACTGATCCTTTCCCGGCATTGGCCACTAACGTCTCATAAAGTCGCACGAAATGGTGTCTCTTCACGAGACTTTTGCGTCTTTTTGTGACCTTAAGGCAGGTGACCGATGACCGATCTTGACCAGTTCCGCGCCGACATCCGCGTCTGGCTCGAAGACAATTGCCCGCCGGAAATGCGCGAGCCGATGCGTTCGGAAAAGGACGCCTGCTGGGGCGGCCGCCACTGGACCTTCCAGAGCGACGCGCAGCGGCAATGGCTGGAGGCAATGGCTGAGCGCGGCTGGACCGTGCCCGACTGGCCCAGCGAATATGGCGGCGGCGGCCTGACGCCGGCCGAGGCCAAAATCCTCAAGGAGGAAATGGCGCGGATCAATGCGCGCCCGCCGCTGACCAGCTTCGGGATTTCCATGCTCGGGCCGGCGCTGCTCAAATATGGCACTGAGGAACAGAAGCAGCGCTTCCTGCCCGAGATCGCGAGGGGCGAAATCCGCTGGTGCCAAGGCTATTCGGAACCCGGCGCCGGCTCCGACCTCGCCGGCCTGCAGACCAAGGCGGAAGACAAGGGCGATCATTGGCTGGTCAACGGCCAGAAGGTCTGGACCAGCTATGCCGATCAGGCCGACTGGATCTTCTGCCTGGTCCGCACCTCGACCGAGTCCAAGCATGGCGGCATCAGCTTCCTCTTGTTCGACATGGAAACGCCGGGCGTCTCGACCAAGCCGATCCTTTTGATCAGCGGTAACTCGCCCTTCTGCGAGACCTTCTTCGACGATGTGAAGGTGCCCAAGGACCAGGTGGTCGGCGAGGTCAACAAGGGCTGGGATGTCGCCAAATATCTCCTCGGCCATGAGCGGGAGATGATCAGCGGCATGGGCCTCGGCGGCGAGCGGACCGCGTTGGGCAAGGCAGTCGGGCCGATCGACGATCCATCGCTGCGCGCCGAGATCGCCGCCTTCGATGTCGACTCCATCGCGTTTTCGGCGATGAGCGAGCGCTTCATCGACCAGCTGAAGGCCGGCGAGGCACATCCGGCCATGCCTTCGATGATGAAATATGCCGGCACCGAGCTCAACAAGCGCCGGCATGAGCTGATCATGGCCGCGGGCGGCAGTGATGCGCTCGAATGGGACAGCGAGCGCTCGAACGGCGGCAAGGCGGCCCGCGACTGGCTCAGGACCAAGGCGAATTCGATCGAAGGTGGCACGTCCGAGATCCAGCTCGGCATCGTCGCCAAGCATATCCTCAGGCTGCCGGGGGCGTAAGAATCCCCTCGCCCCTTTAGGGGAGAGGGTTAGGGAGAGGGGCAGACAGTGGCGCGAGACCAATTGCTGATCGAAAGGGCTAGAGGCATGCGCAAAGAGCTGACGATCGCCGATGTTTTGGCACTCCCCCTCTCCCCGGCCCTCTCCCCTGAAGGGGGGAGGGTAGAATGAGCCTGCTCACCGACGACCAGAAGCTGATCCAGGACACGGCGCGCAGTTTCCTCGCCGAGGAAGGCAGCATTGCAAAACAGCTGCGCCACTGGCGCGATACGGGCTGCAGCGATGGTTTCGGCACGGACCTGTGGAAACAATTCGCCGAGCTTGGACTTACCGGCATCTGCATTCCGGAAAGCGCCGGCGGCGCCGGCATGGGCGCCACCGAGGCCGGGCTGGTTCTCGAGGAGATCGGCCGCAACCTGACGCCTTCCCCCTTCCTGACGACTGCCGTTGCCGCCGTATGCGCGCTCGAAGGCTCGGCGCAGGCGGAGCGCTGGTTTCCGGGTATCCTCGCCGGCGAGACGGTCGCCGCGCTGGCGATCGACGAGGGCAAGCACCATTACCCGGCGGGAATTGCACTGGAAGCGAAGCGATCCGGCAACGGCTTTGCTCTGTCGGGCCGCAAGCAGTTCGTCGTCCACGGCGCTTCCGCCGACGTCCTTTTGGTCGCGGCGCGCACCGCCGGATCGCCCGGCGAAACCCAGGGAATCACGCTATTCGCCGTTGAAAGAGGCGCTAGCGGCCTCGACGTCGACAACGTCACACTTGCCGATTCCTCCAAGGCGGCGCGGCTGAACTTCGACAATGTCCAGGTCGATGCCGACGCGGTCGTCGGCGAAGTGGATGGCGGCTGGACTCCCTTGGCCCACGCGCTCGGAGCCGGCCGCGCCGGGGCCGCCGCCGAGCTGGTCGGCGTTGCCGCCGGCGCCTCCGACATGACCTTCGAATACCTCAAGCAGCGCAAGCAGTTCGGGAAGCTGATCGGCGAGTTCCAGACGCTCCAGCACCGCGCGGCCCATCTTTACAGCGAAATCGAGATCGCCCGCGCCGCCGCCTTCAAGGCCGCCGAGCTGCTCGATGCCGGCGATCCGCGCGCCGAGCTGATGGTCTCGGTCGCCAAGGCCAAGGCCGGGCGCAGCGCCGCGCTCGCCGTCCAGGAGGGCGTGCAGATGCACGGCGGCATCGGCATGACCGACGAGCATGACATCGGCCTCTACATGAAGCGCGAGGCGGTGCTGTCGGAGCTGTTCGGGTCGGCCCGCTTCCACGCCGCCCGCGTGGCGGAGCTCAGCGCTTACTAAGTCTCTCTGACTAAAAGGAAATTCATTTGCGCGGCGGCGATCGGCGCGGTGCGCTCCTTCTGCCACGCATAGGCCTCGACATTGGCGATGCGAGCGCCAAGCCGCTCGATGGTTGCCGCCGCGAACGTCTCCAGCGGCTGGCCGCCGCGCATGTAATCGACGGTGACGTTGATCGGCTTCATAACCGTGCAAGTGTCGCCCAGGGCATGGCGAAGGGCCGAGAAGGCCGCGAACTCGAGGAGGCCGGCAATGGCGCCGCCGTGGAGAAACCCCGGCCGGCCGACGACGTCGTCATGGAAGGGCATGACAAACATCGGCGCTCCATCCCCGTCGCTTTCGGCGCGCAGCTTCAGCAATTGGGCATAGGGTGGGAGCGCGGTCATCCCGCGCCTCGTAGCTCAGGTGCGGCCCGGGGTCAGCCCCGTGACCTATAGCTGGCGACAGCCCCGAGCAGGAAGCTGGTGAAAAGCGCGAGCTGCACTTGGCCCGACGGGTCGTGCCAGCCAAAATATTTGGCGCCCCACCCGAAGAGGGCAATGAACATCGCAAGGGCGATTCCGGCAACCATGCACAAACCCCTCGATTCGGGCCGGACATATTTCCGGCCTCGCGATTGTGCCGCCAACTTGGTAAAAATTGGGTAAAGCTTGCCGGTGGAGAGGGCTCCGGTCATAGGGGCCGCTGATCGGCCGGCGGAGGAAAGCATAGCCATGAAAGCCCGCGTTTTCGTCACCCTGAAGCCCGGCGTCCTCGACCCGCAGGGCAAGGCGATCCACCACGCGCTGGAAGGTCTGGGCTTTACAGGCGTGCAGGACGTCCGTGCCGGCAAGTTGATCGAACTCGATCTCGCGGACGGGACCAGCGACGCCGATATCGAGGCGATGTGCCGCAAGCTTCTCGCCAATACGGTGATCGAGAATTTCCGCATCGAGAGGGCAGAAGCCGCCCTCCGACAGGACTCAGGACAGGCATGAAGAGCGCCGTCATCGTCTTCCCCGGCTCCAATTGCGACCGCGACCTCAAGGTGGCGATTGAGATGGTCACAGGCGTCACGCCGGAGATGGTCTGGCACAAGGACAGCGACCTGCCTGCCGGCATCGGCTTGATCGCCATTCCGGGCGGCTTTTCCTATGGCGATTATTTGCGATCAGGCGCCATGGCGGCGCGATCCCCGGTCATGCGCGCGGTCGCCGAGGCTGCCGGCCACGGCGTACCGGTGCTCGGTATCTGCAACGGCTTCCAGGTGCTGACCGAGGCCGGCCTGCTGCCCGGCGCGCTTATGCGCAATGCCGGGCTGAGTTTCGTGTCGCGGCCAGTAAAGCTCCGGATCGAAAACAGCCAGAGCCTGTTCACGGCGCGATACCGGCAAAGCGAGGAGATCAGCGTTCCCGTTGCCCACCATGATGGCAATTACCAGGCTGATGCCGAAACCCTCGATCGGCTTGAAAGCGAAGGCCGCGTCGCCTTCCGCTACGCCGAAAATGTCAACGGTTCGGCGCACGACATTGCAGGCATCATCAACGATGCCGGCAATGTGCTTGGGCTGATGCCGCACCCCGAGCGTGCCATGGAGCCGGCGCACGGCAACACCGACGGGCGGCGGCTGTTCGAAGGCCTCTTCGAGACCGTCGGCGCCTGATCCGTGACCGGTAGCCGCGCCTTTATCGCTGTTGCGGGACTGCTGTTCGCCTTGCTTGTCATGGCGCACGTTGCACGTGTTTTCTTCGAAGGAACGGGCCCGCTGCACGATCCATCCTTCGTCGGCGCCACGCTGGTCGCGCTCGCCGCTGCGATCTGGTCAGTGGTGCTGTTGCGGAAGCATCCGCGCTCGCATTAGGCACCGTCAGCGGTTACTCCAGACATCCACGCGCCCGTAGCTCAGTTGGATAGAGCACGTGCCTTCTAAGCATGAGGTCGCAGGTTCGACTCCTGCCGGGCGCGCCACCCTCTACCCGACCAATTTCCCCGGATTCATGATCCCCTTGGGGTCGAGGGCATGCTTGATCGCCTTCAAGGCCGCAACGCGCTCGGGCGCCAGCCGGGCCAGCTCGTCGCGCTTCATCTGGCCGATGCCATGTTCGGCCGAGATCGAGCCGCCGGCGGCGGTCACTAGGTCGTCGACCATGCGGGTAATTGCCGGCGCGTGGTCCTCGTACCAGTTCGGCCCTTCTTTAGCGCCGGCACGGACGTGGAAATGGACATTGCCGTCGCCGAGATGACCGAAGCCGCTGGCGATGGTGCCTGGAAAGGCGCTCTCGACCTCGCGCGCCGCCTCGACCATGAAGCGCGGCATGTCCGCGACCGCCACGCTAATGTCGTGCGCCAGCGTGGGTCCCTCGCTCCGCTCCGCCTCCGAGATGGAATCCCGGATCCGCCAGAAGGCCTCGGCCTGGGCCTCGCTTGCGGAGATGGCCGCGTCCTCGACCATGCCGCTGTCGAGCAACGGCGCGAGCAGCGTCGCCAGCAGCGCGTCGGGCGCTTCGTCGAGCGAGCCGTCGTCGGTCAGCTCGACCAGCACATGCCAATCGTGATCGCCGGCCAGCGGCGCCCTCGTGCCGGGAATATGCTTGAGGACCAGCTTCAGGCTGTCGGCTGGGACGATCTCGAAGCCTTCGATGTGGCTCGTCCCCCGCTCAAGCTCCCGCAGCACGGCAAGCGCATTACCGGGGCTGGCGAGGCCGAGCCAGGCGGCCGCCCGGCCATTGATGGCGGGGACGAGGCGCAAGGCCACCGCGGTGATGATGCCGAGCGTTCCTTCCGAGCCGATCAGCAACTGGTCGAGGCTGTATCCGCGATTGTCCTTCTTGAGGCCGGAAAGACCGTCGTGGACGGAGCCGTCCGCCAGCACCGCTTCGACGCCCAGCACCAGCGAGCGCATGGTGCCGAAACGCAGTACCTGGGTGCCGCCGGCATTGGTTGCGGTCAGGCCCCCGATCGTGCAGCTGCCGCGCGCTCCGAGCGTCAGAGGAAAGCGCCGGTCCGCTTCGTCAGCGGCGGCGTGGAGATTGGCGAGGATCACGCCGGCCTCGGCAATGGCGACGCGCGCCTCCGCGTCGAGCGAGCGGATCCGGTTCATGCGCCTCGTGGAGAGCAGCAGCGCCGAGCCGTCTTCGGGCGGAGTCGCGCCGGCGACCATGCCGGTATTGCCCCCTTGCGGGACCAGCGCCACGCCAAGCTCGCCGGCGAGTCGGACGATCGCGGCCACTTCCTCGGTCGACGAAGGCGCCAAGATTGCTTCCGAGCGGCCATGATAGCGGCCGCGCCAGTCGCTCAGCCACGGCTCGATTTCGACAGGATCGGTGATCGCCGCGCGCTCGCCGAAGCGGGCGCGGACCTCGGCAATCAATCTCTGGCGACTGTCGGTCATTTGCCCGTCCAGCGGTCGCATCGCTCGGCGGCATCATCGCGGCGGACCAGGCGGCCGCCTTGAATGACGCCGGCGACGCACTGCAGGGCGGAAATGTCCGCAACCGGATCACTGTCGACCGCGATGAAATCCGCAACGTGGCCGGGCGTGACCGAACCCAGCTCTTCGCGCCCAAGTGCCCTGGCCGCCTCGCTGGTGGCGCTGGCCAGCGCTTCCATCGGCGTCATGCCGTAGCGGACCATGTAGCGGAACTGGCGGGCATTGAAGCCGTGCGGATAGACGCCGGCGTCGGTACCGAAGGTCAGCGGCACGCCCAATTTCACCGCCTTCGCGAAGCCTTGGCGCTGCAGGTCGGTCGTGTCCCGGTTCTTCTTCAGATATTCGGCCGGCCAATGCTCGCGGGTGCCGACCTCTTCGATCCAGTCACCGTTGTAGATGTCCATGTCGAGCCAGATCCTGCCCGCCTTGGCCATTCGAAGCCCCTCGTCATCGATCAGCGAGGCATGCTCGACAGTCCGCACACCGGCGCGAATCGCCGCCTTGATGCCTTCCGCGCCATGAGCATGGGCGATGCAATATTTGCCGAGCTTTTTAGCCTCGTTGCACGCTGCCTTCATCTCCGCCGGGGTCAGCTCGAGCTCGCCGGGTTCGCTGCCGATCGCCAGGACGGCGCCGGTGGCGATCAGCTTGATGAAGTCGGCGCCGCCGCCGATGATGATTCGTACCTTTTGCCGAGCCTCATCGGGGTTGCGGACTTCGCCGATGCGGAACTCGGGGCCGATCACGCTCCCCGGCTTGGCCCCGGTGACCGCCCCCCCGCCCCCGGGAATGGTGATGTAGCCGCCGGCGACGATCATCCGCGGCCCTTCGACCTCGCCGGCGGCGATCGCGTCGCGAAGGGCAACGTCGGTCAGGCCGCGATAGACCCCAACGTCGCGCACCGTCGTGAAGCCGGAATGAAGCGTGATCCGCGCCTGCTGGGCGCCCTTGAGGATGGTCGCCGCCTCGCTGTGGGTCAGCGGTTCGGCCGGGTCGTTTCCCTGGCCGTAGCCGTCGGCGATGTGGGTATGCAGGTCGATGAGGCCGGGAAGCACCCATTGCTTCGACCAGTCGATCAGCGTGCCGGCGCGCCTGGCGCCCTGCCAGGGTCGATCATCGACGATCCTGCCGTTGCGGAGCGTCAGCAGCCGGTCATGGGTGACTCGGCCGCTGCCTGGGTCGATCAAGTGGCCGGCGTGGAGCTGCACGGTCTCGGCCGCCAACGGAGCGGCGACGAGTGCGGCCACTGCCGCGGTCACGATCATGCGGATCATCACTGCAAGGCTTTGCAAAGCGGCGGCCATGAGGCAAGCTCCGCGGCATGGGCAAGCCCCCGTCCATCACCATCGTCGTCGCCCGCGCCCTCAACGGTACGATCGGCAAGGACGGCGTGTTGCCCTGGCACCTGCCCGGCGACCTGCGGCATTTCAAGCAGGTCACCATGGGCACCGCCATGATCATGGGCCGCAAGACCTTCGACAGCCTGCCGGGTGTTCTGCCGGGCCGCCGCCACATCGTCCTGACCCGCGACAAGAGCTGGAGCCACGAAGGCGTCGAGGTCGCGCACAGCAAGGAGGAAGCATTGAAGCTGGCCGGTGACGATGCCGTCACCATCATCGGCGGATCGGACGTTTTCGCCATGTTCCACGAGGATGCCGACCGTATCGAGCTGACCGAGGTCCTCGCCGAGATTCCGGGCGATACGTTCATGCCTGACCCGCGCTCCGAAGGTGATTGGCGCGAGATCGCGTGCGAGGATCATTTGCCGGGGGGTCGCCGCGAAGGCTTTCGCTTTACGACGCTCGTGCGCGAATGAACTATTTCTTGCCGCCACTGGCGGCATAGACGCGGAACCGCTTCAATTGATCGCTGAGCACCGAATCGACCGCTGGCGCGAGCTTGTCGCCATTGCCGGTTGCAAAGCCACCGGCACGATAATCCATGGTTACCCGCGAGCCGCCGGCAATGCGCTCGAACTTGAGGTCCATGACGCCGGCCGTCCCTTCGTAAAGCAGGGGGCCAAGCGCGCCAGTCATGACGATGCGTTCATTGGGCCGGACAATGGCGACACGCATGTGCTCGACTCCACCTTCTTTCCATTGCTCGCAGAAGCAGCCGCCCGCGCGCAGGTCGAGGCGCAGATTGGCAGGATCGCCGGAATAGGTGTGGTCGCCGCTCCACCAGGAACCGATGCGGGAAAAAGCCGCATAGGCCGCCGGAGCCGGAATGACGAGATTGACGCTCTGGCGAACCTCGAAGCCGTTCGG
>JBKPSK010000063.1:0-20074 GCA_046734995.1 Pseudomonadota bacterium
CGCTACGAGTTCACCTTGCCGTCAGAGCTCGCTTATGGCGACACGCCGCCCGCCGGTAGCCCGATCCCGCCGGGAGCGGACCTGCATTTCACCGTCCACGTGCTGGAAGTGGCGCCGATGGAGGCGATCATGCGCGGCAGCCAAGGCGGCTCTCAGCCGGGGCTTTGAGCCTCCTCAGGCTCCGGTTCCTCCGGCTCCGTCCGGCTGAGCTCCTTCAGCCCAACCTTGAGAGTGGCGACAATCGGGTCGGCGAGCAGCAGCCCGAGGATTCCGAACAAGGCCCCGAAGATCAGCTGCGCGGCGAGCACCAGGGCCGGCGGCAAGTCGACCGTCCGCCGGGCGATGTAGGGCACGACGACATAGCCGTCGATATTCTGGACGAAGAAATAGACGAAGATCGCCCAGAGGCCTTGCGATGTGCCGGCGGAAAATCCGACCGCGACCATCAGCACGCCCGAGATTGGCGCGCCGATGTTCGGCAGGAAGGCAAGGACGCCGGTGATCAGGCCGAGCAGGGCCGCCATCGGCACGGCGCCGACCCCGAACAATTGGCCAACATAGGCCAGCATCAGCCAGGTAAAGATGCCTTCGAAGATCATGCCGACGATCCGGCCGAACAGCAGCCGCCGCAAGGTGAACCCGACCCGGTTGGAAATAAGGTAGAAGCGGGTGCGGTGCCGCACCGGCAGCATCCAGGCGAGGCCGCGGTCGTAGAGCCGCGGCTCCATGGCGATGAAAATGCCGATGACGATGATCATCAGCCCGCTGGCGAGCGCGCCCAGTGCGCTGCCCACGGCGCTCGTCACTCTGCCGACGGAGCCCAACAACTGGTCGCCGATGCTGGCGGTGCTCCCCGGATGGATCAACCCGACCCGTTCGGCCCAGGCCATGATCTGATTGAACTGGGCGGTGACGACCGCCCGCAGGACTTCGAACTGGGCGACGAAGGTCGTGCCGGCAAACCAGAAGACCCATCCGATGAAGCCGAAGCCGGCGAGGGTGACGATCAGCAGGCGCCATCCGCGTCGGATCGGCAGGACCCGGCCGAGCAGCCGCGCGCCGCCATCGAGGACGACCGAAAAGACGAGGCCGCCGATAATCAGCAGCAGGGGCTGGGCGAGAAAAACGACGCCGACGATCGCCAGTGCCATGCCCAGCCAGACGGCGGCTCGGGCGAACTCCCGCCGGACCAGGGGATCGCTGATCTCGGTCGGGCCTGGCTGCTCGATATGCACTTCCACCGCCGGCGGGGCTTTTGCCTTTCGTGCCGCGCGCCGCGCCATCAGCGGCCGCTTTCCTCGCTCTCCGTCGAGCCGCGCAGCGAATCGCCGGCGCGGCCGCTGCGCAGGGCTTTGAACCAGCTCAATGGATTGAAGAGTTCCGTCGTGCCGTCGAGCGAGAAGGTGATGAACTCGGCGCGGCCGCCGATATTCTCCCACGGCACCGGGCCGCCGAGGCCGTTCTCCGGCGGGCCGAGGGCGAAACGGCTGTCAGCGCTGCGGTCGCGGTTGTCGCCCATCAGGAACAGGTGACCGGCGGGCACGGGAATCGGGCCGAAATTGTCGCCCTGGCTGGGCCCCAAATCGATGGTGTCGTAGCTCGGGCCGCCGGGAAGGGTTTCGCGGATGATGGGGAGGCGGCAGTAAGATTTGCCGTCATCAGTGAGAACCTGATTGCCTGCAAATTCGATTCCGCACGGCGCGTTCGGGTCGACCGGAACCATCGTCGGCGGCCGGATCTCGGAGCGCACCGGTTTGCCGTTGAGGATCAGCCGGCCGTTGCTGACCTCCACCGTATCGCCGGGCAGGCCGATGACGCGCTTGATGTAATCGTCACTCTGGCCGGGCGGGGTGACGATGACGATATCGCCGCGCTTCGGCATCCTGCCCAAGAGGCGTCCGTCCCAGTGTGGCAGGACATGGAAGCTTGGGCTGACCCATGACCAGCCGTAAGGAAATTTGCTGACGACCAGCCGGTCGCCCTTCAGCAGCACCGGCATCATCGATTCGGAGGGGATGTAGAACGGCTTGGCGATAAAGCTGTGGAAGGCGAGCACCGCCACCAGTACCCAGAACAGGCCTTTGATCTCGCGCCACACGGCGGACTCCCTCGGCCGCTCGGGCTTGGCGGCTTCAATATCGGGAACGGTGGCGGTCTCTTCAGTCACTCAGGGCTCCAGCTTGCGGGCTTCCAGGACAACGAAGGCCTGTGCCCAGGGATGGTCATCGGTCATGGTCAAATGAACGTGCATGGCGTGGCCCGAAGGCGTCAGCGCGTCAAGCCGCGCTCTGGCGCCACCGGTCAGCTGTAGCGTCGGCTGCCCGGACGGGAGATTAACGACGCCGATGTCCTTCATGAACACGCCGCGCTTGAACCCCGTGCCGACCGCCTTGGAATAGGCCTCCTTGGCGGCGAAGCGCTTGGCGAGCGTGCCCGCAATCGTGTGCGGGCGGCGCGCTGCCTTGGTCCGCTCGGTTTCGGTGAAGACGCGATTGAGAAACTTGTCGCCCCAACGGTCGAGCGACTTCTGGATGCGCTCGATCGAGCAGAGGTCGGAGCCGAGGCCGACGATCATGGATTCATCCCCGGCGCGGGGAGGTGGCAGCGCGAAGTGCTGACGGAGGGGGGTCTGCGTCTGGCACGACCCCCCCTCCACCATCCTGCGGATGGTCCCCCTCCCCGTGCCGGGGAGGATTTAATCACGCGCCGAGTCCATTAGTCGGCGCATGCGCTTCACGGCGGGGGCGAGGCCGGTGAAAATCGCCTCGCCGACGAGGAAATGGCCGATGTTCAATTCGGCGATCTGGGGAATGGCGGCGATGGGCTGGACGTTGTCGAAGGTTAGGCCATGGCCGGCGTGCGGTTCGATGCCATTCTTGACCGCCAGCGCGGCCCCGTCGGCGATCCGCTTCAATTCGGCCGACCGTGCTTCGCCCTCGAGATGCGCATAAAGACCGGTGTGGAACTCAACGACCGGCGCCCCCAGGCGGATGGCGGCCTCGACCTGGGCCGGGTCGGGCTCGATGAACAGGCTGACGCGCACGCCGGCGCCGCGGAGGCGGTCGCAAAAGTAAGCGAGGTGATTATGCTGGCCGGCGGCGTCGAGCCCCCCCTCGGTAGTGCGCTCTTCGCGCTTCTCGGGGACGATGCAGGCGGCATGCGGCTTGTGGCGGAGCGCGATGGCCAGCATTTCCTCGGTCGCCGCCATTTCGAAATTCAATGGCACGGGCAGCTCAGCTGACAGGCGGGCGATGTCCTCGTCGGTGATGTGCCGCCGGTCCTCGCGCAGGTGCGCGGTGATGCCGTCGGCCCCGGCCTCGGCGGCGATCAGGCCGGCGCGGACCGGATCGGGATAGCCGGCGCCGCGCGCGTTCCGAACGGTCGCGACATGGTCGATATTGACGCCGAGGCGGAGGTGGCTCCTCACGCGGCGGCGCGGCTTCCGGGCTTGACGGCCGGGATCGCCGCCAGCTCCGGCGGCAGGTCTTCCGCAGAATAGGTCGGCACGTCGATGCGGATCAGCGGGAAGAAGGGAATGCCGAGATCGGCCGTGCCGGACGAACGGTCAACCAGCGCCGCCTCGGCGATCACGTCGCCGCCGGCTTGGCGGATCGCCTCAATCGCCTCCTGCGAAGACAGGCCGGTGGTGACTACATCCTCGACCATGAGCACTTTCGTGCCCGGATCGAGTGAGAAGCCGCGACGCAGCTCGAATTGGCCTTCGGGCCGCTCGACGAACATCGCCCGCTTGCCAAGTGCGCGGCCCATTTCATGGCCGATGATCACCCCGCCCATGGCCGGCGAAACGACAGCTTCGACCTGGTCGCGGATTTCGGACGGAAGCTTGGCGGCCAGCGCCCGCGCCAGCCGCTCGGCCCGCGCCGGGTCCATCAGCACCCGAGCGCATTGCAGATAGCGCGGGCTGCGGAGGCCCGAGGACAAGATGAAATGGCCATCGAGCAGCGCATCGGCGGCGCGGAATTCGGCCAGTATTTCCTCGTCGGTCATGGCTTCCCCTGCGCGCCGTTGGTTGGCGCCAATTAGGCGCTCGCCGAAGCCGGTTCAACGCCCTTGAGAGCAAGTGAACCCACGCCTATAAGGCCGCCGATTTCACGGGCACGCTATTGGCAGCGGGCCGTCCTGCAACCCATTTTTCGGGGTGAGAATGAAACGCTTTGGATTGGCGATCGCCCTAGCGGCCGCGGCAATGACGATGTCATCGGCCAGCCTGGCGACCGCCACGGCTCCGCAGGCTGCCGCACCTGCCGCGGCAGCGACCGCTAACACGACGGCGGCCGCCCCCGCGACTCCTACGGTTGCGCCGAACCCGGAAGTGGGCGTCCCGGTGCCGGGCTCGATGGGCTTGCAGACGCAGGTGACCGACGTCGGCCGCGAGGCGGCCGGCTTCCACAACAATATCCTGCTGACCTTGTGCGCGGCGATCAGCCTGCTGGTACTGGGGCTGCTCGCCTACACGATGGTCCGTTTTCGCCGCGGCGCCAATCCGACGCCGTCGCGGACCAGCCACAATACGTTCATCGAGGTCGTCTGGACCCTGGTGCCGGTGCTGATCCTGGTGGGAATCGCCATCCCTTCGATCCAGCTGCTGCGCCATCAATATTCGCCGCCGCCGGCCGACCTGACCGTGAAAGTGATCGGCAACCAGTGGTACTGGACCTATCAATATCCGGACAATGGCGGGTTCGAGGTGGTTTCCAACATGCTCAAGGAAAAGGCGGACGTTAAGGCCGGCGACCGTTACCGCACCGACGCCGATGGCCCGCCGCTGCTGGCCGCCGACGAGCGCATCTTCATCCCCGCCGGCAAGGTCGTGAAATTCATCGTCACGTCGAACGACGTCATCCACGCCTTCGCTGTCCCCGCCTTCTGGACCAAGATCGACGCCAACCCGGGCAGGCTCAACGAGACCTGGGTCAAGGTCGACCGGCCGGGCGTCTATTTCGGCCAGTGCAGCGAGCTATGCGGCGCCCGTCACGGCTTCATGCCGATCGTCGTCCAGGTGGTGCCGCCGGCCGAGTTCGCCCAATGGGTCGCTTCCAAGGGCGGCACCATGCCCGGCGCCAGGCCGGCAGCGGTCCCCGACAGCACCGGCGCTTCGCCGGTCAGCAATGCCGCGGTGCCGGCCGCGGCCCAGCCGGAACCGCTCGGAACGCCCGCGGGTGCCGAGCCGGCGCTCCAACAGCCCGTCACCAACCAGGCCGCCACGGCCCAGAATCGCAAGCTTTAAGAGCGGAAAAGACATCATGAGCACCATTCCCGCCACCGCCCTTCCGCTCAAGGCCCACGAAGAGCATGCCGCGCACGAGGCCGACCATAAGCCGGGCTTTTTCGTCCGCTGGTTCATGTCGACGAACCACAAGGACATCGGCACGCTCTATTTGATCTTCGCCATCGTCGCGGGGATCATCGGCGGCGCCATTTCCGGCGTCATGCGGGTCGAACTGATGCACCCAGGCATCCAGATTTTGAACCAGGCCTGGCCGCTGGGCGCGGGCACCGCCAATTTCGACGAGGCGCTCCACCACTGGAACGTGCTGATCACCGCGCACGGCCTGATCATGGTCTTCTTCATGGTCATGCCGGCGATGATCGGCGGCTTCGGCAACTGGATCGTGCCGCTGATGATCGGCGCGCCCGACATGGCCTTCCCGAGGATGAACAACATCAGCTTCTGGCTGCTGGTCCCGGCCTTCATCCTGCTCCTAGGCTCGACCTTCGTCAGTGGCGGAACCGGACTGGGCGCCGGCACCGGCTGGACGGTCTATGCGCCGCTCTCCACCTCGGGCTCGCCGGGGCCCGCCGTCGACATGGCGATCTTCTCGCTGCACCTTGCCGGCGCCAGCTCGATCCTCGGCGCCATCAACTTCATCACCACCATCTTCAACATGCGCGCGCCGGGCATGACCTTGCACAAGATGCCGCTGTTCGTCTGGTCGATCCTGGTGACGGCTTTCCTGCTGCTGCTCGCTTTGCCGGTGCTCGCTGGCGCAATCACCATGCTGCTGACCGACCGCAATTTCGGCACCAGCTTCTTCGACGCTTCGGGCGGCGGCGATCCGGTGCTATACCAGCACCTCTTCTGGTTCTTCGGCCATCCCGAGGTCTACATCATGATCCTGCCGGGCTTCGGCATGGTGAGCCAGATCGTCGCGACCTTCAGCCGCAAGCCGGTGTTCGGCTATCTCGGCATGGCCTATGCCATGGTCGCGATCGGCGTCGTCGGCTTCGTCGTCTGGGCGCACCACATGTTCACCATCGGCATGGACGTGAACACCAAGATGTACTTCACCGCCGCGACGATGATCATCGCCGTGCCGACCGGCGTCAAAATCTTCAGTTGGATCGCCACCATGTGGGGCGGATCGATCAGCTTCGAGACGCCGATGCTGTGGGCGATCGGCTTCATCTTCCTGTTCACCGTTGGCGGCGTCACCGGCGTCGTCCTCGCCAACGGCGGCGTCGATAATTACATGCACGACACCTATTATGTCGTTGCCCACTTCCACTATGTGCTGAGCCTCGGGGCGGTCTTCGCCATCTTTGGCGGCTTCTACTACTGGTTCCCGAAAATGAGCGGCCACATGTACAACGAGCTCCTCGGCAAGCTGCATTTCTTCATCATGTTCATCGGCGTGAACCTGATCTTCTTCCCGCAGCATTTCCTGGGCCTGGACGGCATGCCGCGCCGCATCCCGGACTATTCGCCGGCGTTCGAGAAGTGGAACGTGGTTTCGACCTACGGCTACATGCTGACGATCGCCGGCGTCGCCATCTTCTTCGTCAACATCGCCTGGTCGTTCATCAACCGCAACAAGGCGCCGGACAACCCCTGGGGCGAAGGCGCGACGACGCTCGAATGGACCCTCAGCAGTCCGCCGCCGTTCCACCAGTTCTCGACGCTGCCTAAGGTCGACTAACTTTAGTCGTCACGGCAAAACTGAAGCGCCCCGGTTGTTGCCGGGGCGTTTTCATTCGGGTTATTTCACCCGCTCGGCCCTCACGATCTTCACAACCGGCTCGAGCATCTGCCCCTTCATCGCGCCCTCGCCCCTGGTCGGCGAGACCGGGGCGGCGAGGATGGCCTTGACCACCTCCTGGCCCTCGACGACCCGCCCGAAGGCGGCGAAGCCGATGTCGCTGCCCTTGGCGTCGAACGCCGGGATGTCGGTGGTCATGATGAAGAAGTCGCTGTGCGCCGTTCCCGGTCCCGAATTGGCCATGGCGATGGCCCAGGCCTTGTTGGCGATGCCGGTCTGGCTGGTCGGTTCATGGGCGATCGCCGGCAGCTGCTTGCCGCCGCTGCGCACGCCGCCCTGTATGATGCCGCCGTCGCCATATTTGAAGGCGCGGTAGAAGCCCTCGCCGTCGAACCAATGCTTGTCGACATAGGCGAGGAAATTGGTGGTGGTGAGCGGCGCCCGGCCGCGGTCGAGCGCGAGGACGATCCGGCCCTTGTCGGTATC
This sequence comes from Pseudomonadota bacterium, assembly GCA_046734995.1. Taxonomy (GTDB): domain Bacteria; phylum Pseudomonadota; class Alphaproteobacteria; order Sphingomonadales; family Sphingomonadaceae; genus Sphingomicrobium. The sequence continues at coordinate 7,485 of JBKPSK010000063.1, forward strand.
AAGCGCGACCTTGACCAGGTCGTCCTTGGGCGCGGGGGCGAGGATGCCCATCGGGGATTGGGCGAAAGCGGGGTTGGCCGCGAAGGCACTCAGAAGCAAGGCGAATCGCATAAACATGGCGGCTTCCTTACTAGCCCTCTCCCGCTTGCGGGAGAGGGTTGGGTGAGGGTTTTGTTCTTTGTTGGAAGGCAAAGACCCTCACCCTTCCGCAGCTTTGCTGCTCCCTCCCTCTCCCGCCTGCGGGAGAGGGGTTTTACGCGTGCTGCCAAGGCCTTATAGCGCCCCGCGTGACCAGCTTTCCGATCAGCCAGGAGCCGGCGATTCTCGCCGACTGGCGCGACCTGTTCGCGCTGACCAAGCCGCGCGTCATGAGCCTGGTGGTGTTTACCGGCCTTTGCGGGCTGCTGGCGGCGCCGGTGCCCGTTCATCCGGTGCTGGGATTCGCGGCCGTGCTGTGCATCGCGCTCGGTGCGGGCGCAGCGGGAGCGCTCAACCAATGGTATGAGGCCGACCTCGATGCGCAGATGAAGCGCACCGCCAAGCGCCCGCTTCCCGCTGGCCGCATGGACAAGCAGACGGCGCTCCACTTCGGCGTCGGGCTAGCCTTCTTCTCGGTGATCCTGATGGACCTGGCCGCCAATCATCTGGCGGCGGCGATCCTCGCCGTCTCGATCCTCTTCTACGTCTTGGTCTACACTGTCTGGCTGAAGCGGCGGACGGCGCAGAACATCGTCATCGGCGGGGCGGCCGGCGCCTTCCCGCCTTTGATCGGCTGGGTCGCGGCGACGGGCGACGTCTCGACATTGCCGGTCCTGCTGTTCGCCATCATCTTCCTGTGGACGCCGCCGCATTTCTGGGCGCTGTCCTTGTTCGTTCGCTCCGATTATGCGGCCGCCGGGGTGCCGATGCTGCCGGTCGTCGCAGGCGTCGAGGCGACCCGCCGGCATATCCTGCTCTACACGGTGCCGATGATCGCCGCGGCGGTCGCGCCCTGGGCACTGGGCATGGCCGGGTGGCTCTATGGCGCGGCCGCTGTTGGCCTGAGTGCCGCTTTCCTCGTCCTGGCTTTGTTCGTCGCCGGCAACAAGGCGACCGAGCCCAAAGCGATGGGGCCGGAGAAGCGCCTGTTCGCTTTCTCGATCCTGTATCTGTTCGGGCTGTTCGCGGCGCTGGTCGTGGACAAATGGGTGATGGCGTGATGCCGGTTCCCGAAGAGGAAGTCCGCCGCCGCCAGCGCGAGCGGGCGAAGGTCATGGGCCTGCTGCTCGGCGCCTTCGCGCTGCTCTTGTTCCTCATCACCATGGCCAAGATCGCGGTGAACCAATGAACCCGAAGGCGAAGACGGCGCTGTTCCTGGTGCTGGTGGTGTTCGGCATGACCGGCCTCGCCTTCGCCTCAGTGCCGCTCTACCGCATCTTCTGCCAGGTGACCGGCTTCGATGGCACGCCGCTGAGGGCCGCGGCGGCGCCGGGCGCGGTCGCCGGCGACATCGGCGTGCGATTCGATGCGAATATCGATCCCGCTCTGCCCTGGCGGTTCGAGCCGGTGCAGGAGAAGGTCCGCATCCACCCGGGCGAACGGACGACGATCTGGTACAGGGCAACGAACCTGACGGCGCGAACGACGACCGGCCGCGCCATCTTCAACGTGACGCCGGCGCAATCGGGGCCGTTTTTCTCCAAGATCGAATGCTTCTGCTTTACCGAGCAGACCTTGAAGCCCGGAGAGAGCGTGAAGATGCCGGTGGTCTTCTTCGTCGACCCGCGCATTCGCGGCGAGGAGACGACCAAGGCGATCGACGAGATCACCCTGAGCTATACGTTTTACCCTGTGGAATCTGCGCCGGCGACAAGCTAGAGCGCCGCTAAGGAATATTAGGAAAGCATCCCATGGCCGGAGCCAAGCACCACGATTACCATCTCGTCGAGCCCGATCCGTGGCCGATCATCGGCGCCTTTTCGGCCCTGTCGCTGTTCGGCGGGCTCGTCATGTGGTTCCATGACAATCCGTACGGCAAGTTCTTCTTCGCCGCGGGCTTCGGAATGGTGCTCGTCACCATGTACAATTGGTGGTCGAACACGGTGAAGGAAGCCCACGAGGGCTATCACACGCCGGTCGTGCAGCTGCACCTGCGCTACGGCATGATCCTGTTCATCGCCTCGGAAGTGATGTTCTTCCTCGCCTGGTTCTGGGCCTTCTTCTCCTCGGCTCTCTTCCCGTCCGGCGTCGAGGCGGTCGGCGGCGTCTGGCCGCCCAAAGGCACCGAGGTCCTGGATCCGTTCGGCTTCCCGCTCCTCAATACCTTCATCCTCTTGTGCTCGGGCACGACCGTCACCTGGGCGCACCATGCCCTGATCCACGGCGACCGCGAGGGACTGAAGAAGGGCCTTTGGTGCACCATCCTGCTCGGCCTGATGTTCACCTCGATCCAGGCCTATGAATATATCCATGCGCCCTTCAGCTTCTCGCGCCTGAACGAGCAACTGCCCGGCACGATCTACGGCTCTACCTTCTTCATGGCGACGGGCTTCCACGGCGCGCATGTCATCATCGGCACCATTTTCCTGAGCGTCTGCCTGGCCCGCGCCTACAAGGGCGATTTCACGCCCAAGCAGCATTTCGGCTTCGAAGCGGCGGCCTGGTACTGGCACTTCGTCGATGTCGTCTGGCTGTTCCTGTTCGTCTCCATTTACGTCTGGGGCGGCTGGGGCGCGCCGGTCCACGGCTAGGCCGGGGGCCGCCATGCCAGCGCTGGCGGCGGCACTGAAAGGGGAATGCCCGCGCTGCGGGGAGCGGACGCTGTTCGCCGGCCCCGTCGCTTTTGCGCCCCGCTGCCGCGCCTGCGCGCTGGACTTCGCCGCCTTCAATGTCGGCGACGGGCCGGCGGCGTTCCTGATCCTGATCGTCGGGGCAATCCTCGTCGCCGGGGCGATCATGACCGAGTTGCTGTTCGAACCGCCATTATGGGTGCACCTCATCTGGATCCCGGTTGGCGCGGCGCTGACCATCGGCGGGCTCAGGCTGGCCAAGGCGCTGCTCATCGCCCGTGAATATCAGACCGGCGCCGGCGCATGACGCGCCGCCTGCCCCTCCTCCCGACGATTATCGTCGCGGCCGCGGTCCTGACGCTGATCGGACTCGGCGCCTGGCAGCTGCAACGCGCCGGTGAGAAGCGCGCGCTCCTCGCCCGCTACGCGCAAGCGGAGAAGATGCCGCCGATCACCTGGCCGACGGTGCCGCTCGCCGACGATCAGCTGCCATTGTTCCGCCACGCGACCGGCGTCTGCCTGCGGCCTGTCGGCAAACGCGCCATTGCCGGCGAGAATGCAGCCGGCGAAACCGGCTATGCGCATATCGTCGAATGCGTGACCGGCGCGGAAGGGCCGGGCATGAGCGTCGTCGTCGGCTGGTCGAAGGACCCGAACGCAAAGGTCAACTGGAACGGCGGGCCGGTGAGCGGGATCATCGTTCCCGATCGCCGGACCCGCATGCGGCTGGTTGCAGCTACTGCGCCTGCCGGCCTGGAACCGAGCAAGGTCCCGGATGTCGCTTCGGTCAGTCCAGTCACGCCGACCGGGCACCGGGGCTATGCGGCGACCTGGTTCAGCCTCGCCGTCGTCGCGCTGATTATCTACGCCCTGGCGCTTCGCAAGCGCCGGCGGCAGGGAGATGCGCCATGACCGCCATGAGGCTGACGACGCTCGAGTCTGGCCTGAGGATCGCTAGCCACACCATGCCCGATCTGCAGACCGCCGCGGTCGGGCTGTTTGCCGACGTCGGCTCGCGCGCCGAGCCGGCCCCATTGAACGGCATCGCTCATTTGTTCGAACACATGGTGTTCAAGGGTGCCGGCGGCCGATCGGCGCGGGACATCAGCGAGGCGATCGAGGAAGTCGGCGGCGACCTCAATGCCGCGACCGAGCGCGACGCGACCAGCTTCACCGCCACGATCATGGCCGAACATGTCCCCCTGGCGGTGGAGCTGATCGCCGACATGCTCCTGCGCCCGCATTTCGCCGAGATCGACCTGGAACGCGAAAAGCAGGTCGTTTTCCAGGAGCTGGCGGAGGCCCGCGACAGCCCAAGCGATATGGTATTCGACGAATTATGGCTGGCGGCCTTCGAAGGCCAAGGTCTCGGCCGATCGATCCTCGGCGAGGAATCGACCATCGCGGCGGTGACCGCCGCCGACCTCTGCCGCTGGCGCGACCTGCATTATCGTGGCGCCGGCGTGGCGCTGGTTGCGGCCGGCAGGATCGATCATGACGAGTTGGTCGAGCTTGCCGAGGACCATTTCGCCGCGCTTCCCGCCGGGTCGGCGGCGGGTCACGAACCGGCCCGCTTCGTCGGGGGCACGCGGCATGCGCGCCATCCCACTGAGCAAGCGCAACTCACCCTCGGATTCCCCGGGCCTAGCGACAAAGCCCCCGATTATTACGCGGCGCGCCTGTTCTCGGACGTGATTGGCAGCGGCGCGTCGTCGCGGCTGTTCCAGCAGGTCCGCGAGGACCGCGGCCTGGCCTATGCTGTCAGCTCGACCTTGCATCCCTATGCCGACACGGGCTTGTTCTACATTTATGCGGCGACGGCGCGCAGCCAGGCGGCTGCGGCGCTCCAGCTGATCGAGGAAATCGTCGCCGGCACCCCGTCCTCCGTTACCCAGCGTGAGCTTGACCGGGTGCGGACGCAGGCCCGGGCGGGACTACTGATGTCGCTCGAAACGCCTTGGGGCCAGGCCCATTATGTCGCGCGGCAGCTTTCGGTCCACGGGCGGCTGGTCGACCCGGCGGAAGTCGTCGAGGCCTTGCTCGCCGTCACGCTCGACGATGTGCGCGAGGCCGGCGCGCGGATGCTCGCCGGCCCCTGCGCACGGGCGACGATCGGAGTGCCGGCGGTCCGCGCCGCATGAGCGAATTGAAAACCCTGGTCGCCGAGCCCTGGGACGACTGGGGGCTGATCGACAGCGGCGATGGCCGCAAGCTCGAGCGCTATGGTTCCATCCGCGTGATCCGGCCAGAACCGCAGGCGATGTGGGCGCCCGCATTGCCAGACTGGCAAGCGGACGCGACCTTCGTCCCCGGGTCGGACGAAGAGGGCGGCGGCCGCTGGGTGCATCACCAACCCGTGCCCAAAAGCTGGCCACTGACGCGCGGACCGGTGCACTTCCACGCCTTGCTGACACCGTTCCGGCACCTCGGTTTCTTCCCCGACATGGCGCCGCAATGGGACTGGATGCGGGATCGAGCAGAGGGCGCCGATATCCTCAATTTGTTCGGCTACACTGGGGTCGGCAGTTTGCTGCTGAGCGAGGCCGGCGGGCGCCTGGTCCATGTTGACGCCTCGAAGAAATCGGTCGAGGGCGGCAAGGCCAATGCCGCCTTGTCGGGCATGGGCGAGCGACCGATCCGCTGGATCGTCGACGACGCCGCCAAGTTCACTGCGCGCGAGGTGCGGCGAAGCCGGCGCTATGACGGCATCCTGCTCGACCCGCCCAAGTTCGGGCGCGGGCCGGAGGGCGAGGTCTGGCGGCTGGAGGAACATCTCGCGCCCTTGCTAGCCGACTGCCGCAAGCTGCTTGACGAGCAGAGCCGCTTCCTGGTGCTGACCGTCTATGCGGTGCGCTTGTCGGCGATCGCCATCGGCGAGTTGCTCCGGCAGGTGACCGCCGACCTGGGCGGCGAGGTCGAATGCGGCGAGATGACAATTCGCGAGGAAGCGCGCGGCCTGCTGCTCCCGACAGCCATCTTTGCGAGGTGGAGCCGTTAAGTCCTGGCGGCGCGGATCGCCGCGCCCGTGACGAAGGGGGCGCCGGCGACAATCAGCAGGGTGATGGCGGCTTCCACCTTGAGCGCGCCCTCGCTGCCGCCGCCGGCCGCCGCGGCGCCGAAGATCAGCAAGGGCACCGCGAGTGGCATCAGCAACAGGCCGCCGAGGGCGCCGGCGCGCGGCAGACCGGAGGTCAGGGCCGCGACGGCCACCGCCAGCGCCGCGAGTGCCGGGGTTCCAATCCCGACGGCGATCAATGGCGCGAGCAGTGCCTCACCCTCGAGTCCGAGAAGGAAGCTGCCCGGCACGGCCGCCAGCAATAGCAGTGGCCCGAAAGTCAGCCAGTGACCGATGATCTTGGCGGCGCCGATCGCCTCCTCGCTGATGCCGGCGATCGCCAGCTGGTCGAGCACGCCGTCGGCCCGATCGGGCTCGACCAGCCGCTCGATCGGCAACAGCGCGGCGGTCAGCGCCGCAATCCACAATATGCCGCCGCCGATCCTCGACAGCAGTCGGGCATCTGGCCCGACGGCGAAGGGCACCAAGGTTGCGATCAGCAGGAAGAAGATGGCCGGCAGCCAAGCCGCGCCAGCGGCGGCGCGGCGGACCTCGCGGGCGATGATCGCGCCGGTCACGCGCCGAGCTCCAGCACCCGCCAGCCGTCTCCCAGCGGCTGGTGACTGGCGGCGAGCAACGCGCCGCCACTGCCGCGGTGGCGGGCAATCGCTTGCCCCAGCCGCTCTGCACCCTGTGCATCGAGCCCGTTCAGCGGCTCGTCGAGCAGCCAAAGAGGTGCTGACATGGCGATGACCCGCGCCAGCCGAGCACGGCGAGTCTGACCGGTGGACAGCAGGCGGACTGGGATCGACGCCAAGTCTCCCAGTCCCATGGCATTCATGGCTTCATCCGGCGGGACGCCCCCGTTCCAGAAGGCCAGGGCACGTCCAAGCGGAAGCTCTTTGTCCAGCGCCAAATGCTCGTCGGCGAGCGCTATCTTGGCGCTGCGCTCGACCCGTCCCGCCGCAGGCCGCAGCAGGCCGGCGGCGAGCCGGATCAGGCTCGACTTGCCGCTGCCGTTGGGGCCGGTGAGGTGAAGGGCCTCGCCGGGAGCGAGCTGCAGGTCGAGCGCTTCGAACAGCAGTCGGCCGCCGCGAACGCAAGCGACCGACGAGAAGCGGAGCAGTGAGCTCACGCCTCGTCCTCGAGCCGGTGCATGTCCTCATCGGAAAGGCCAAAATGATGGCCGACCTCGTGCACCAATATATGGTGGACGAGATGCTCGAGCGTCTCGCCCTCGGCGGCCCATTCGTCGAGGATGGCGCGCCGATAGAGGAAGATGCGGTCAGGCAAGGTGCCGGACATGTCGACGCTTTTCTGGCCGATGGGCAGGCCGTGATAGAGACCGCTCAGGTCGAACGGATCGTCGATCCCCATCGAGTCCAGGGTCTCGTCGTCGGCCAGCTCCTCGACGGTCAGGACGACGTCTTTGAGGTGCGCGGCAAAGGGATCGGGCAGCCGTTCCAGCGAGGCGCGGGCGATCGCCTCGATATCCGCCGCGCTGGGCGCCCTCCCGAACCTGCGGTCCATGCAAACGGGCATAGCCGACACGCGCAGCCATGCAACTTGCCCAGCGCAGGCTCACCCCCTAAATGGCCCGTTCTTCCAGGCGTTTTGGTTGTGCACCCGATTCACGCCCGATGCTTCGCATCGACCAATCGGGATGCAGTGCGGAGCGGTGGCCGAGTGGTCGAAGGCGCTCGCCTGGAAAGTGAGTATACGGCAAAACCGTATCGAGGGTTCGAATCCCTCCCGCTCCGCCAGCTATTTCCTGTTGCTCACGCCGGCCTGAAGGCCAGCGCCGCGCCGTTCATGCAATAGCGCTTGCCGGTCGGGCGCGGGCCGTCGTCGAAGACGTGGCCCAAATGCCCGCCACAGCGGCTGCAGTGGACTTCCGTGCGGGGGATGCCGATGGCGAAATCGGTCATGGTGCCGACCGCGCCCTTGATCGGGGCGGTGAAGCTCGGCCAGCCGGTGCCGCTGTCATATTTGGCGGTGGAACGGAACAATGGCTGGCCGCAGCCGGCGCAGACGAAGGTGCCCTTGCGATGCTCGTCGTTGAGCGGGCTGGTGCCGGCGCGCTCGGTCGCCGCGTGGCGCAGGACAGCATAAGCGGCGGGACTCAGCCGCTTGCGCCACTCGGCGTCGCTTAGCTGAAAAGGGAAGTTTTGCCGGGCGCCGGCGGAGCCGGTCGTATCAGCGAGAATGACGGCAACGCCCGCCATGCCGGCGCCGCCCAGCCATTCGCGTCGAGTAAGTGCCATTTCATCCTGTCCCGCAACTGCAATGCAGATACGCGCGGCGTCGCCATGGGGATGCATCAAACGTTGCGCAACTGCCCGGAAGCAACCATCGGCCCGCTTGGCCGGCCGCCCGGGGCGCCCCCTTCCGGCTCGATCGTGAGGGCGAGCATGGGTTGTTCGTGGAAATGTTCCACCATCGCCGGCTCGACCGCCATGCGTTCCGACTTGTCGCCGACCATGCCGAGCGGCCGCGGCTTGCCGTCGGACGGGATCACCCACAATTGGTAGCTGCGACCGCGCGACGGTGCCATCTTGCCCGGCATCAGGGTCAGGGTGCGGCCGTCGGCCTCGAAGGCCGCCGACAACATCACGTCCTTTGTCGGCGACATCAGCGAGGCGAGCATGATCGGCGCGGCCGGCGCTGTGATGGCGGATGGCTCACGGATGACATTATAGCCCACGACCACGGCCAGGCTTGCAGCGACAGCCGAGGCGGCAGCGGAAAGCCCCTTCCACAAGCTGACTTTGCGCTTCAGTTCAATGACATTTCCGCCTTCCGGCAAGCCGGCGATGGCCTGTCGAATACGCTCCCAAAGATCCTCAGGCGGCGCTTGCTCGCCGATCTCGTCGAACAAGGGCGCCAGCCGCCGCTGCCAATCCTCGACGGCGCGTGCGAAAGCCGCGTCGGTCGCCGCGAGGCCGCGCGCCTCAAGCAGCGCCTCCCCTTCGAGCAGACCCAGCGCATATTCGGCGGCAAGCAGGTCGCTCTCGCTCATCGCTCCAGGCATTCCCTCAATTTGAGAAGCGCTCGGCGCATGACGCTCTTCATCGTCCCCAACGGCACGCTCGCTCGTTCCGCCAGCTCGGCATAAGTGAAACCGCCGAAGAAAGCGCTGCGGATAGCCTCGGCCGAGCGTGCCTCCAGCTCACCGATGCAGCCGTTAAGCCGCGCATGGTCTTCGGCGATCTCTAGCATCGTGAGCACGCTCGGACCTGGGTCGGGAACCTGGGCGGCGGCTTCGGGCGGTTCGGACGCTCGCCCGCGCCGCCCGGAGCGAAGGCGGTCGATCGCCCGGTTGCGCGCCAGGGTCGCCAGCCAGGTGATCGGGCTGGCCCGGCTGGGTTCGAAGCTCGCCGCCCGCCGCCAAACACTGACGTAGACGTCCTGCAAGGCATCTTCCGCTTCTTGGGCATCACCCAAGATACGCAAGCAGATGCCGTAGAGTTTCGCCGAAGTCAGGCCGTAGATCTCTCGCAGCGAATCCTCGCGGCCCTCGCCGGCGCGCTGGAGCGCGCGGACCAGCCGTTCCCTTTGCTCGTTTCGGGCCTGGTCGGACAACATGGCGCCGACATAGGCGGACCGCCGCAACTCTTCCACTGCCCCCCGCTTCGCCTAAGAAGGACGGATGGATTTGCGCGCATCTCCGTCCGGCCCCTTGGCGGGCACGGCCGCCATCCCCGGCGACAAAAGCTGCTCGCATCGAGCCCTGATCCTCGGCGCGCTTGCAGCAGGAGAGACTCGGATTTCAGGTCTGCTGGAAGCCAACGACGTGGCCGCAACGGCGCGCGCCGTCGCGGCGTTCGGGGCGAGCGTCGAGCGGCTCGGCGATGGCGAATGGCTCGTCCGCGGCACCGAATGGCAGAGCCCAGCTGAGCCCGTGGATTGCGGCAACAGCGGCGCCACCGCGCGGCTGCTGATGGGCGCCGCTGCCGGTTTTCACTTGCGCGCGACTTTCACGGGCGACGCCAGCCTGTCGCGGCGGCCAATGGCGCGCTTGACGGCACCCTTGTCGCGCATGGGCGCGCGCTTCGAGGGAAGCGGCCGCCTGCCGATCACGCTGCACGGCGGCCGGCTCGGCGGCATCGATTTCGTCAACGAGCCGGCGTCGGCGCAGGTCAAGTCGGCGATCCTGCTCGCCGGGCTGCGCGCCCAAGGGACAATAGTCGTCCGCGAGCCCTTGCCCAGCCGCGATCACACCGAAATCATGCTGCGCGAGTTCAGTTGCGAGATCGAACAGACGGGTGGCACGGTGGCGCTGGGTGCCAAGCGGCGGCCCATGGGCTGCGAAATCGCAATCGCCGCCGATCCTTCGTCCGCCGCCTTTGTGTTGACAGCGGCGGCGCTCATATCCGGATCGTCGGTCGAGGTGCCCAATTTGCTCGTCAATCCGCTGCGCACCGGCCTGTTCGAAGCGCTGGAGGAGATGGGCGCCGAGGTCGAATTGTCGAACGAGCGGCTGCAGTCAGGCGAGATCGTCGGGACACTTCGCCTTGGCCATGCGCCACTACAGGCCGTCGAGATCGCTGCAGAGCGGATCCCGGCGATGATCGACGAAGTGCCCTTGCTGGCCGTGGCCGCCGCATTCGCGGATGGAGAAACGGCGATCCACGGCCTCGCCGAGCTGCGCCATAAGGAAAGCGACCGGCTGGGCGCCATCGTCGCCGGCCTAACTACTTGTGGCGTTACGGCGCTGACGCAGGGCGACACGTTGCGCGTGTTCGGCCGTGGCCGGGTGCGGGGCGGCGCGCGGATCGTGGCGGGCGGCGATCATCGGATCGCCATGGCCTTCCTGGTGCTGGGGCTTGCAGCCGACGAGCCGGTCGCGGTTGACAGCGCTGAGATGATCGCCACCAGCTTTCCCGGCTTCGTCGAGAGCATGCGGGCCCTGGGGGCGGACATCGAATGAGCATCAACCGCTTCGGCCATCTGCTGTGCATGACGACCTGGGGCGAAAGCCACGGGCCGGCGATCGGCTGCGTCGTCGACGGCTGCCCGCCGGGACTGGAGCTGGATGAAGCCTGGGTGCAGCAGTGGCTCGACCGTCGGCGGCCGGGGACGTCGAAACAGGTCTCGCCGCGGCGGGAGCCGGACAGGGTCCGCATCCTGTCGGGCGTCTACGAGGGCAAGACAACCGGCACGCCGATCGGCCTGATGATCGACAATGTCGATGCGCGGCCGAGTGACTATGAAGGCCTTCCGCACAGGCCCGGCCATGCCGACTTCGCATATGAGGCGAAGTACGGCATCCGCGATCCGCGCGGCGGCGGCCGCGCCTCGGCGCGGGAAACGGCGGCGCGGGTGGCGGCGGGCGCGATTGCTCGGCTGGTGATCCCCGAAGTCATCATCGAGGCGAAGCTGGTCGAAATAGGTGGCGAGACGGATCCCGGCCGTTGGGAAAAGATGATCGAGCAGGCGAAAGCCAATGCGGATTCGCTGGGCGGGATCGTCGAGTGCATTGCAAGCGGCGTGCCGGCCGGCTGGGGCGCGCCGGTCTATGCCAAGCTCGATGCCGAGCTGGCCGCAGCCTGCATGGGCATCAATGCGGTCAAGGGCGTGGAGATCGGCGAGGGGTTCGGCGCGGCACGATTGAAGGGCAGTGAGAACCGCGAGGGGATGGAAACCAGCGGGATCGATGGCGGCATCTCGACCGGCAAGCCGATTGTTGTCCGGGTCGCCTTCAAGCCGACGTCGAGCATCGGCATCAAAGGCCGCCACGATCCCTGCGTCGCCATTCGCGGCGCGCCTGTGGTCGAGGCGATGGTGGCGCTAGTGCTCGCCGACCACAAGTTGCTGCACCGGGCGCAGTGCGGCTGATTTCATCCTCCCTGCGATTTCGCTGGGAGGGGGACCGCCGAAGCCGGTGGTGGGGTTCTTCAACGCCTAGAACCCCTCCGTCAGCGCTTCGCGCTGCGACCTCCCCAGCAAATGCTGGGGAAGATTAGGTTCAGTGGCATTTGAAGCGGTCGAAGGGTTCCAGGCAGGACTTGCAGCGCCATTGCGCCTTGCAGGGCGTCGAGCCGAAGCGGCTGACTTCCTCGGTATCGGTCGAGCCGCACTGCGGGCAGGTCGCGGCCTTGGCGAGCTCGGGCGGGGCGATGCCGTAGCGGCGGAGCGCTTCCTTGCCGCGTTCGCTGATCCAGTCGGTGGTCCAGGCGGGCGACAGGACCGTCCTGATGGCGACATCGCGATAACCCGCTGCGTCCAGTTCCTCGCGGATGGTGCGGTGGATGACATCGGTCGCCGGACATCCGGAATAGGTCGGCGTGATCGTGACCCGGTCCTCGCCGACGTCGCGGACGATGCCGAGATCGACCACGGAAACGACGGGGATTTCCGGGTCCATCACGCCTTCAAGGACGGTCCAGATGGCCTCTTTGCTCACACCTTCTCCAGGGCCAAGGCGATTCCCTGGCCGACGCCGATGCACATGGTGGCAAGGCCGTAGCGGCCGCCATTTCGATGCAATTCCTCGGTCGCGGTCAGCGCGAGGCGCGCGCCCGACATGCCGAGCGGATGGCCAAGGGCGATGGCGCCGCCGTTGGGGTTCACGCGCGCATCCTCATCCGGAATGCCCAGCTGGCGCAGAACGGCCAACCCTTGCGCGGCGAAGGCCTCATTGAGCTCGATGACGTCCAAATCCGCGACCTTGAGGCCGAGGCGCTTCAGCAATTTCTCGGTCGCGGGCGCCGGGCCGATGCCCATGATGCGCGGCGGAACGCCAGCGACCGCGGCACCGAGAATGC
>JBKPSK010000064.1:0-35923 GCA_046734995.1 Pseudomonadota bacterium
CCGTCGCAGGACATGGTGCTCGGCCTCTATTACCTCTCCCTCGAGAAGGAAGGTGAGCCGGGCGAAGGCATGATGCTCAGCGACATGGCCGAGGTCCACCAGGCCCTCGCCGCCGGGGCCGTCACCCTGCACACCAAGATCGTCAGCCGAGTCCCGCAGACGGACGAGGAGGGCAACACCTACATGAAGCGCTTCGAGACGACGGCCGGCCGCATGCTGCTCGCCGAAACTCTCCCGAAGAGCCACAAGGTGCCTTTCGAGACCGTCAACCGCCTGCTGACCAAGAAGGAGATCGGCGACGTCATCGACATCGTCTATCGCCACACCGGCCAGAAGGAGACGGTGCTGTTCGCCGACGCCATCATGGCGCTGGGCTTCCGCCACGCGTTCCGCGCCGGCATCTCTTTCGGCAAGGACGATATGGTCATCCCGGCCGAGAAGGAGAAGCTGGTCGACGAGACGCGCGCACTCGTGAAAGACTACGAACAGCAGTACCAGGACGGCCTGATCACGCAGCAGGAAAAGTACAACAAGGTGATCGACGCCTGGTCGCGTTGCGGCGATCGCGTCGCGGCCGAGATGATGAAGGAGATCAGCTCGACGCCGAAGGGTGAGGATGGCCGCGAGGCACCGGTCAACTCGATTTACATGATGGCCCACTCGGGCGCCCGCGGCTCGCAGGCCCAGATCAAGCAGCTCGCCGGCATGCGCGGCCTGATGGCCAAGCCGTCGGGCGAGATCATTGAAACGCCGATCATCTCCAACTTCAAGGAGGGCCTGACCGTTCTTGAATATTTCAACTCGACCCACGGCGCCCGCAAGGGACTGGCCGACACGGCTTTGAAGACGGCGAACTCGGGTTACCTGACTCGCCGTCTCGTCGACGTGTCGCAGGACGCCGTCATCGTCGAGGAGGATTGCGGCACTGATCGGGCGCTGGAGATGCGGGCGATCGTCCAGGGCGGCGCCATCATCGCCTCGCTCGGCGACCGTGTGCTCGGCCGGACCACGGCCGAGGATATCCTCGACCCGAAGACCAACGAGGTGATCATCTCCGAAGGTACGTTGCTCGACGAAGCGATGGTCCTGCGCATCGAGGAGATCGGCCTGCAGGGAATGAAGATCCGCTCGCCTTTGGTCTGCGCCTCGAAGCAGGGTGTTTGCGGCAAGTGCTATGGCCGTGATCTTGCCCGCGGCACGCCGGTCAATATTGGCGAGGCGGTCGGCGTGATTGCCGCCCAATCAATCGGCGAGCCGGGCACCCAGCTGACGATGCGGACCTTCCACATCGGTGGCGCGGCGCAGCTCAACGAGCAGTCGAACCTCGAGGCGCCGGTCGACGGCACCATCGAGTTCCGCGACATGCCGACGATCACCGATCCGCGCGGACGGCACATTTCGCTGTCGCGCTCGGGCGAGATCGCCATCCTCGACATGGACGGCCGCGAGCTCTCAACGCACCGCGTGCCTTATGGCGCGCATCTGCTGTGCGAGAGCGGTCATATCGTCAGCCGCGGCGACCGCATCGCCGAGTGGGACCCGTCTTACAGCCCGGTGATCACCGAAAAGGCCGGTACGGTGAAGTACCAGGACCTGATCGAGAACCGGACGATGACGGAGCAGACCGACGAGTCCACCGGCATCGTCCAGCGCGTCGTCACCGATGACGCGGCCAAGTCGAAGAAGGAAGATCTGCGTCCGCGTCTGACGCTCATGGGCGATGGCGCCAAGGAGGCGGCCGTCTATCGCCTGGCTCCCGGCGCGATCATCGCCGTCGACGATGGCCAGCAGGTCGAAGCCGGCGAGGTCCTGGCGCGCATGCCGCGGGAAGCCGCTCGTACGCGTGATATCACCGGCGGTCTGCCGCGCGTTGCCGAGTTGTTCGAGGCGCGCAAGCCCAAGGAGAATGCGATCATTGCCAAGGTGTCCGGCAAGGTCAGCTTCAAGAAGGATTATAAGGCGAAGCGCAAGATCGCGATCATCCCCGACGACGGCTCGGCCGAGGTCGAATATCTGGTGCCCAAGTCGAAGGTGATTGAGGTCCAGGAAGGCGATTACGTCAAGCGCGGTGACAACCTTGTCGGCGGCTCGCCGGATCCGCACGACATCCTCGAAGTCCTCGGCGTCGAGGCGCTGGCCGAATATCTCGTGTCAGAGATCCAGGAAGTCTACCGACTGCAGGGCGTGAAGATCAACGACAAGCACATCGAGGTGATCGTTCGCCAGATGCTGCAGAAGGTCGAGATCACCGACGGCGGCGATACCACGCTCCTGGCCGGCGAGCAGGTCGACCGGGACGAGATGGACGAAGAAAATGCCAAGCTCGAGAAGAAGCAGAAGAAGGCCGAAGGCCGCCCGGTGCTGCTCGGCATCACCAAGGCGAGCCTGCAGACCCGCAGCTTCATCTCGGCGGCGTCGTTCCAGGAGACCACCCGAGTCCTCACCGAGGCTTCGGTTCAGGGCAAGATCGATACGCTCAACGGTCTCAAGGAAAATGTCATCGTCGGCCGCCTGATCCCCGCGGGCACCGGCGCCGGCATGAACCGGCTGCGTGTTGCAGCCACCAGCCGTGACGCATCGCTGCGTGCTGCCCAACGCAAGCTCCAGGAAGCGCTGATCTTGCCGAATACAGCGGCCGAAGAACATGCGGCCGAGCTCGCGCAGGGTCCGGAAGCGGCGCTGAACGGCGAGCCGCTGGCGGAAGTCGTGCCCTCGGGTAACGGGACAGACGCCGACGCAGGCGATTACCTGCAAGACTAAGGCTGGGTTCCCCCTCCCTCTCAAGGGAGGGGATTGAGGGATGGCGCCGAGCTCAGCGAGGCTCCAGCGTTCAACCCACCCCCGGCCCGTCCCTGCTAGGGAGGCGAGAATCAAACAGCCCCGCCGGATACCCTCCGGCGGGGCTTTCTTTTTGGCAGCGAATACCAGGAGCTATTTCAGCACTGGCCCTGATGCATCGTATTTTCGGTGCAGTCGGCCGCCGACTGCATGTCTTGACCGGCGCCGCGCACGGTATTGCACGCTGCGATCGCCAGCGCGCCTCCGACCAGCATCAGTGTCATCATCTTTCGAAGCATATTTCCCTCCCAAAATAATATGCGCAGTAGGCCCCGCGCGCCTGACTCGTCCCTGAATGACAAAGACCCCGCCGAGCCGAAGCGCGGCGGGGCCCGATCGCCTAAAGGGCGATTCTCAGCTCAGCACTGACCGTTATTGATCGCATTTTCGGTGCAATTCGCCACGGACTCGACGTCCTGGCCGGCGCCGCGGACGGTGTTGCACGCCGCGACCAGAAGGCCGCCGCCGATCAGCACGATGGTCATAACCTTGCGAACCATGTTCTTCTCTCCTGTCAGTCCTTGGTTTGAACGCAGCGGGCGCGCTCGGGTTCATTGCGCAGACGTAATTTTCACGGTTCACGAGGATTTGCAATCTCACACCGCGACCGGCGCGGAAATGTGCGGATGCGGGTCGTAGGCCTCGAAGGCGAAATCGTCCGGCCGGTAATCGAACAGGCCTTGACCGCGGTCCTTGAGAATCAGCTGAGGCAGCGACCGGGGCTCCCGCGCCAACTGCAGGCGCGCCTGGTCGAGATGGTTGGAATAGAGGTGGACGTCGGCCCCGGTCCAGACGAATACGCCCGGCCGCAGACCGCACTCGCGCGCAAGCATATGGGTCAGCAGCGCATAGCTGGCGATGTTGAAAGGCACGCCAAGGAACAGATCGGCGCTGCGCTGGTAGAGCTGCAGGTTCAACCGCCCTCCCGCCACCTGCGTCTGGAACAGGCAATGGCAGGGCGCCAACGCCATCCTGGCGATTTCACCCGGGTTCCAGGCGGTCACGATCTGGCGGCGGGATGCGGGGTCTTTCCCGATGAGCTCGATCAGATTTGTGATCTGGTCGATGTGGCGGCCGTCGGCCGCCTCCCAATCGCGCCACTGTTTGCCGTAGACCGGGCCGAGGTTGCCATCCTCATCCGCCCATTCGTTCCAGATGCTGACGTTGTGCTCCTGTAGCCAGCGGATATTGGTATCGCCGCGCAGGAACCAGAGCAATTCGACGATGATTGACCTGAGGTGAAGCTTCTTGGTGGTCAGCAACGGGAAGCCATCGGCAAGGTCGAACCGCATCTGTGCGCCGAACAGCGACAAGGTTCCGGTACCGGTGCGGTCGGATTGCGGCACGCCTTCGTCGAGCACCCGCTGCATCAGGTCGAGATAGTTCCGCATCGCTGCCTAGCATTAGCCCAGTCGGCGCATGCGGCAAGAGCCGGGACGATCCCACCGAAGCGGAGTCGGTTCCGCGAAGCAAGACTCGGCCGCCGGACGTTGATCCCTTGAGGTGTGCCATGACCTGCACGACCAAGGCGAGGGGCGGGAGCTTCCGCGAGCTGAAAGCACACTTGCCCTCGTTCGACGATGGCGCGCACCGTCACGACCGCGGCTGACCCAGTCGCAGGGGCCGAATCGATCACGGTCGGCCAAGCGCCCCTGGAAGACGGTCGGCATCTTCCATTTCCGCCATGACGAGGACGAGGAACGCTGATCGGCGGAACGGCGAAGCCTGCCTGCGGGTTTTCGGTTTATGGAGAGGCGCCATGACCGATTTCGCAGCTGAGCGCGAGAGGATGATCGATCGGACCATCGCCCGCAGAGGACTTGACGATCCCGCGCTCATCGCCGCTTTTCGTGCTGTTCCGCGCGAGGCGTTCATCAGTGCGGAATATGCGGGCTACGCCTATGCCGATGCGCCGCTTCCAATCGAATCCGGCCAGACGATCAGCCAGCCTTATATCGTCGCCTTGACGATCGACGCGGCTGGCATTGGACCGAACGACAAAGTGCTCGAAATTGGCGCCGGCTCCGGTTACGCGGCTTCGGTCATCGGCCAGATCGCCTGCGAGGTGATCGCCATCGAGCGCCACCACGAACTGGTACAGCTGGCGCAGGAACGGATGCGCCGGCTGGGCTACGATAATGTCAAGATCGTCGAGGGCGACGGCACCCGCGGCTGCCCGGCCGAAGCGCCGTTCGACGCCATCGTCGCCGCTGCCAGCGGCAGCCACGTGCCGGCGGTGCTGGTTGACCAACTGAAGCCCGGCGGTCGGATCGTGATGCCGATCGGCGATCCGCATGCGGTCCAGTCGCTGATCAAGCTCACCAAACGTGAAAACGGAACGACCGAGCGCGAGGATCTCGGGGCAGTGCGCTTTGTGCCGCTGATCGGTGAGCATGGATTTCGCGATCACGGCAGCGAAGCCTTGGTGGAATCGCTTCCTGAGATGATCGCCGCGGCCGCCGAGCCGCTGCCCGAAATGGAGGATCCTGACTTCGGGGCCTTGTTCGACCGCTTCGCCGACGCACGGGTCGTGCTGCTCGGCGAGGCGAGCCATGGCACGAGCGAATTCTATCGGGCGCGGGCGGCGATCACGCGGTATTTGGTCGAGCGCCAGGGTTTCACCATCATTGCGCTAGAAGCCGACTGGCCGGATGCCGCGACACTCGACCGCATCGTCCGCCACCGCGAGCGCAGGACAGGGGAGAGCCGGGCCTTCGCCCGCTTCCCGATGTGGATGTGGCGCAACCGCGAATTCGACAATTTCGTCCGCTGGCTGCACGGCTACAACCTGGGCCGCGATCCTGGTGAAATGGCCGGCCTCTTCGGCCTCGACCTGTACAACCTTTCCGCCTCGATGCGCGCGGTGGTCGACTATCTCGGTGAAGTCGATCCCGAGGCGGCGAAAGAAGCCAAGGAGCGCTATTCCTGTCTCGAGCCGTTCAGCCACAATCCCGCTGCTTACGGCCGGCTGGCGATGAGCCACGGCTATGCCTTTTGCGAGGATGACGCCGTGGCGATGCTCACGGACCTGCTCGGCCGCAAGCTCGAATATGCGGCGCGCGACGGCGAGGAATGGCTCGACGCGGCGGCCAATGCCCGGCTCGTCAAGAATGCGGAGGGCTATTACCGCGCTATGTACGAGGGCGCGGCGGAAAGCTGGAACCTGCGCGACACGCACATGTTCGAGACGCTCTGTTCGCTGCTCGACACGCGCGGGCCGCAAGCAAAAGCAGTGGTCTGGGCGCACAACAGCCATATTGGCGATGCCCGCTACACGGAGATGGGGATTGCGCGGGGCGAACTGAATATCGGCCAGCTCGCCAAGGAGAAATTCGGCGACCAGGCGCGGCTGATCGGATTCGGCACTCATACCGGCACCGTGGCGGCGGCAGACGACTGGGATTCACCGATGCAGGTGAAAAAGGTCAACCCGTCCATGGCCGAGAGCTATGAGCGGCTGAGCCATGACAGCGGCGTCGCGCGCTTCCTTCTCGATCTCCGCGAGGGTGAGAATCGCAAGGTTGTTGCCCGGCTGCAGGAACCTTTGCTCGAGCGTTTCATCGGCGTCATCTACCGTCCCGACACTGAGCGCTGGAGTCATTACAGCCAGGCGATCCTGCCCGACCAGTTCGATGCTTGGGTCTGGTTCGACGAGACCGAGGCGGTGTCACCGCTTCCGGGCGAAGTGCGGCCGGGCGACGAGGTCAGCGCCGACGAGACCTGGCCGTTTGGGCTGTAGCGGCAACCACTTCAATCGAGCGGCTTCTCGAACCAATGATGGGCGTAACGCTCATCGTTGAACGGCGGAATTTCCCGATAGCCCGAGCTGCGATAAAGATGCTGCGCCTCGGTCAGCGCCTTCTCGGTCTCGAGACGGATTTTCCGATAGCCGATATCCTGCGCATGATCTTCCAGTTCTCGTAGCAGCCGGCGGCCGAGTCCGAGCCCCCGCGCGGCGGGCGCGATCCACATGCGCTTGATGTAGGCATAATCCGCGACCGGTTTGAAACCGCCGCAGCCAATCGGCTGCCCGTGCAGGCGCGCAACGAGGAATGTTCCGCGCGGCGGCGCGAATTCGTCCAGGGTGGGGGCAAGGCTTTTTGCCGGGTCAAAACCGCCTTCGAAACGGTGCGACAACTCGTCGAAATAGTGGCCGAGGCAATATTGCGCGTCGCGGCTGTCCGGCCTGTCCACGTCGATGCGGACCGCGGATGCGGAAAGCAGACGCTCGACTTCGGCCATGGCATCGGCGAGCCGTTTGCGTTGTCCTTCGTTCAAATGCGCGAGGATCGACCGGGCAAGACGATCGGATCGCCAATTGAGGGTCATCAGTTCAGTAGCGCCGGCCGACGTCAACCGTGCCCGGCGCGTTCTCCGGTCGTGCGGGGCCGTTTCGGTCGTCGACAGGCCCTGGCTCTCGAGGGAGCGGAGCAGCCGGCTCAGATAGCCGGAATCGAGATCGAGACGGGCGCGGAGCTCGCCGACTTCGGCGCCATCTTCGCCGATCTCGAACAGCAAGCGGGACTCGGCCAAAGGCCGGTCGCGGCCGAGATATTGGTTGTGGAGCAAGCCGATCGTCTGCGTGACCAGGCGATTGAAGCTCCGAACCTGGGCAACTTCTTGGTCGAGCATTCCTCTGACTTTAGTCAGATAATGTGCGATCGGCAAGAGCAATCAGCCCCTCTTACGCAGCTCCTCGATAGTCGTGCGGTTGGTGATCACCTCTATATCCGTCCTGAGGTGCAACAGGCGGACGCCCTTGCGTTTCGTCGCACGGGCGAGGGCAGGAGCGAAATCCGGGGTCTTATCGACCCGATCGGCCCAACCGCCGTAAGCCTCGGCCAATTTGACGAAGTCGGGACTTCGCAGTTCGGTCGCGACTACACGCTTCGGATATTCTCTCTCCTGGTGCATGCGGATCGTGCCGTAGCTTGAATTGTCGCACAGAATGACAAGAAGATCCGCGCCATATTGCGCTGCGGTCGCAAGCTCTTGCCCGCTCATCAGGAAATCGCCGTCGCCGGCGACGCAGGCGACGGTCCGGTCGCGGAAGCGCAAAGCGGCAGCGACGGCGGCGGGGAGGCCGTACCCCATGGTGCCGCTGGTCGGCGCCAGCTGCGAGGGCATGCAGGCGTAATGCCAGTATCGATGCCACCAGCCAGAGAAATTGCCGGCGCCGTTGCAGATGATGGTGTCCGCGGGCAGCGCCTCGCGCATCGCCTTGACGCAGGGGCCGAGGTCGAGCTTGACGCCCTTGCGCGGCTTGGGCTCGGACCAGTCGCGCCATTGTGCATGCGCCTCCTCGCCCGCCGAGAAGCGGACCAGCTCGGGATCGATCCACTCATCAGCCATCTCGGCGAACTCGCCCATGTCGGCGCAGATCGGCAGATCGGCGTGATACACGCGGCCAAGCTCATTGGGGTCGGGATGGACGTGGATGAGCGTCTGCCCGGGATGGTCGGGCGTCACCAGCGTGTAGCCATCGGTCGTCGCCTCGCCGAGACGGGGGCCAACGACCAGCAGCAAGTCCGCGTCACGGATGCGCTGCTGCAATTTGGGGTTGGGACCGTAGCCCAACTGGCCGGCGTAGACCCCGCATTCATTGTCGATGGCGTCCTGACGTCGAAACGCGGCGGCGATTGGGATGCCATAGCGGAAGGCGAAATTGGCGAAATGATGCGCGGCGCGCGGACTCCAGTCCGCGCCACCGACGATGGCGACTGGCGCGGCGGCTTCTTTCAAGAGCTCAAACATGGCCTGGAGGGCACCCGGGTCAGGTTCCTCGGCCAGCGGCGGCACGGGCGGTCGGTCGAGCGCCTCCACCTCATCGCGCAACATGTCCTCGGGAATCGCCAGCATCACCGGTCCAGGGCGACCGGCGGTGGCGACACGATACGCCCGCGCGACATATTCGGGAATTCGCCGAGCATCGTCGATTCGCGCCGCCCATTTGGCGATCGGGCCGAAGAAGGCGGGGAAATCCACTTCCTGAAAGCCCTCGCGGTCCCTGTCGCCGCGGGCCAAGTCGCCGACGAACAGGATCATCGGCGTCGAATCCTGAAGAGCGACATGGACGCCGCCGCTGGCATTGGTCGCGCCCGGGCCGCGGGTGACGAAGGCGATTCCCGGGCGGCCGGTCATCTTGCCGTCGGCATCCGCCATGTAGCCGACCCCGCTTTCCTGGCGGCAGACGACAACGTCGATTTCCGGCGTGTCGTGCAACGCATCGAGCACCGCGAGAAAGCTTTCGCCCGGCACGGTGAAAATGCGGTCGCAGCCTTGGATTTTGAGCTGGTCGACGAGGATCCGGCCGCCGGTGCGCTTGGTCATGGGCGCGAGTTAGCCGCTATGCGGCCTCCCGTCACCTAGCGCCGGTGCCCGTGCTTCGCCTCGCCAAGACGCAGGCCTTCAATGACCGCATCGACCGCGCATTTGCTTGATAGGTCAGTCAGCGTCTCGCTGTCCCGATTCGAATCGACCGTTGCCAGCCGATGCGTGCGGTTGGCAATGTCGCGCAGCTCGCTGATCGATTTTTCGGATAGCTGGCTTTGATCCTGGAGCAAGCGATCGAAGACCGGTTCGGCCAGGGGCGTGGCAAATTCGAGGCCGGCGAATTCATGCGCCCGCCAGACCACCCTGCAATATTGCGTGTCCAGGCCGGCGATGCTGAGTAGAATCCACGAGTCGGTGTCGGCGCCGGACTGCGCTTCGATCCGGCAACCGTGGGCAGAAATGTCGATCACGCGGACTCCCACCCGGCTGCGCCCCGGCTCGCGGATCGTGGCGCTGAGGCGCAGACCGGCCCTTGGCGTCCGCCTGCGTTCCGGGTGGCCCTCGGGTCCAGCAGCGCTTTCGCTCATCAGGCGGCGGCCTTCCCGTTCAGGATCGGCGCAATCCCGCCCTCGGCCTCGATGCGCTCGGCGAGCGAGCCGCGCGGCAGGTCGTGCTTCAGCGCCCAGGCGAGCACTGCCTCCAGCTGGCTGATGACCGAATCGTCGCAAAGGCCGTCGAAGGCCAGCTTCACGACTGGCGTCATTGGCGAGCGCAATTGGATCTTCAGCCCCTGCGCCTCGACCAGCTTCAGGTAATCGTCCGGCTGCTCCTCGGCGTCGAGGGCGAAATCATAGGCCGCGCTCAATCCCTGATAGAGGGCGATGTTGGCGTGCAATTTCGCCATGCGGGCCTCGTCGGCCTTGGCGCGGACTTCAGCAAGCTTGCTCTGCAAGGTTCCCTCCATCGTCGGCTGGGCTACTTCCGCGACTTCCTGCGCGAATGGGACGGACGGCAGATCCGGCTCCGGCTCGGATAGATCGCCGGGAGCTTCCTGAAAGGGAAGCGAAGACAAGTCCGGCTCTACCTCGACCAGCTTCCCGTAAAATCCGACGCTCGTCAGGCCTTGGATCAGCTTGGCCGAGAATCCCGACTTGCCGGCGAATCCGGGCTCCGGCCCGGACTCGGTTTCAGCCAGCACAGAATCGACTGCGGGTTCGTCCTCTGCGACGGGCTCGGGCGGCTGCTCGAATTCGGTCGGCTCGGGCTCGCTGGTCTCTTGGACCGGCTCCGGCATCTCCTCGAACGCCGGCTCCTCCTCGACCGGCGCGTTCTCGAACGGCACGACCATGTCTTCGACCGGGTCCGGCGCGTTCTCGAATGGCACGACCATCTCTTCGGCTGGTTGCGGTTCGACCTCTTCGGCCTCCGGCTCCGGCGATTCCTCGGCAGTCTCGGGCGCCTGTTCGACACCGTCTGGACCGGGATCCAGGCTGACGAACCCATAGACATAATCAATCCAGGTGCCGTTCGCGCTGAACGGCAGTAACGTCACCCAGCACCGCATTGGCCCGTTTTCGGTCGCAAATTGGTCCTCGAAAGCGAAGGCCTCCCGGCAGGCGGCGACGATCGGCAGCTTGCCGGCGATGCATGACAGGAGCGACGGATTCGGCGCCTGGCCGATTCGCTCAATCGCGTCACCCAAGTTGATGGCTTGCCCGAGATGGCGGATCTCGGCGTCTTCGCCGCCACCGATCATCTCCAGCAGCACGCTCCATGGCCCGGCGTCGGAGATTTCCAGCGGGTCGAGGTCGCGGATCGGCGGGAACTGCCGGTTGGCGCGAATCGACAGCCAGTAATTGAATACGGACGCGTGCTTGCGGCGCTCGCCGGGATCGATCGTCTTGAGCGAGCTCAAGAGCGCTTCGGCCGATGTATTTTCGACCGGTTCCATGTCCGGCATGGGCGCGCCCATCAGTGTCTCCCAGCGTCAAATGACTCGCGGGGGAGTTTGGGCCTTGCGGTTCTACCAAAGGGTTAAGATGGGGATGGGGAAGTTGTGTCCCGCGGAGGGACGGGAATGTTCGGTAATCTCGTCACTCCCGCGGAAGCGGGAATCCGGCTGTCCTGGATGATCATCTCGAACAGATCGTCCCGATCATTCAAGCCTGGTGGATGGCCTTGACCACCTGATACGATTCCAGCCCCTCCTTGCCGCCCTCCGACCCGAAGCCTGAATCCTTCACCCCGCCGAACGGGGCGTCGGCGACGGAGATGGCGAAGGTGTTGATGCCGACCATGCCGCTTTCGATGAGGTCGCCGATCAGGTTCGCGCGGCGGCCGTTCTCGGTGAAGGCGAAGGCGGCGAGGCCGAAGGGCAGGCGGTTGGCCTGCTCGATCGCTTCCTCGAAACTGTCGAAGGCGCGGGTGACGGCGACTGGGCCGAACGGCTCCTCGTTCATGATCTCCGCGTCGTTGGGGACGTCGGCGAGCAGGGTCGGCTCGAAGAAGAAGCCGCCGTCGCCTTTCTCGCCGCCCGCGAGGACCTTCGCGCCCTTGGCCCGTGCGTCCTCGATCAGAGCCCCGACCGCGTCCGGGCGGCGGGCATTGGCGAGCGGCCCCATCTTCGTTTCTGCCTCCAGGCCGTTGCCGACCTTCACCTTGGCCGTTCGCTCGGCGAAGCCCTTCAAAAAGGCGTCGTAGATGCCGCGCTGGACATAGAAGCGGGTCGGCGAGGTGCACACCTGCCCTGCGTTCCGGAACTTCATCTGCACCACCAGGTCGAGCGTCTTTTCGAGGTCGCAATCGTCAAAGATCAGCACCGGCGCATGGCCGCCCAATTCCATAGTGATGCGCTTCATGCCGTCCGCGGCCAGCTTCATCAGGTGCTTGCCGACCGGTACCGAGCCGGTGAAGCTGATCTTGCGGATGGTCCTGCTGCCGATCAATGTCGTGCTGACCAGGTCCGCTTCGCCGTGGACGAGCTGGGCGACGCCCTTGGGGATGCCGGCGTCGTCCAGAGCGCGAAACAGCTCTCCGGTGCAGCCCGGAGCCTCGTGCGGCGGGCGGGAAATGACGGTGCAGCCGGCGGCGAGCGCGGCACTGACCTTCTTTGCCAGCAGGTAAATGGGGAAATTCCAGGGCGAGAAGGTCGCGGTCGGGCCGACCGGCTGGCGGATGACCCGCGACAGCTGTCCCGCCGGGCGGACTAACGTGCGGCCATAGTCGCGCCTGATCTCCTCGGCGTACCAGTCGAACAATTGCGCGCTGCCCATCACTTCGGCCTTGGCCTCGGCGATGATCTTGCCCTGCTCTTGCGTCAGGATAGCGCCAATATGGTCGACCCGCTCGCGCAGGAGAGCCGCCGTCTTGTGGAGGATGGCGCCCCGCTTCTCGACGTCGGTCGCGCGCCATTCGGGCCAGGCCCGCTCCGAGGCAGCGAGCGCTTCCTCGAGGTCGGCGGCCGTGGCGTAAGGCACCTCGGCGATGCCGCCGCCGGTGACGGGGTTGATGACGGTATGCGCGTCGCGGCCTTCGCCCGATTTCCACACACCGTCGATGAAGAGTTTCAAGTCAGCTTCGTATCCCATGCCCGCCAGATAGGCGCGCCTTGAACCCGCTGCAACGGGCGGCTAGGCGGGCGGCCAAAGGAGAGCGGCAATGACCAAGGCGGAACTGGCGGCGAAGATGCAGGATGCGGGGGCCTGGCTCCCGGGCAAGACGGTCAAGCTGGATTTCGGCGACGACGGGGTGATTTACCTCGATGGCGCCAATTCTTTGGTCAGCGAGAGCGACCAGGCGGCCGACACCACCATCAAGGTCAGCTGGGAAGACTGGCAGGCGATGGCAGCGGGGCAGCTTGACGGCATGACCGCCTTCATGACCGGCAAATTGAAGGTCGAGGGGGACATGGGCAACGCCATGCAGCTGCAGGGCGTGCTGGCGAAGCTGCGGGCCTAAAAACCCTCTCCCCGGCGGGGAGAGGGCTGGGTGAGGGGGTTCCCCGGTCCTCGCTGATTCTCAATGGTTGACCCCCCCCTCATCCCGACCTTCTCCCCGCCGGGAGAAGGAGTTAGGGAGTGAAGATGCAGAAAATCTATCCGAATGCCGAGGCGGCGCTCGACGGGCTGCTCAACGACGGCATGCTGATCGCCGCCGGCGGCTTCGGCCTGTGCGGCATTCCGGAGCGGCTGATCGACGCAATCGTCGCCTCGGGGGTCAGGGATTTGACCATCGCTTCGAACAATGCCGGCATCGACAATGAAGGGCTCGGCAAGCTGCTGCGCACGCGGCAGGTGAAGAAGATGATCAGCTCCTATGTCGGCGAGAACAAGGAGTTCGAACGGCAGTTCCTGGCCAAGGAGCTGGAGGTCGAATTCTGCCCGCAGGGCACGCTCGCCGAGCGGATGCGGGCCGGCGGCGCGGGCATCCCCGGCTTCTACACCAAGACCGGCGTCGGCACCGTCGTCGCCGAGGGCAAGGAATTGAAGGAGTTCGACGGCGAGACCTATGTGCTTGAGCGCGGCATCCGCGCCGACCTCAGCATCATCAAGGGCTGGAAGGCCGACGAGGCCGGCAACCTCATGTTCCGCAAGACGGCCCGCAACTTCAACCAGCCGGCGGCGACCTGCGGGCAGTTCTGCGTCGCCGAAGTCGAGGAGATCGTGCCCGTCGGCAGCCTCGACGCCGACTGCATCCATTTGCCGTCGATCTACGTGAAGCGGCTGATCCTCGGCGCGCCCTACGACAAGAAGATCGAATTCCGCACCGTCCACGAGCGGGAGGTGGCATAATGCCGTGGACCCGCGATCAGATGGCGGCGCGGGCCGCCAAGGAGCTGAAGGACGGCTATTACGTTAACCTCGGCATCGGAATCCCGACCTTAGTGGCGAACAACATCCCCCAGGGGATGACCGTGACACTGCAAAGCGAGAACGGCATGCTCGGGATCGGCCCGTTTCCTTACGAGGACGAAGTCGACGCCGATCTGATCAACGCCGGCAAGCAGACCATCAGCGAGCTGCCCAGCTCCTCCTATTTTTCCTCGTCCGACAGCTTCGCCATGATCCGGGGCGGGCATATCGATTTGACCGTGCTGGGGGCGATGGAGGTCAGCGAGAAGGGCGACATCGCCAACTGGATGATCCCAGGCAAGATGATCAAGGGCATGGGTGGGGCGATGGACCTGGTCGCCGGCGTCAAGCGCATCATCGTCGTCATGGAGCATGTATCCAAGGACGGATCGCCGAAATTCATCCCGGAATGCACCCTGCCGCTGACCGGCAAGAACGTGGTCGACATGATCATCACCGACCTCGCAGTGTTCCAGCGGCCAGACCATGATTTGCCGTTCAAGCTGGTCGAGCTGGCGCCGGATGTGACCGCGGCAGAAGTGCGCGAAAAAACGACGGCGCATTACGTCGAATGAAAGCGCTCCTCTCCACCTCGCCGGGAGGCCCGGAAACGCTTGAGCTCCGCGACCTTCTGGAGCCCAGCCCCGGTCCCGGCGAGCTGCTGATCAAGGTCCGCGCCTGCGCGATCAATTACCCCGACGTGCTGATCATCGAGGACAAGTACCAGATGCGCCCGCCGCGGCCGTTCGCGCCGGGCGGGGAAATCGCCGGCGAGGTGATCGCCGTCGGCGAGGAAGTGGCCGGCTGGCAGACAGGCGAGCGCCTGATCGCCGTCACCGGCTTCGGCGGCTTGGCGGAGATGATCACAGTCCCGGCGAAGAATGCCTATCGGCTGCCAGCCGACCGCAGCTTCGAGGAAGGCGCGGCATTGCTGCTCACATATGCAACCTCGATCCACGGCCTTTACGACCGCGGTCGCCTGCAGGCCGGACAGACCCTGCTGGTGCTGGGCGCGGCGGGCGGAGTCGGACTGGCGGCCGTCGAGCTCGGAAAAGCCAAGGGCGCGCGGGTCATCGGCGCGGTGTCGAGTGAGGGCAAGGCTGCGGCCGCGCGCGAGGCGGGCGCCGACGAGGCGATCGTCTATCCGCGCGGTCCCTTCGACAAGGACGGGCAGAAGGCGCTTGCCGAGCTATTCAAGGCGGCGGTCGGGCCCAATGGCGCCGACGTCATCTACGACCCGGTCGGCGGCGACTATGCCGAGCCGGCGCTTCGGGCCATTGCCTGGGAAGGGCGCCACCTGGTCGTCGGTTTCCCCGCCGGCATCCCCAGGCTGCCGCTCAACCTTACCCTATTGAAGAGCTGCGACGTCTGCGGCGTTTTCTGGGGTGCCTTCGCAGCGCGTGACCCCAAGGCCAATGCTGCTCATGTCGCCGAGCTGTTCCGGCTCTGGGACGAAGGCAAGATCGCCCCCAGGATCAGCGCCACATATCCCCTCGAACGCGCGGGCGACGCGATCGCCGCCGTGGCTGCGCGCCAGGCAATCGGCAAGCTCGTGGTGAAACTCTGACTCTGGCATTAGCCTAGCAGGCGACTGTCATCGTTCCGAGGGAGATGCTCGTGGTCTCCGCCTGGTCGAATGTGCTCATCAGACGCTGAATTTCGAAGCTGCCCGGCCCGTCGCGACCTACCGCACACAATTGACGCGGCACCGTGACTTCATACCCTCCATCGCGGCTGCGTTCCGGCGCGATCGTGATGCTCGCCGTCCTTGGTGCCTGCCCTGGAGCCGCGTCCTCGGTGAAAAAGAGGTTGATCGGGCCTGTCGGCAGGCTGGTCGTTGCGACCTGCAGGCGGATCGTCTGCCCCGCGCGGGCAGTGCCGCAAGGTGTCGGGGAGCTCGCGCCCGGCGGCAAGCACAGCGCCGTGCCCTTGGGAGACTTGCCTGGCTGGCTGGGGGCTGGGGTGGGGATCGCCAGCAGGCTCGCGCCGGCCAGCAAAAGGGTGGCGATGCGAATGCTGTCGGTCATGTGACGACTCCGCGCGGCCAAATACGCCTGTTCGCGCATTTCGACAACGCGCTGGCGCTGGACGACTGCTGCCTTCGCCACTATCTCGCGCTGCAACAGCCCAAGGACATTAGATGACGACTTTCGACGACCGTGAGCGTGCTTTCGAGGCCAAATTTGCCCGCGACGAGGAGATGCAGTTCCGTATCCTCGCCCGCCGCAACCGGCTCCTCGGCGAATGGGCAGCGAGGCTGATGGGCCTCAATGAAGCGGAAGCCGAAAGCTATACCAAGGATGTCATCCGCGCCGACTTCGAGGAAGCCGGCGACGAGGATGTGGTCCGCAAGGTGCTGGGTGACCTGACGTCCGCCGGCGTCGACGCCGACGAATCGAAAATCCGCGAGACGCTCGGCCACAAAACGATCGAGGCGCGCCGCCAGATCATCGAGGCGTCGAACTGATGCCGATGGCCGCAAGCGACATCGAGGCGATGATCGTCGCGGCCATTCCCGACGCGCGGGTCGAGATCCGCGATCTTGCCGGCGATGGCGACCATTATGCGGCGCGGGTCGTCAGCCAGACGTTCGCCGGCATGAACCGGGTCAGGCAGCATCAGGCGGTCTATGCCGCGCTCAGGGGAAAAATGGGGGGCGAGCTGCACGCCTTGCAGCTGGAAACGGCCGTTCCTTCTGGAGAAGACCAATGACTGACGCGAAAGAGCGCATCGACGCGCTGGTGAAATCGAACGATGTGGTCCTGTTCATGAAAGGCACAGCGCTTTTCCCGCAATGCGGCTTTTCCAGTCGCGCGGTCGCCATTCTCGACCATCTCGGCGTGCCGTTCGAGACGGTCGACGTGCTCCAGGACCAGGAGATCCGCACCGGGATCAAGGATTATTCTGACTGGCCGACGATCCCTCAGCTTTATGTGAAAGGGGAGTTCGTCGGCGGCTCCGACATCATGATGGAGATGTTCGAGAGCGGCGAGCTCCAGCAGCTGGTCACCGCCGAGATCGAGTAGATCGCGAGTCCAAAATGAAAGGGCGGCACGCGGGACCAGAAAACCGCCGTGCCGCCCTTTGATTTGGTTTGTGGAACCAAGTGGACGCCAACAAAGCTGCAACCGCCGTGCCAATCGATACAAATGGCGTAAATCCAACAAAAAATCGCGACCGTATCGGCGGCAACCACCTCGACCTGTAAGCAATTCCGACAATCCGGGCGGGATTTCGAGTCCAATCGCTGAATCCGTGTTTACAGCTGTAATCGTATCGTCTACAGCTGTAATCGGAAGGGATCGAAGATCGATGGACAAACGGATCACCGATGCCGAGCTCGACGTGATGGAGGTTCTGTGGAGGGCGGTTGAGCCGCTTACCGCCGCCGACATCGCCGACCGCATCGATCCCGAACGCGCCTGGACGCTTGCAACGGTCAAGACGATGCTGTCCCGGCTCGCTGCCAAGGGCGCGATTTCCTACAAAGTCGAGGGGCGCCGATTCCTTTATTCACCGGCGATCGAGCGCGAATCCTATGTCGGTTCGGAATCCCGCCGGTTCGTCGACAGATTGTTCGGCGGCCGTCTATCGCCGCTGGTCGCGCGGCTCGCCGAGGAGGATAGCCTCGACGAGGAAGACATTGCCGCGATCGAGGCAATTCTGAGGGAGCTCAAGTCATGACCTCCTGGCTGCTCGGCACCTTGCTCGCGACCTCGGTCCTCGTCGTCCTCGTGCTTCTGGTCCGCGAGCCGGTGCGCCGCCGTTTCGGTTCGCGCACCGCTTATGGGCTCTGGCTGATCCCGGCGGCGCGGTTGCTGATGCCGACGCTGACCGAGACTGTCGAGCGCCCGATCCTATCCGGCGCGCCGGTGCAGCCGCTCATCCAGCCGGTGGCGGGCGAGCAAATGATGCTGGCGCAGGTGGCGCCTGCGGGACCCTCGTTGCTCGAGCAGGTCGGCGGCTGGCCGACGGTCCTGCTGACGCTGTGGCTGGGTGTCGCGGCCGGCTTGTTCCTGTCGCGGACCATCGCCTTCCACCGCGATCGCCGAGCCATCCTCGAGCGGGCGGCGGAGATTGCCCGTCTCGGCTCGATCCGCATCGTCCGCTCGATCGAGGTCGCGAGTCCGATCGCGTTCGGCATCCTCGACCGGGTGATTGCCGTGCCCGCGGATTTCGACCGCCTTTATGATGAGCGCGAGCGCCGGCTGGCGCTCGACCATGAGCTCGCTCACCATCGTTCGGGCGACCTCGTCGCCAACCTCATCGCCTTTGTCCTCCTCTGCCTCCAGTGGTTCAACCCGCTCGCTTGGGTCGCCCACGCTGCCTTCCGCTTCGACCAGGAAGCAGCGTGCGACGCCCGGGTGCTGGACAAGGCCAGGGCCCTCGATCGCGCCGACTATGGGCGGGCGATCGCCAAGGCCGCTTCGGGAAGAGCGCTGCTGTTCGCAAGCACGCTCGATCGACCCAACGCCCTGAAAAGGAGGCTGAGTTCCATGTTGAATAGTACCACGACCGGCACGCGCGCGACCGGCAAGCTTATGATCTTGACGGCGGTCGCGTTGGCGCTGCCGCTGACTGCGACCCGAGCCATCGAATATGTCGACGTTCCCGCGCCGCCCGCGCCGCCCGCCGTTCCGGACGTGCTGGCTCCGACTCCGCCAACGACCCCCCAGGCGCCGGCCGCGCCGATGGTTGCTGCACTATTGTCCGACCAGGCCGTTGCGGTCGCTCCGACGCCCCCCGCACCGCCCGCTCCCATGGCAGCACCGGCCCCTCCGGCTCCACCCGCGCCAATGGCCCCGACCGCGCCAATGGCGCCGCCCGCGCCGCCCGTCCGTTACAACGGCAGCCTCAGCATCGATGGCGATGTCATCACGATCAACGGCCAGAAGAAGCGCTGGAGCGAGCTCACGCCCGCCGAAAAGCAGCGAGTGCGCAGCGACATTGCCCGGGCCAAAGAAGAATTGCGCCGTACGAAGATCGATCGTGCCGAGATTGATCGGGAAGTCCGCGAGGCACTGGCCGAGGCCAGGATCGACCAGGGCGAGATGCGCCGCAATCTCGCCGAGGCTCGGCAGGAGATCAACCAGGCGATGCGGGAGATCGATGCGCACGCCGTCGACATCCGCCGCTCCGGCCAGGACCCGGAAGTGATCAAGGCACAGATCAGGGCGTCGCTGAAGACCGTCGAAGCCATCGATGTCGAGGCCATCACGCGCCAGGCGATGGCCTCGGTCGATGCCGCCAAGATCGCGGCGAGCGTCGCGGCGGCGGAAGCGTCAGTCGCCAGGGCCCAGGCCGAAATCGACCGGATGGAGAACCGTCTCGACGACGTTGACGATGATGACGGCGACTGACTGAAACTCGAAGCAGCGCGACGGCGAACGCCGTCTCGATGGCGCTCCCGAATACAGGGGCATCCACGTCGGGGAGGATCGGCGCGCGCACGCCTGCCCCCAGGCAGGCGAGCGCGCCGATGCGGGTGCCCCTATTTCATATCGCCATGGCTTGGGGTAGGAGCGCCGCGGCGGACGCTACGGCGCTGTAACAAGCGGCTGATGGCACTTAACCGCCCGCAGGGGGTTTGGTGCCACGATGAGCCGCGACGATCCCTGGGATGCTTATTCTGACCGCGGGCCGCCGCGGCTGTTCTGCGACCTGACGCAAAGCTGGTCTGCGGTGGGCGGTGGCGTCGGCACCTATTTGCGCCACAAACGCCAGCACATCCTGCAGACCATGCCGCACCGCCACCTCCTGATCGTGCCCGGGCCGCGCGACGAAGTCATCGAGGAGCAGCGGGCGATCACCGTCACGATCGCCTCCCCGAAAGTGCCGGGCAGCCCCAAATACCGCCTGATGCTGCGCAACCGTGCGGTCCGCGAAGCGCTCGAGCGCTTCAAGCCGGACCTGATCGAGTGCCAGGATGCCTATAATCTGCCTTGGGCGGCGATCGGCCACGCCAAGAAGCACCGCGGCACCGCCTTGGTCGCGGCCTATATGACGGACTTTCCCACCGTCTATGTTGAGCGGCCGTTCCGGAAGGTGGTCGGCAAGACACTGGCCGGCGCGGCCTCCCGTCTTTGCTACTGGTATTGCGGAAAGCTCTACAGCCGTTTTGATGGCATGTTCGCCTTGTCGGCCAACGGCGGCCTGACCAAGCTTCAGTCCCTGGGCCTCGACCGCATCGAGGTCGTGCCGCTGGGCGTCGAGCTCGGCGATTTCTCGCCGGCGCGCCGCGACGGTCAGCTGCGCCGACAGCTCGGCATCGCCGACGATCAACCTTTGCTGGTCTATGCTGGCCGGCTGGATGGCGAGAAGCGCGCCCAATTGCTGGTCAATGCTTTTGGATTGCTCCCCCGCGACTTGGGTGCGCATCTGTTGCTGATTGGCGATGGCCCGCTGCGTGAAGGGATTTGCGAGTTGGGCGATCCCCGGATCCACGCGCCCGGCTATGTCCGCGACCGATCCGAGCTCGCCCGCTGGCTGGCGAGTGCCGATATCTATGTCTCCGGCATGGCTGATGAGACGTTTGGCGTGTCGATCGTCGAGGCCCAGGCGTCGGGCCTCCCGGTCGTGGGAGTCGCTGCCGGAGCCATGGTCGATCGGGTCACGCCCCAAATCGGCAGGCTTGGGCAGGTCGATGATGCGCCAGCCATGGCACGCAACATCATCGACATCTGGAATTCGGACCGCGCGGCCATGGCCAAGGTCGCTCAGCATCACGCTCGCGATTACAGCTGGGACCGCAGCATGTCCGATCTGTTCACCAGTCTCTATCCCAAGGCGTTCCGCCGCGCCTGGGCGCGCGCATCGCGGCCATCGGCGGTTACGATGCCGGCTCTCGTCGACGCCTGATTTCGGTTCAAAAGGGGTTCACCTCGCGTGGCGATGCTTTAGTCTTCACTCTCGGAGGACGAGTGATGGAAAAGTGCGTGGCGTTGATTCTGGCGACGATCGGGTTGGCGGCCGGCAACGCATTTGCCCAGCCCGCACCTACCGAATCGATCGACGCGGCAAGTGAACCTCGGCCCGAGCTCAAGTCGCTCGCGGAATCCTGCGCGGCCCATAAGTTC
Organism: Pseudomonadota bacterium; assembly: GCA_046734995.1. Classification (GTDB taxonomy): domain Bacteria; phylum Pseudomonadota; class Alphaproteobacteria; order Sphingomonadales; family Sphingomonadaceae; genus Sphingomicrobium. Next base: position 21,038 of record JBKPSK010000064.1, read on the forward strand.
GAGACGATTGTCATGAGCGAAGGCCGCGGACGAGGCTCCAGGGTCAGGATCTGTGGCAAGGCGGGCCAGACCGACGCCGAGTGGCTGAACACGCTCCGGGACTCCATCAGACAAACCGAAGCCAACGACGAACTCTCGCTGCCGGTAAAGGACCAGATTGTCGCCGCCCTGAAGGCCGAGATACTGAGGCTCGAGAGGGCCGTCTCCAGCCCGCCGGCCACCACCATCACAGGATTGTCGAGCGAGATCGCGCCTCCGCGCGAGCCGGCACCCCAATATTCGACCTTGCCGCCGCTGCCGGCTCCGAAATCGCGAGTGGCGGGCTCAATTGCAAATGCGCCTGCGGCGCCTTTGGAGAAACCCCGACTGAGCATTAACTGCGCCTTGCCGCGCGAGGCCTTTGCCGGCTGCGCCAGGCTGGAACGGGAAACTCAGCTGATGATCCGCGCCGACGAGGATGTCGCGGCCGGAACCAGCGTCCGGTTCCTGCGCGGCGGCGATGCGCGTGCGGAGCTCGACCTGGGACCTCTTAAAAAGGGCGTGTCGATGCGTGAAAAGCTACCCGGCAGGGTCTGTTCCGGCGTGCTCCGCGGCAAGGTCCAGTTGCAAATCCTAAGCAAGGGCCAGGTGGTGGAAACGCGCGGACCCTACGCGCTGTATTGCGGATCATAACTCATTCAACCCGCGTTCAGCGCGCACGTTAATGATGGATTCTTCGCGAAACGAGGGGAGCAGATCCATGAACAAGTTCCGCATGATCCTGGCCGCGGGGTCAGCGATGGCCGCCTTGGCCTATGGCGTGCCGGCGCTCGCCCATCCCGAACACCAGGCGACCGACGAAGTGGTCCGAGAAATCAAGACCGTCAATCATGACGGCGAGAAGACCGTCGAGATCCGCAAGGTGGTCAAAGGCGACAAGGCCGCCGGCGCCAAAATCGAGGACGGTGAGTTCGTGGCCAACTGCGGCGAGGGCCGGAAATTTGAATCGGCCGCGAGTTCCGGCGGCGACAAGGAAAAGCACGTCAACAAGATGGTGATCTGCTCGGACAAGGGCGAATCCGATGCCGAGTGGGCGCAAACATTGCGTAAGGCGCTTGCAAGGATCGAGGCAGACAAAGACGTTCCGCCCCAAGGCAAGGCCCAGATCATGGCCGACCTCAAGAGCGAGATCGCCAGGCTCGGTAAATAGCCGGCGTGCTTGGCGGGGAAAGCGTTCACGGCTAGGCCACCGCCGTGGACGTCCCCTACGCACGGCTGGAGCAGCTCGAACCGGGCTTGGCCCGGGTGCTGGCGCATAATCCTTCCGCTTTCACATATTACGGGACACAGACTTACCTGGTCGGCTCGAACGAGCTAGCGGTGATCGATCCCGGTCCGGCTCTCGACGAGCATGTCGGAGCCCTGGTCGCGGCAATTGGCGGACGTCCGGTTGTCGCCATCTGCTGCACGCATACCCACCGCGACCATAGCCCCGCCGCGCGGCTGCTGGCCAAAGAGACTGGCTCACCAATCGTCGGCTGCGCGCCACTGGCGCTGGAAACGGTGGGGCCGCGCGCCGACGCCGCGTTCGACGGCGATTACACTGCCGACCGAATTCTCGCCGATGGCGAAAGCGTCATGGTCGATGGGCAAAAGCTGACGGCGGTGGCCACCCCTGGCCACACGTCCAACCATTTGTGCTTTGGGTACGGCGAGGTGCTACTGACCGGCGACCATGTCATGGGCTGGTCGACGACCGTCGTGGTGCCGCCCGACGGCGACATGGCGGCTTATATTGCCAGCCTTCAAATGCTGCGCGGGCGCGAAGACCGCATTTACTACCCCGCTCACGGCCCGCCGGTGACGAACCCGAAGCAATATGTCCGCGGCCTGATCGGGCATCGCCTGCAACGCGAGAAGCAGATTCTGCGGCTGGTCGGCGAAGGCCCACGCGACATTCCCGATATCGTCGCCAGTGCCTATCCCGGCCTCGATCCGCGGCTGGTCACGGCCGCCGGGGGCTCCGTCTACGCCCATTTGCTGGACCTTCGGGCGCGCGGCCTCGTTGTCTCTGAGGAGGAACGATGGAAAGCCGCCTGAGCAAGCCGCTGGCGATCGCAGCCGTCTTCGTCGCCTTGCTGCTCGGTTTCCTAGTCGGCGGCATTGCCGACATCGGCAAGAAGCTCTTCGGCGGTCCGGACCCGGAAAGCGTCGTCAGCTCCAGCCTTGAATCGATGCATGCCCAGAACCGCCTTGTGCCGTTCGTTGCGCGCTTCGTTTCCGTCACCAGCTCGCGCCAGGAACAGTTCGGCCTCGCCGCCGAGCGAACCCTGATCCTGCCGGGGACGGTGCGCTACGAGCTCGACCTGGCCAAGATCGACCGCGGCGACCTCAACTGGGACGGTGCCGCCAAGACGCTGAACGTACGCCTGCCCGAGATCGAAATTGCCGGGCCCGAGGTCGATCTCAAAGCCGCGCGCGAATATGGCTCGGGTGGAATATTGAGCGCGATCAGCGATGCCGATAGCAAGCTAGACCAATCCAATCGCGGCCTCGCCATCGCCGATTTGCGCAAGCAGGCGACCGCGGGGACGCCAATGCGTCTGGCACGCGAGGCGGCGCGGGGCGCGATCGAGCGCAGCTTCGCCATGCCGCTCACCGCCGCCGGCATCAAGGACGCGAAGGTCGTGGCGCGCTTCGCCAATGAAGCGAACGACCCTAGCTATCTCGACCGCTCGATCACATATAATGAAGCAATTGAAGAGGCGCGCCGGCGTCGCGCCGGAGAGAAGAGGCAGTGACCGCACAGCCGCAAAGCCTGAAGGGACTCGACCTGCTCGCCGAGATCGAGCGCCTGAAGCAGGAGCGCAATGCGGTCATCCTTGCCCATTATTACCAGAAGCCGGAAATCCAGGACCTGGCCGATTTCGTTGGCGACAGCCTCGATTTGTCGCGCAAGGCCGCCGCCACCGACGCCGAGGTCATCGCTTTTTGCGGTGTGCGGTTCATGGCCGAGACGGCGAAGATCCTGTCGCCGGAAAAGACCGTCATCCTGCCCGACATGGACGCCGGCTGCAGCCTCGAGGACAGCTGCCTGCCCGAGCAGTTCAAGGCCTTCCGCGAGGCGCATCCCGATCATATTGCGCTGACCTACATCAATTGCTCGGCGGCGGTGAAAGCGCTCAGCGACATCATCGTTACCTCGTCGAGCGCGCAAATCATCCTCGACCAGATCCCGAAGGACCAGAAGATCATCTTCGGCCCCGACCGGCACCTCGGCGGCTACCTCGCCCGCAAGACCGGCCGCGGCATGTTGCTCTGGCCGGGCATCTGCATCGTCCATCAGGCCTTCAGCGAAACCGAGCTTCTAAAGCTCAAGGCCGAGCATCCCGGCGCGGCTGTCGCGGCGCATCCCGAATGCCCGCCGCACATCATCGACCATGCCGATCATGTCGGCTCGACCAAGTCGATCCTCGATTTCGCGATCCACAGTCCATCCGACACGATCCTGGTCGCGACCGAGCCGCACATCATCCACCAGATGGAAAAAGCGGCGCCGGGCAAGCGGTTCATCGGGGTTCCCGGCGGTGACGGCAATTGCAACTGCAACATGTGCCCGTACATGGCCCTGAATACGCTCGAGAAGCTCTATGTCGCGCTGCGCGACCTGAAGCCACGGATTGAGCTGTCGGCGGAGGTCATCACAAAGGCGCGCGTGCCGCTGGAACGGATGCTGGAGATGGCGGGACGGACCGTCGGCCAGGGCGATGTCGGTATGCCTGTCCTGATCGGAGCCGAAGGGGCGATAATCGACCATCCGGAAGACATCGATCCGGCGATATCGGGCGATTGATTTCGCTCAATCCGGCTGAAACTCGAGCAAATCGCCAGGTTGGCAGGCGAGTACCGCGCAAATCGCCTCGAGTGTCGAAAACCGTATGGCCCGCGCCTTCCCGGTCTTGAGGATCGAGAGGTTGGCGAGCGTGATATCGATACGTTCGGCGAGCTCGGTCAGGGTCATCCGCCGCACGTGGAGCAGCTCATCGAGCTTGACGGCGATCGCCATGTCACACCGTGCCTTCGAGGTCTTTGCGCATCAGCGCGCCCTCGGCGAAGACGCGGGCGAGGACGAACGTCAGTATGACCGCAAGCCAGCCACCGGTAGAAAAGCCGGCGTCGAGATGAAGCGGATGTTCCGGGGTGGAGATGGCCTTGCCGATCGCAGCGATGATCAGGCTGAGAAGCTGCAATCCCAGCAGCGCCCAGGCTATCGCATGGAGACGGTAGGCATTGGCGGCGACAAATGGGTCGCCCTTTCGCACGGTCTCCACGATCCTCAGCAGCCGCCTGAGGATGGTATCGTTGAGGGCGACCGCGGCGAGCCCGAGGGCCGCAATGGCGCGAAGCCCCATGATCATCAATGGAATTCCGGAGGCCTCGGTGATGCCGAGGGCGGTGAAGGTCCAGTCCTGGGCGACGACAGTCGCGGTCAGCAAAATGAAGATCGCCAAACCGGACAACCAGTTGATCACGACCAGGATGCGCAGGGCAATCCAGGCGATTGGTAATGCTGTCGAATGCCTCATTCGATTTCTCCGTGTATTATCGATAAACGATAACACACATATCGATTATCGGCAAGACCTACTCGCGGCCCTCGACGATGGCCAGATTGTTGGCAGCCCGCTCGAACCAGTGCGCGCTCGCGCCCAGCGCCTGGGCGAAGGCCGCGATCGCTTTCTTCCGATCACCGCCGACGGCAGCAGCGACACCCGCGTCGTTGAGCCGGGCCGCCCAGTCCGTGTCGCTCTCGCCAGGCTGCCGTAGCGGCAAATCCTCCGCGATTGCCGCCCGCGCCAGCTCGAGATTGTCGGCGATGCGTGTCGATTTCGGGCTGACGGCGGCGGCGCTCTCCAGCAAAGGCAGCGCCTCTTGCCATTGTCCGCGAAGCACGAGCGACCAGCCGCGATTGTTGAGGATCTCGGCTCGCTCGGGCGCCAGTGCCAAAGCGCGTGCATAGGCCTTATCGGCGTCGGCCCAGTCACGGCGAAGGTCGGCGACTGCGCCGCGCGCGTTCCAGGCTCGCCATGAGGCGCTGGGAAGAACGGTTGCGGCGTTCAGCGCGGCGTTTGCGCGGCGGAGATCGCCGACATGAACAGCAGCGATGCCCGCGCGCTCAAAGTTCAGCGGCTCTTCCGGGTGAAGCGCTGCCAGCCGCTGGTAACGGTCGAGGGCAGCGGTATAATCGCCTGAGCGGAAGGCGAGGTCGGCCAACAGGCGATCTACTTCGTCCCCTTGCGCGCCGGCCTTGACCGCCACCTCGAGGATGATCCGCGCCTGTTCGAGCCGCCCGGCCTGCAGGGCCTGCACCGCGTCGCCAAGGCCGGTATCGCCCGGCTCGGCGGCAAGCAGGGCTACGGCCAGCAGCGCGATCATGCCCTGGGGCGTAACGCCGGATTGCCAGCGGCATCGCGGCCGAGCAGGATCGTTACCTGGCGGACGTCGGCCCGCTCGGCCATGGCGAAGCCCAACCGCGCCGAGAGGCGATCGGCGGCCGGCCGCGAGCCTTGAGGATAGACGATCAGGCTGCGCGCCCGCACCGTTGCGGCATCGCCGACGGCCATCTCACGCCAGCCGAAGCGGCCGAGATAGGCGCGGGTGCGGGCAGCGAGCTTGTCGACCCGCGCTGCGTTGAGCAGGCGAACTTCAAATCCCCGGGCCGGCACAATGCGGGCAGCGGTCTGAACCGGCTGCGCCACGGCCGGCTTCCAGCGCGGTCCGCTGCCGGTGATGAGCGCCACTTCGGTCAGCGACAGCCGCGCGAGGCGCGGCTGGCGGAATGCCGCGGCCTGCTTGACCGGCGCCTTCGCGACAGGAGCGAGGCGGGGCGGCGGCAAAGCGATTGTCACGGAATGTCCCACCGGCGCGACTGCCAGTGCCTGGGAGTCGCGGCGAGCCTCGGGCGGCGAGCCTACCGGGCCCGGCGGCGGCAGGGCGATTGTCACTGACGGGCCGACCGGCGCCGCCACTTCGGACGCTGTCCGGGCCGGGGCCGGCGTGGCGACGGTCACAGCCTCGATGGATTTGTCCGGCACCGCTCGGGCCAACCTTGCTGCCGGCGGCATCGGCGCCGGAAGAGCCGCCATTTCCCGGCGAACGGAGGCGGCTTCCTTCGCCAGGCCTTGCTTGTCGAGCGAACCGGCAAATAACCCAAGCAAGGCGGGATCGCGCGGCGCCAGCGCCAAGGCCATCTCATAATGGCGGCGCGACAGGTCGAACCGCTCCATCTGGTCATAGCATTGCGCGATTCCGGCGAGCGCCGCGACGCTGGCCGGATCGTCACGCGCCGCCTTGCGAAATCCTTCCAGTGCCAATGCGATATTGCCGAGCGCCAAGTGGGCGCGCGCTTCGGCAATGCGGAACGGCACGGGTTCGCGGCTCGCCTTGAGGCCGCTTGAACTCGACCGGATCTCGAGCTTACCCTGGTCGCCCAGGCAAGCGGTGCAGGCCATGACGGCCACAGTGACCAGCAAGAATCCCCCCCGAGGCATTTTATCCTCCCCCCGTAGCTTTCAGCGCCGGCATGACGATCCGCATCACACGGATCGCTGCCGGCAGCATGAGCACGCCGATCATTACCGGAAGCATGCAGGCAACCAGCGGAATGGAGAGCAGAACCGGCAGCCGGTGCGCTTTCTCCTCGGCTCTGAGCCGCCGTTTTTCGCGCATCTCCGCGGCGTAGATGCGAAGGGTCTGGGCGATCGACGAGCCAAGCTTGGTCGACTGGATGAGCAATGTCGCGAACGCCCGGACCTCGTCGGCGCCGGCGCGATCGGCCATTCTCCGCAGGGCATCCTCGCGGTTGCGTCCGGCGCGCAGTTCCAGGATGACCTTGCCAAGCTGCTCGGCGATGCGCGGATGTGAATCGGTCATTTCCATGCCGACGCGGGCGAACGCCGCCTCCAGGCCCAGACCGGCCTCGACACAGACGAGCATGAGGTCGAGCGCGTCAGGAAACCCGTTGATGATCTCCTGCTGTCGCCGGTCGGCTTTTGCCCGAATGAAAAGGACCGGAAGATAGAGGCCGAGCGCGGCGGCGATGACGACCGCGAAATAGATGGTCATCAAGCTGGGCGAGGAACCCAGCATCCACAAATAGAGCAGCAGGAGCGCCGGCAGCGCGACCACCAGCAAAAGGCGGATGAGCGTATAGAGGCGCGGCGCATAGGGTGCCGTGTAGCCGGCCGAGATCAGCTTTTCCCGGACCGCTTGGTCCTTGGTGTCGACCAGCGACAGGCCGGCCTTTTCAATCCCGTCAACGAGCTTGAGCCAGGCGCTTTCGACACGATCCGAACGAAGCGAGCCCAACATGACGTTCTGGTCGCTCGTCGTACCGGTCTCGGCCAGGCGTTGCCGGGCAATCTGGCGCGCGCCGATCGCGAGCGAGATGAAGAAGGCAAAGGCGCTGACCAGCGCGAACACGGACACCAGAAGGAGGACCTTAAGCAGCGGGTTGTCTGAGAGAAGCTCGATCATGCTGTCACACCTTCAGATCGACCATGCGCCGAATTGTGAAGAAGCCGATTGCGTAAAGAATCATCAGCCCGAGGAAGCCGGGAACGAAAGCCGGGTCATCGGCGACGTCGAGGTAGAAGCGCGGATTGAGCGCAAACAGCGCCGTAAAGGCTAGGATCGGCAATGCAGTCAGGACGATGGCGGTCATCCGGCCCTCACTCGAAAGGGCCCGGACCTTGAGCATCATGGATTGCCGGTCGCGGATCACCTTCGACAGATTCTCCAGGATTTCCGCCAAATTGCCACCCGTCTCGCTCTGTACCGACAGTGACACGACGAACATGCGCATGTCGGTCAGATCCCAGCGCTCCGCCATGGAATGCAGCGCGTCGCGCAGCTCAGCGCCGTAAGTGACTTCGTCGACGACGATTCCGAACTGGCTTCCAATCGGATCCGGGAGCTCGACCGTCAGCAGGTCCAGTGCCGAAGCGACTGGATGGCCGGCGCGCAAGCCGCGGACGAAGACGTCGAGCGCGACTGGAAACTGGTCCTGCATCTTCCGGCGCATGCGATTGGCGCGCGCCTGCAGGAAGAACAGGGGCAGGATGCCGCCGAGAACCACGCAGAAGGTGCCGAGCAGGACGAGTCGCCCAAAGCCAACCGGGACGTCGGCCGCCACCATGATGAGCAGCACGGCGAACAACAGCGCGAAGGGCGCCAGCAACAGGATCAGCATCAGGCGCGGAGTCGGGATGGTGACCTGCGCCATCATCAAGGTGCGCTCGAAGCTGCGTCCCAGGCGCAAGATCGGTGCCGGAAGGCCGGCGGGCAGGGCGCTGTCCGATCGTTTGAGGAGGCTCAGCGCCTCGCCGGTCGACCTGCCCTGTTTGATGAGGTTGAGCCTGAGGTTGATTGCCTTTCCCTCGGAATGGCTCCGTGCGAGCGACCTCACAACAATATCGACTACGAGCAGGACCGAGCCAAAGATGGCGGCCAGGGTCAGGGCTTTCAGCCAGCTATCGCTCATACTTCGAACTTCGTGTCTGGGCGGAACAGGTCCGCGGGCAGTGTAATGCCGTGGGCAGTTACATGATCGAGGAAGCGCGGCCGGATGCCGGTTGCCTCGAACCGCCCCTGGACATGACCTTCGGCGCTCATGCCGGTTTGCCGGAAATGGAAGATTTCCTGCATCGTTACGATGTCGCCCTCCATCCCAGTGAGCTCCGACAGGCTGACGAGCCGGCGTCGGCCGTCAGCGAGTCGGGCGACCTGGATGACGACATGGATGGCCGAGGAGATCTGGCCGCGCGTCGAGCGCGCCGGCATGTCGAGGCCGGCCATTCCGACCATCTGTTCGACGCGCGCCAAGGCATCACGCGGCGTATTGGCATGGACCGTGGTCATTGAGCCTTCGTGGCCGGTGTTCATGGCCTGCAGCATGTCGAAGGCCTCGCCGCCGCGGACCTCGCCGACGATGATCCGGTCGGGGCGCATGCGCAGCGCGTTCTTGACCAGGTCGCGCTGGGCGACCTCGCCCTTGCCTTCGATATTGGGCGGCCTGGTCTCGAGCCGCACGACATGGTTCTGCTGGAGCTGCAGCTCGGCGGAGTCCTCGATTGTCACGATCCGTTCGCGATCGTCGATGTACGCCGACATGGCGTTCAGCAAGGTCGTCTTGCCCGATCCGGTGCCGCCCGAGATAAGGACATTGCGCCGCGAAGCGACGACCGCTTCCAGGACCTGGGCCACAGGAAGCGGGACGCTGCCGATCTCGACCAGCCGCTCCATGCTGATCGGAACGCGCGAAAACTTGCGGATCGAGAGCGTCGAGCCGTCGATGGAGAGCGGCGGGACGACGGCATTGACGCGGCTGCCGTCCGCCAGGCGGGCATCGACCATCGGCGAAGATTCATCGATCCGCCGTCCGACCGCCGACACGATCTTCTGGATGATCCGAAGCAGGTGCTTCTCGTCCTTGAATCGGACTGGCGTCGGCTCGAGTATGCCGTAACGCTCCACAAATACGCGGTCGGCGCCGTTGACAAGAATGTCGTTGATCGTCGGATCCTTGAGCAAAGGCTCGAGCGGCCCGAGGCCCAACAGTTCGTCCAGGACATCGGCGACCAATTGCTTGCGCTCGGCGTGATTGAGAGCGTGGTTCTGTTTGGCCAGCTCCTCGCTGACGATGTCCCCGACTTCCACCTGGATCTGCTCGCGTGACATCTGGTCGAGTGCCGACAGATTGATGAGGTTGAGCAGCCGCTGGTGAAGCTCGACCTTGAGGTCGGTCTTGGCGTCGCGCTTGGCGAAAGCTCCGGCCTCGCCAAGGGTGACCAGCCGCGGATCTTCCGCTGCAGGGGGCGCCTCCTGTTCGCGAGCGCTCGAACGGGTCTTGCGGACGTTCCACATCGTCTAGCGCTCCAGTCCCAAGGCGGCGGCGATGCCGGCGTCCAGCTTGTCGAGATCCTTGCCGAGGGCGCTCTTGCGCTTGATCTCGTCGATCGGAACGCCGCGGTCTATCGCAGCACGCATGACCGCATGTTCGTTGGCGATGGTGTAGGACACTTCGAGGCCGAGACCGTCGCGGACGTCGGACAGGCGGATGGTGCGCATGAACCCTTTTTCCAGCCGGTTGACCACCAGGCGGATGTCGAGCCCCTGAAGCTCCTGGGAGCGCATCAGCTCGAGTTGCCGCTTGGCCCGGTTGAGGCTCGGAATCGACATTTGGGTAATGAGCAGGATGAGGTCGGACCGGGCAAGCAGCGACAGCGACCAGTTCGTCCAATTGGTTGGCAGGTCGACGAGCACCGTCCCGAACTCGCGCGCCGCCAGCTCGACAATCTCGAGCAGTTGCTCGCTACTCAGCGATTCGAGCGGCATCATGGTCGGCGGCGCGGCGATGACTTGAAGCCCACTTGGATGGGCCGTCGTCGCCGCGCGCAGCAGGTCGCCATCGATGCGCGAACCCGCTTCGATCAGGTCCGCCAGCGACAATGAAGGCGTGAGGCCGAGCTGGAAGGCGGCATCGCCGAACTGGACGTCGAGGTCGATCAGGCAGACTTCGCGGCCGAACCGCGCCTCCTGCCGGGCAAAGCGGATCCCGAGCTGCGACAGCAACGAAGTCGCTCCGACCCCGCCGAGGCTCTTGATGACGCTTACCACCTTGGCGTGCTGCGCCTGGTCCTGTTGCTCGCGCCGGGCGAGACTCTCGGCGATCGGGGCAAGCGATGTTTCCAGCTCGACCATGTCGAGCGGCAGGGGCACGACATCGCTGGCGCCGGCGCGGATCAGCGAACGGACGAACGCGAGCGGCGGGTCATAGGCCGCGGCAATCAGTGGAGTCTTGGTCGCCACGGCAAGCTTCTCGAACCGCGTTACCGATGCGGGATTGTCGCGATCGACCTGGATGACTGCCGCAGGGGCCGAAGACAGGTTCGCGGGGTTGATGCGGTCGGTTTCGCCAACCAGGTTCAGGTCCAGCGCGAAGCCTGCCACCCGAGTCCCGACAAGAGCCGCGGCGTCGCCCGCCGCGCCGCTTAGGTAGAGCTGGACCGCGGCCAGCCGATGATGGGCCCGCCAGTTCTTTGCTGTCTCATTGGGGTTGATTACGCTCACCTTTCCCCACCTAATTCGACATGATGCCGACGCTGTCTTCAGCGGTCAGCGTGGTTGTGAATGACGGCATCGTGACGTCGGCCAGCATCAGCGCCGTCAGCGGCTTGAACTGCAGATCCTTGAGCCGGACCGTGACCAGGGGCGACATTGCCATGCCGGTCGGATCGCCCGCATAGCCGAGGCCCGATCCGCGATAGACCAGCTCGACGTTCGCCGCGGCGATATCGGGCTTGATGTCCTGCATGCGGTCGACGACGTTGGAGAAAGCGGCGGCGTCCTGGCCGGTGCCGATCCCCGTGCACGCGCCGGTGCAGGTGCAACCGTCGCTGTTGCAGACGATCGTGCCGAGCGCGCTCGCGGGAATCTTCTGACCCGGAGTCAGCCCATCGACCCCGATATAATCATTGTCCCTGAGGCCCGTCGAAACCACGTTGGTCACGACTGCCATGCGCGCGCCCACCTGCGTCGCTTTTTCGGCCCGGTTGTATTCCCAGAGGAACCGGCCGCCATCGATGATTGCGAACAAAAGGATTATGAGCAGCGGCAGCACCATTGCGAACTCCGCGGCGCTCGCTCCCCGGCAATCGCCGGACAATGGCAGGCGCCGGGTCATATGCCGGTCACCGCAGCCTGCTGGGCCGCCTGGATGCGCAGGCCCAGTGTAGATAGCCCGAGCGTTCCCATCACCGATTGGTAGGGCAGGTTCGCCGTCACGGTGATCACCGGCACTTGCCCGCCATTGACGATGTAGATGCCAGATAGCGTCGTGCCGCCGGCCGCCGTCTGGCAACTGATGACCATCGAAAAATTGGTCGAGCCGTCGGTCCAGAGCGGCAGCAGGTCCGAGCCGCCGCTAAGCTGGCCGGTCCGCACCAACTCCTTGGTTTCGTTAACGATTCCCGTGGGGACGACGGGCGTGCCGGCCGAGCAGTCGTAATTGACCATCTCCTGGCGCGCCGCATAGACCGCGCCGTCGCGCACGCCTTTGATGAGGATGTGCTCGGAACGGAAATAATTGCCGAGCTCGATCGAGCCGAACAGCAGTCCCAGCAGCAGAGGCAGCACAAGCGCCATCTCGGCCGCTGCCGTCCCGCGGTCGGCGTTTGAGATCGCCGCGCTCATCGCAGCAGCCTCGGCCGCTGCCGTAGGTAATATTGGTACGCCGACTGGCCATCCGGCCGCTTCGCGACGCCGATGATCTCGACGTAAATCTGCTCCTTGCCGGTCGCGTAGGGCGTTGTGCGGGTCAGCGACGGCTCGACCAGGAAGACATCGACCCACTGCTTGACGACGACGTTCGATTTGCCGTTCATGCCCGTGCAGTCGGCCGCGGCGACGGTCAATACGCGTCGGTCCTTTTGGGTGAGGCTGTTCGGAATCCCCGTGCCGTTGACCGGATGCGGATAAGTGCAACGGTTGGTGAAGGTGTATTTGCCCTTCCCCGAATGGCCCTGCTCATTGAAGACCGGAGGCAAGACGTCGTTGATCGACTTGGACGCTAGGCGATTGGCCTTGTCCGCCAACTCCCACTTGTAGACGTCGTAGCGGGTGAGGGTCGTGCTGGTCTTGCCGACCGCCGCGGCCACTGTTGTGGCATCGGTGCCGTGCGTCGGGCCGAGATAGCCGTCGCGACCCCATGACCCATTCCCGAACTTGGCATTGGGAGTGCATCCCCCGCTAACGTGGCACGCGTCCCGCGGCAGGCCCGGCGGAGGGGCGCCTTGGGAGAAGCCGCTCGTGTCGACGGAGTTGGACGTATTAATGACCTTGGCGCCAGCCGCTCCGCAGCCGGGGTTGGCTGGTGGCGCGGCTGGGGGTGCATCCCAGTTGGGGACATCGACCTCCTCGGTCTTGGCGAGATCCTTGTGTACATTCTCGGCCGGGCAATAATCTCCCGTACCGGTGTCGCATTTGGAACTAGCCACGGGATAGAGGTCAAACCGGCTATTCAAAGTATCCGTGACCGAGGCCTTGTTGCCGGGCTCGGTCGGGATTCCGTTGCTCATGTCAGTGCAGCCGGCGGTTTCGTTGTTGCGGCCGAGATTGATCTTCACGCCGCTGGCGCCGTCGCCGAAGTCCATGTAACCGTAGTCGCCGGGCGCCCATGCCCCGACGTTCGGGCCCGGCTGGAGCAGGACACCCCTGCCGATATCGGCGGCGGTGGGGAAGTCCGTGCCCGCTGGCCCACACATCATCAGGGGGGGGACGTTGCAGACCGCCGAGGCGAGGCTGGCGAGTGCCTGTGCCGACAGGTTTCCCGAGCTGATCGCGCCGACCACCGGCGTGAACGCATAGTCGGCACGCCGGCCGCCGACGCTGACCTGGACGACGCGGGCGTTTGAATCATTGCTTGCCGCATCGCCATAGACGTCCGTGGCCTCGTCATAGCTCTGGTAGAAGGTGACGGTGGCGATGGTTACCTTGCGAGCATCATCCGAATCCTCGCCAGCGTCGCTTGCGAAAAAGGTCGTGTTCCTCAGCAGTGACTGGGCTGCGGCGGTCGCGCGCGTCCTCGAACCGCTCGAACCGTCGAGCTGCGTGGCGGCAGCCAGCGCCGCCTGATCGGCGGCCTGCTGCAGTTCGGTATCGAGGTCCGCCATATGGGCGTAATCGAAGGCGATGCCCCCCATGCCGATCAGCGCGAACAGGGACAAGGCAACGGTCGGCGCCACCGCGCCGCGTTTCTCCCTGGTCAGCGGCCTCGATCCTCGCGGCATCCCACCTTACCTTGGCCCGCTGCCGCCGCCGCCGCTGCCGCCTGCCTTCCGGGTGGTGCTTGCCGGCTCCGGCTCCTTCACCTGATCGGTCCGGTAGCGCTTGGTGGCGTTGGCGGCTTTTTCGCCATTGTCGCCGGGCTGCGCATCGGCCGCCGTATAGACTGGCTCGGGATTGATGGTCTGGATGGCGGCATTGTACCTGGTTGGCTCCCCCCAGGCCGCGTCGAGCGAACCAGCTTGCGGCGGAACGGTCTCGCAACCGCAGAGCATGACCGAGCCGGCGAAGATGCCGATCAGCTTATAGGACATGGCCATACTCCTTTTGGAGGCCGATGGGCTTCGCTGCAGCGCTGCCGCCCGGCGCCGGAGCCGGCGGGGTAACAACCCTAGGCGCCGTCATATCCGCTGGCGGTGCGCCGGGCGCCCCTGGGCCCGGATGAACCCCAGTGTCCGTCCGGCCCAGCAGGAAGAGGTCGGCCTCGCTCGGCGCGCCTGACCGGTCTGTCGGCACTTTAAGCGCATAGCTTGGCACCGGCCGCACCAGCCGCGGCGTGACGGTGATGACCAGTTCAGTCTCGTCGCGCTGGAAGTTGGTCGACTTGAACAGCATGCCGATGACGGGGATCGACCCCAGGATCGGGAACTGCCGAACGGTGTCCTGGAAGTCGGTGCGCAGCAGCCCGGCCATGGCGAAGCTTTCGCCGTCGTGAAGCTCGACCACCGTCCTCGCGCGCCGGGTCTGCAGGCCCGGGATGCGCAGATTGTTGACGACGATTGAGGCGGTCGGGTCGATCGAGCTGACCTCCGGCTCGACGATCATGTTGATGACGCCGTCGGCGAGCACCGTCGGGGTGAAGGCGAGGCTGACGCCGAACGGCTTCCACTCGATGGTGATGCCGCTCGATGCCCCATTATTGGTCGAATTCTGCAGCACCGGAACCGGGAATTCGCCGCCGGCGAGGAAGTTCGCCGTCTCGCCCGACAGCGCGACCAGGGTCGGCTCGGCCAAGGTCGTGATCGCGCCCTTGCGCTCGAGCGCGTTCAGTGCGGCGTCGAAATT
>JBKPSK010000065.1:0-6940 GCA_046734995.1 Pseudomonadota bacterium
CGTCACAGGAGGGCTTTCGGTACTGGCTCTGCTTTCGGTGGCGTATGCCCGTTATCGTGAGTGGATTTGAAAGCGGGGCGTCCGCTTTCCACCCATTCCGGACTCTGGCGGCCAAAGAAATTCCTGTCCTACAGACCCCTACTTGTGATCCAAGCTGGTCGATGCGCACCAGCGATTCGTCTTCCACCCGCAAATCGTCTCTTCCCGTCCGCCACGACGGGTGGTCGGCCGAGCGGCAGCTCGCCTTCCTCCAGGCTCTCGCCCGCACCGGCAGCGTCACCCGCGCCGCCGCTGCCGCCGGCATGAGCCGCGAGAGCGCCTACCGGCTGCGCGCGCGACCAGCCGGCGCCTTGTTCGCCGCCGCCTGGGACAAGATGCTGGCGCAAGGGTCACAGATTCGCCGGCCGGCAGCGGTTCGGACCAAGCCGTCTTATCCTGGAAAGACCGAAAATCCGGCAATTCCGCGAAATGCAAAGGTAAGACGAAAGGTAATGAACCCCCGTTTGCAGGGGGTCCCGGTCCGGGTCACGTGACCTTAGGGAACGAGCACCGTGTCCTCGGCGACCAACGCGGTCTCCGGATAGTCGAGCGTATAGTGCAGCCCGCGGCTTTCGTGGCGCGACAGGGCGCTGCGGATGATCAAATCGGCGACTTCGACCAGGTTGCGGAGCTCGATCAGGTCCGGAGTCACCCGGAAATGGCTGTAATAATCGGCGACCTCCTGGCGCAGCAGGTCGATGCGGTTCCTGGCCCGCTCCAGCCGCTTCGTCGTCCTGACGATGCCGACGAAATTCCACATGAACTGGCGGATCTCGCGCCAGCATTGCTGGATGACCACCTCCTCATCGCTGTCGGTCACCCGGCTCTCGTCCCAGCCGCGGATCGCCGGCGGCTCGGGCAGCTCGTCCCAGCATTCAAGGATATGCCTGGCCGCCGCCTCGCCGAACACCAGGCATTCGAGCAGGGAATTGGATGCCAGGCGGTTGGCGCCATGCAATCCGGACTGGGTGACCTCGCCAGCGGCATAAAGGCCGGGGGCGTCGGTGCGGCCGGACAAGTCCACCAGCACGCCGCCGCACGTGTAATGCTGGGCCGGCACCACCGGGATCGGCTCGCGGGTAATGTCGGTGCCGAGCTCGAGCAGCCGGGCGTGGATGGTGGGAAAATGCTCACGGACGAACCCGGGCTCGCGGTGCGAGATATCCAGGTGGACGAAATCGAGGCCGTCCCGCTTGATCTCATGGTCGATGGCGCGGGCGACAATGTCGCGCGGCGCCAGCTCGCCGCGCTCGTCATAATCGGGCATGAAGCGATGACCGGTTTCGGGGTGCTTCAGGATCCCGCCCTCGCCGCGCACCGCCTCGGTGATCAGGAAGTTCTTGACCTGCAAATTGTAGAGGCAGGTCGGGTGGAATTGCATGAATTCCATGTTGCTGACCCGGCAGCCGGCCCTCCAGGCCATGGCAATGCCGTCGCCCGTCGCGCCACGGGGCGCCGTCGAATAGAGATAGGCGCGGCCTGCCCCGCCGCTCGCCAGCACGGTCGCCCGCGCCACCAAGGTCTCCACCGCGCCGGTGCGGCGGTTCCAGGCATAGAGGCCGTGGACTGCGCCGCTGGTCGAGAAATCTAGCGCGTGACGTCCGGTCACCAGGTCGATCGCGACCATGTCGGGGATGAGGGTGATGTTGGAATTGGCGGCCGCTGCCGCTTCCAGCGCCTGCTGGATGGCCCAGCCGGTGGCGTCGGCGACGTGGACGATGCGGCGATGGCTGTGACCGCCTTCCTGGGTAAGGTGCCAGCCGTTCGCTCCGTCACCGGGGTTGAACGGAACGCCCAGCTCCGCCAGCCGGGCAATCGCCGCCGGCGCCTCGGCAACGACATGCTCGACCACCTTCAGGTCATTGAGGCCCGCGCCGGCAATCATCGTGTCGCGGACATGAGCCTCGAAGCTGTCGCCTTCCTCCAGCACCGCGGCGATGCCGCCCTGCGCCTTGCCGGTGGCGCCTTCGCCGAGCGCGCCCTTGGCGATGACCGCAACCTTGCGCGTCGTCGCCAGGTTCAGCGCCGCCGTCAGCCCGGCCGCGCCGGAGCCGACGATGAGCACGTCGAACGTGTTTTCCGCAGCCATTTAGACTCCGTTCGTCCCGAGCGTAGTCGAGGGGCGCGTCTCGACTTCGCTCGACACGAACTGCTGTTGGTGAATGGTCATGAAGGCTCCCGCGTCAGGCTGAGGAAGACGTCCTCCAGGTCGGGATCGCGAGTCGTGACATCGACGATGCCCAGGCCCTCGGCCTGCAGCGCGGCCAGGACCTCGCCGGCATTCACCCGGTCCTTCCTGTAGCCGATCTCCAGCGTCCGCTCGCCGGTCACTTCGATGCGCTCGAAGCAGGGGGCCTTGGGCGCAGCGGTCAGGTCCTTGTCGACGGTCACCACCACCGCCTTGTCCTGGGCTCGGGCGACCAGCTGGCGGGTCGGCTCATTGGCGATCAATTTGCCATGGTTGATGATGGCGATGCGGTCGCACAGCTGCTCGGCTTCCTCGAGGTAATGGGTGGTCAGCACCACCGTCACGCCTTGCGCGTTTAAGCTGCGGACATAGGCCCAAAGCTGCTGGCGAAGCTCGATGTCGACGCCGGCGGTCGGCTCGTCGAGCACCAGGATCGGCGGCGAATGGACCATTGCCTTGGCGACCAGCAGCCGCCGCTTCATGCCGCCGGACAAAGTGCGCGAATAAGCGTCGGCCTTTTCGGTCAGGTGCATGGCCGCGAGCAAGGCGTCGGTCTGCCGCCGCTCCTTCGGGACGCCGTAGAGGCCGGCCTGGATTTCCAATGCCTCCTTTGGCGTGAAGAAGGGGTCGAACAATATTTCCTGGGGGACAACTCCGATCGACAATTTGGCGTTGCGCGGATGATCCTCGATGTCGAAGCCCCAGACGCTTGCCTTGCCGCTGGTCTTCACCACCAGCCCGGCGAGGATGTTGATCAGGGTCGACTTGCCGGCGCCATTGGGGCCTAGGAGCCCGAAAATCTGGCCCCGCGGCACATCGAAGCTGACGTCGTCGAGCGCGCGCTTGCCACCTGCGTAGGTCTTGCACAGGGATTCGATACGGATGGCGGGGTCGGCGTCGCTCATGGCGCGGACAGCGATAGCGGCGCTTGCCGCAACCGGCAAAGGGCGATGGTAAACGGCGTCTTTACCTTAACCCAAAGGGTAATTTTGACGTTAACTCTGTATGCCGCCCGCCATGATCGGTGCCGTGCGTCCATTCCTCGCCGCCGCCCTGCCGCTTGCGCTTTTCGCGCCGGCGGCCGCCTGGGCTGCACCTGTGGCGCCGCCGGCCAGGCCCGCCGGCCAGGCGTTCCTGCTGAAGCCGCTGACCCTGACCAAGCTTGCCGACATGGATTTCGGCAGCCTGGGCGTCATCGCCAACGGCACCGCTGTCATCAATGCCGTCACCGACACCATGACCACGACCGGCGGCGTACTCAGGCTCGGCGGGACCGCGCATGCTGCGGTGTTCCGCGGCGTTGCCCAAGGCAATTCGGTTGTGAACATCCGCATTCCCACCGGCGGCATCAATCTGAGGCGGGTCGGCGGCACCGAGACGATCCTGCTCAACAGCTTCACGCTCGATGGGCAGTCAAAGCGGACCATGGCGCAGGCCGGCGTGTTCGACTTCAAGGTTGGGGCGACGTTGCGCCCGGCGGCCGGGCAGGTCGATGGCGTCTATTCCGGCACGTTCGACGTCACGATCCAATATCCCTGACACGAGCAAATGCTTTCAACGTCTGGTTAAATTCGCGCAAACCGCAGCCGTTCAATGCTTGACCACGGGTTATCGCCAAAATGGCCGCAACCAGTTTGATTGTGGAAGGCATATAATCATGCGCGGACTTGCAAGGGCGGCATTAGTGCTTGGCGCGCTGGTGGCCTCGGCATCGGCCATGGCCGCCCCGGTCGCGGCACCCACGCCGCCTCCGGGCCGGGCATTGCTGCTCATCCCGCTGACCTTGACCAAGGTGCAGGACTTGAGCTTTGGCACGATTATTCCCTCGACGACGACGGCGGGATTCGTATCGATCAATGCGACCACCGGCGCCCGCACCGGATCCGCCGGCCTGACCCTGATGCCGGCGGACATCGGCCAGCGCGGGCGGTTCGCCGGCGCCGGCACTCCCGGCCGGCAGGTAATCATGGACCTGACGCCGCCAGCCCAGCTGACCAATCCGGCAGGCGATACCATCGACGTCCTCGCCATGAGCCTCGACGGGCCGACGACCCGCACGATTGGCGCGAACCACAGTTTCTTCGTCGGCGTCGGCGGCGTGATTTTCATTCAGCCGAACCAGCCCGAAGGCCTCTACACCGCCGAATATGATCTGACCGCCGATTATCAGTAGCCCAGGTTGAAGCTTCGCGGGGCCGGGGCTACCTAGCCCCTCATGATCCCGCCCCCCGAGACCATCAGGGTGAAATCCCTGCGCGTCGCCTGCGACGGTTCCGGCGAAGTGCCGGCCGCGCTCGGCCACCCGCGCGTCTATCTCCACATCGACGATCAGCTCGGCTTCGTCGATTGCGGCTATTGCGACCGCCGCTTCGTGCTCGAGGGCGGTCCCGCCGACCGAACCGTCAGCGGCGCATGAGTGCGGGCGCCGACCCGCGCGGCTTCCTCTACCGCAGCCTCGATCCGGAGGAGGCACAAAGGCTTGCGGCCCGCCATCTCGCCGCACATGATGATGGCGAGCTCTATCTTCAGTATCGCATCAGTGAGGCGTTTGGCTTCGACGACGGCCGGCTGAAGACCGCCGATTACAACAGCGCCTCGGGCTTCGGCCTGCGCGGCGTCACCGGCGAGACCACCGCTTTCGCCCACGCCAATGAGATCAGCGCCGCGGCCATTGACCGCGCCGCCGCCACTTTGCGGCTGCTCGACCCCGCGGAGGGTCCCATGGCGCCGCCCCCGGCGCGGACCAATCAGGCGATGTACGGCGCCGACGACCCACTGGCCGGCGTCGCCTTCGCCGACAAGGTCGCGCTCTGCCAGAAGATCGACGCGGCGGCCCGTGCCCGAGACCCGCGCGTCGAGCAGGTCAGCGTCGGCCTGTCTGCCAGCTGGAGCGTGATCGAGATCCTGCGCGCCGATGGCTTCGTCGCCCGAGACGTCCGCCCCCTCGTCCGCCTCAATGTGTCGATTGTCGCTCGCGACGGCGATCGGCGCGAGACTGGATTCCACGGACTCGGCGGCCGCTATCTCTACGGCAAGCTGTTCGACGAAACGGAGTGGAACCGCTCGATCGACATCGCGCTTGGCCAGGCGCTGATCAACCTCGAGGCCGTGCCGGCGCCGGCCGGGGAGATGACGGTGGTCTGCGGCCCCGGCTGGCCGGGCGTGCTGCTGCACGAGGCGGTCGGTCATGGGCTAGAAGGCGATTTCAACCGCAAGGGTACGTCGGCCTTCACCGGCCGGATCGGCGAGCGGGTGGCGGCGCCCGGCGTCACTGTCGCCGACGATGGCGCGATGAACCGGAGGCGCGGCTCACTGACCATCGACGACGAGGGCACGCCGACTGGCCGCACCGTGCTGATCGAGGACGGCATCCTCAAGGGCTATCTCCAGGACCGGCTCAACGCGCGCCTCATGGGCATGCAGCCGACCGGCAACGGCCGCCGCGAAAGCTTTGCTTTTGCGCCCATGCCGCGCATGACCAACACCTTCATGCTCGCCGGAAAGGACGATCCCGACGAGCTGGTCGGCCGGGTCAAGGACGGCGTCTATGCCAAGAGCTTCGGCGGCGGCCAGGTCGACATCACCAGCGGCAAGTTCGTCTTCTCATGCACCGAGGCGTATCGAATCCGGAACGGCAAGCTTGCGGAACCCTTGAAGGGCGCGACCTTGATCGGCGACGGGCCGAGCGTGCTCACCCGGGTCAAGGGCATCGGCAACGACCTCGAGCTCGACGAAGGCGTCGGCATTTGCGGCAAGGCCGGCCAGTCGATCCCGGCCGGTGTCGGCCAGCCGACCCTTCTGATCGACGGCCTCACCGTCGGCGGCACGGCGACATGAGCTTGTCGGAGGGCGATCTTACTGCCTATTTCAATCGCATCGGCTGGCAGGGTGTCGCGCGGCCGGACCGGTCAACCCTCGCCGGCCTGGTGGCTGCGCATACCGCCGCAATTCCGTTCGAAAACCTCAATCCGCTACTGGGGCTGCCGGTCCCGCTCACCCCCGACGCGTTGATGCAAAAGCTCGTCCACGATCGGCGCGGCGGCTATTGCTATGAGCAGAACGGGCTCTTTTCGAAGGTACTCGAGGCGATCGGCTTCGATTTCACGCCGCTTGCGGCGCGAGTCCTGTGGATGCTGCCGGAGGACGCGCTCACGCCGCGCACGCACAAGCTGCTGCTCGTCGACCTGCCCGACGGCCTGGTGCTTGCCGACGTCGGTTTCGGGGGCGCGGTATGCACCGGAATCCTCGATCTCGTCCCGGACACGCCGCAGACCACGCCGCACGAGCGGTACCGGCTGCTGCAACTGGATGGCGAATGGCGGCAGCAGATCGAGATCGGCGGTGAATGGCGCACGACCTATCGGTTCGACCTTACGCCGCAATTCGGCATCGATGATGAGCTTGGGAACTGGTGGACATCGGCGAGTCCGGCCTCCCACTTCACTTCCTCGCTGGTCGCCGCCCGTTCGCCCGGAGGCCGACGGCACGCGCTGCGCAACTTTGAATATGCGATCCACGTTCCGGGGGGCGAGACCGAACGGAGGCTGCTCAAGGGCGCGGACGAAGTCTGCGACATTCTCGACCGCGACTTTGGGATCGCCATTCCCGACCGGCATGCGCTCGTAGACAGGTTGGAAAAGCTTTCATGAGCGCCGACTGGCGCGCCGACGTCCTCAAATTCTGGTTCGGACTCAGCTACGACCAGTGGTGGGA
>JBKPSK010000066.1:0-14514 GCA_046734995.1 Pseudomonadota bacterium
GTCCAAGACATTGCTCGACCGGCTCTATCGCGCTGCCGGGGAAAGCGAGCCTGGCGAGGCTGACCCCGAAGTTGTTGCGGCGCTCGCCGACGACCTCAACACGCCCTCGGCCTTGTCGCGATTGACCGCGATCGACAACCCGGCGACGCTGCGTGCCAGCGGCCAGCTATTGGGGCTGTTGGGCGACGCTGCGGACCAATGGTTCCGGGGTGAAGGCGACGAGCGGGTCGAAGGCCTGATCGCCGCTCGCGCCGAAGCCAAGGCCCGCCGCGATTTCGCCGAGGCCGACCGCATTCGCGAGGAACTGAAGGCTGAGGGCATTCTGCTTGAAGACAGCGCCGCTGGCACCACATGGCGCCGGGCGTGAACCAGCCGCTCTACACCGTCGATATCCTGAGGCTTGCCGCTTCTATCCCTTATCTTGGCAGGCTCGCTGATCCGCAGGGCCGCGCCGAACTCCGTTCGCCAACTTGCGGCAGCACGGTCACAGTAGAGGTCACACTCGACGACGAAGGCCGCGTCACCGAGCTTGGCCAGGAGGTGCAGGCCTGCGCCTTCGGCCAGGCGAGCGCGGCCTTGATGGGCGCCCATGCATTGGGCGCGCAAGGCTCCGAGGTCGAGGAAGCTCTCGCCGCTTTCGCTGCCTGGCTTGATGGAACGCGCGAAACGCCGGGGGACTGGCCGGGGCTGAGTACGCTCGCACCCGCGCGGCCCCGCCGGGCGCGCCACGGCGCCATGCTGTTGCCCTTCCGCGCGTTGCTTGCGGCCATCGAGGACGCGCAGCGCCGGTGAAGGAGCTGCTCACCAGCGCTGCTTTGATGCTGGGCACGGCGCTGTTCTTTGTCATCCTGTTCCGCCGATTGGGGCTCGGCGCCACTTTGGCCTACATTGTCAGCGGGGCGCTCATCGGTCCGAAGCTGCTCGGTGGTGTCGCCGAGACCGAGACCATCCAGGACGTCGCCGAAATCGGCATCGCCTTATTGCTGTTCATCGTCGGCCTGGAACTGAGGCCGAGCCGGCTGTGGCGGATGCGGCACGACATTTTCGGGCTTGGCCTGCTCCAGGTCGTGCTGGCGGGCATCGCCTTGGCGCTGCTAATCCACTGGACATTAGGCTTCAGCCTCGACGCCAGCATCGCACTCGGCCTGCCGCTGGCCTTATCGTCGACCGCCCAGGTGTTGCCGATGCTTCGCGGCACCGGCGAGCTCAACACGCCCTACGGAGAACGCGCCTTCTCCATCCTGTTGTTCCAGGATCTGTCGCTCATCCCGCTGATCACCATCGTCGGGTCGCTGTCGCGAAACCCGGACCCCAGCGCGCCTGTCGGTCTGCAGCTGGCGCTCTACACCCTGCTCGCGGTCGTCGGCCTGGTGATTGCCGGCCGCTTCATTCTCAACCCTCTCTTCCGGCTGATCGGCCGGTTCAACGAGCGGGAGCTGTTCGTCGTCGCCGGCCTGTTCGCAGTCCTCGCTAGCGCGGCTTTGATGCATTACCTGCATTTGTCCGTTGCCCTTGGCGCTTTCATCGCCGGCGTGATGCTGGCCGAATCCCCCTATCGGCACGAGCTCGAAAGCGACGTCGAGCCGTTCCGGTCGATTCTCCTTGGCCTGTTTTTCATCTCGGTTGGCATGCTGCTCGACCTGTCCGTCATCGCTGCGCAGCCGCTTAAGGTTGTCGGACTTGCGCTGATGGTGATCGCGGTCAAGGCAGCCATTCTCTATCCGCTGGCGCGCCTGTTCCGCATGCGGCCCGGCCGCTCCATCTCGATCGCTTTACTGTTGAGCCAGGCCGGCGAATTCGGCTTCGTGCTGTTCGCTCAGGCTGCCAGCGCGCGGCTGATCATGCCTGAAGCGGCCTCCTTGTTCGGCGCCGTCGTCACTCTGTCGATGGTGACCACGCCGTTCCTGATGCGGCTCATCGAATGGCTGCAGCAGCGCCGTCCTGAGCAGCACACCGACCTGGAAGGGCCGGAATTCTCGCCGGAGACCAACGCTATCGTCGTCGGCTACGGCCGCTTCGGCCAGACGGTGGCGCAAATGCTGATGGCCAAGCGCGTTCCGATGACGATCATCGACAGCAATGCCAGCCAGATCGAGCGCGTCGCCGAATTTGGAACGAAGGTCTATTATGGCGATGGAACCCGTATCGACCTGCTTCGTACGGCGGGAGCAGAAACGGCTGAGGCAATCCTCTTCTGTCACGATGACCGTTCGTTCGGTCGGGACAAGCTGGAGGCTGTCCTTGAGGCATTTCCGCAGGCTGTGGTCATGGTTCGGGTGTTCGACCGGCTTGACGAGATTGCCCTGGACGGCCTGGATGTCGCTCTGATCCAGCGGGAAGTCTTCGAAAGCGCCGTGGCGATGGGCAACGCGGCACTTCACCGCCTGCAGATCGCCGATCGCGAAGTGGAGCGGGTCGAGCGGGAATATCGGATGAGAGATAGTGAACGGCTGCAACGGCAGAGCGAGACGGGCGATCTCCACGCCGGGATCGAGCGAAGCTTCGGAGTCGATCGCCCGCTTGCCGACGAACCGGCCGACGCGGGTAAGTCCTGCGGCTAGGATTGACGGCGAAGGAACTCCGATAATTGATTTAGGTCGACGTCCCTGGCGACGAATGCTTCGCCGATGCCGCGGGCCAGGATCAGGGTGAGGCCGCTGCTCTGGGCTTTTTTGTCCGCCAGCATGGCCTTGAAGAGGATGGCGCCTTTGCTGTTGAGTTGAGCAACTTCCAGCCGCGTCGGCAGCCCGGTGGTTTCCAACTGCGCACGTACGCGCTCCGCGTCCGCCACGGCACACAGCCCAAGCTTCACCGAAAAATCAAAGGCGAGGATCATGCCAATAGCGACCGCTTCGCCATGCAGCACCCGCTGCCCGGAGACTGCCTCGATCGCATGACCGAATGTGTGCCCGAAGTTCAAAAGCGCCCGCGTTCCCGCCGTATCGTCCGGGTCGGCCGTGACGAATCGCGTCTTGGCGCGCACGCAATGCTCGATTGCAGTCTGGCGAGCCTCTCGATCTCCTTCCAGGAGCGCGGCACCATTGGATTCACACCAGCTAAAAAACGCCGGGTCGTTGATCAGGGCATATTTGACCACTTCGGCGTAGCCGGAACGCAGTTGCCGAGGGTCGAGCGTGTCCAGCAACGAGGGATCGGCCACGACGAGCGAAGGATGATGAAAGGAGCCAACAAGGTTTTTCTGTCCCGCAGCATCGATCGCCGTCTTGCCGCCGATGGCGCTGTCGGCTTGCGCCAACAAGGTGGTCGGCACGTGAATTATGGGGCAGCCGCGCTTGAACAAGGAGGCGGCGAGGCCGGCGACGTCTCCGACCGAACCGCCGCCAAGCGCAATGATCGGCGTACCCCGCTTGACGTCCAGTGCGGCGAGTTGGTCGATGATCGAGGCAAGGGTCTGCCAGTCCTTTGCCGCCTCGCCCTCCGGCACAAGAATGGCGCCCGGCAATGCGACACCTGCCAACATGGCCCCATATAGTTCGAACACGCGTCGGTCAGATATGATCGGGAGGAGCATCCCGTCCGCCAAAACCTCCAGTCTCGGCAAGACGTTCGCCAGGTCGCCGATTACTACTTCATAGTCGGCACCGGCGTGCGCGACGCGGATTGCCGTCATTCGCCCAAATGCTGCTTCAGGGCATCGATGATCGTGTCGACCACCTCGCCATGGCCCTGGATGCCGCTGCGGACGTGGATGTGGGCCTCTGCATAAGAGGAGCGCCGCTCTTCGGAGAGACGGGCGAGGGTGGCCTTCGGGTCCGGCGTTCGCAGCAGGGGCCGCGTGTTTCGCCTTGAGGTCCGCTCCCGCAGGATATCGACTGGGGCATCAAGCCAGACGGTGATCGCCCGTTTGTTCAATAGCTCGCGCGTGCGCGGGTCGACGAAGGCGCCCCCGCCAGTGGCAATCACGCCGACGCTGCCATCCACCAGTCGCGCTACCAGCCGCCGCTCACCATCGCGGAAATCCTTTTCACCGAAGCGCTCGAAGACTTCCGCCGCGCTGTAGCCGGCCGCATCTTCTATGGCGGAATCGCTGTCGACGAACGGCAGGCCCAGCCGCTTCGCTAGGCGCTTGCCGACAGTCGATTTACCCGCACCCATCAAGCCGACCAGTACGATCGGCCGGTCGAGGCGCTCCGAAAGCTTTTCCACAAGCCGGGGCTATACATTGGCTTGTCTGGTCGGGCAAAAGGGCCGTCGAAGCGCAACCCCGGGAAGAATATGTCGCGAACAGCCTTGTTTTTGATCCTCCTCGCCCTCCTGCTTATTGGCGGAGCCGTGTTTCTTTCAATGAGCGCGCACGAAGTTCCCGCCAAGCCAATCGAGGTCGACGTTCAGTCGTGAATCGGACTCGCGCTAAGCTTCTTCTCGCCGCCGCGGCGGCGCTGGCCGTGACCATCCCGGCGCTGGCGCAGGACCAGCCCGAGTCCCTGTTGCCGCCGGGATTCGAGCAGCCGGCGCCCAGCCCGACGCCAGCGCCTTCGCCAACAGAAAACGCCACCTCCAACGCTATCAGTCCGGGTGAATCGGCCGTCGAGCTCGTGCCGATGGATCAGGCTTTGGCCGAACTGTTGGAGCAGGAAATCCCTCCGCCAATCGAGCTGCCCGATTTCGCCAGGCGCGATCCTTCGTTGGCCGGGCCGCTACCGTCCTCGCAGACCGGTTTCGAAGCCGGGTCCTGGGGTCATGCCAGCGGCAAGTTCATTTCGATGCTGTTACGTAGGACCAATGCGCCGTTGGCCTCGCGCTGGGCGCATATTCTCTTGCGCAATGCGCTTCTCACTCAATTGCCTGCACCGACCGACGTCCATCCTGCTGACTGGGCCGCCGAGCGCGCCTGGCTATTGCTTCGGATGGGCGAGGCTGATGGCGCCCGGCTGCTCGTCTCGGGTGTCGACGTCGCTGACTTCACGCCCAAGATGTACCAGGTGGCGATGCAGACCGCGCTCGCCAACGCCGATCCCTCGGCGATCTGCCCCCTCGAGGACGGCCTCGATAAGGTCGAGCGCTCGGTGCAGCCCTTAGTCAAGGCAATGTGTGCGTCGCTTTCGGGTGCCAGCGAAGAGGCAGCCGCCGACATCGAGGACGCACGGCGCCACGGGCGAATCGGCGGCATTGATCTCGCGCTCGCCGACAAGGTGGTCGGAGCCGGCGCGGACACGTCTCGCGCCGCGACCATTGAATGGCAGACGGCGAACAACCTCACCGCCTGGAGGTTCGGCCTGGCCACTTCGACGGGCATGGTCCCGCCGCAGAGCCTCGTCGACAAGGCTTCGCCCCAAGTCCGCGCCTGGCAGGCGCGCGCGCCGATCCTTGGCGCCGAGGCGCGGCTGCCGTCGGCGCGCATCGCCACCGGCCTCGGCGTTTTTTCCTCGCAGGCGCTGATGGACCTTTATGCGGCCGTCTACGACGCCACCGATCCCGGCGACCTGGGCCAGAGCGACGCCTGGCAGCTCCGCCTTGCAATGGTCGGCAAGGATCTTGACATACGCATGGCCGCGATGCGCAAGCTTTGGTCGTCGACCAGCGACAAGCTGGAGAGTGAGGCAATTCGCGCACTTCTCGCTCGCGCAGCCTCACGGATCGATCCGGATTCGGAGCTGCAGGCCGATGCGCCCAACCTTATTGCTTCAATGCTCGCCGCGGGTCTGGACGGCGCGGCCGCTCGCTGGGCGGACGCCATAAGCCGCATGAGCGACGACAATGGCGACAAATGCTGGGCGATGCTGGCGCTCGGTGCTCCGCGCACCCGCGGCATCGATATCAGCTATGGCCGAATCAACGCTTTCATCTCCCGCGATCGCAGCCCGGGCAAGCAGCGCAGCGCCTTGCTGATTGCCGGTCTCGCCGGCCTCGGCCGCATCGACGGCCGGGCCGCCGGCCGCCTCGACAATCGTCATGGCCTAGGCATCGGCCGCCGCAGCGGCTGGAGCAACATGATTGATGCCGCCTCGCAGCGCCGCCAAGCGGCGACTGTAGCCGTCCTGACCGGCGTCGGCATGCAGGCAAGCGACTTCTCGAGCGTGCCCGCCATGCACATGTATCACGCCGTTACGGCATTGAGCCGCAACGGTCAGGAATTCGCTGCCCGCATGATTGCCGCCGAGGCGCTTGCCCGGACGTGACCGGCGACGACCGCGCCATCGTCGACCGATTCCTCGAAATGATGGCGGCGGAGGCCGGCGCATCGCGCAACACGATTGCGGCTTACCGCAACGACCTGGCCGCCGCCGCGGCCGCGTTGCCATCCGGCCTGGGCCAGGCGACAATGGAGCAGCTGACGGCGCTCGCTCCTCGCTGGTCGGACTTGGCCGCCTCGACGCTCGCACGCCGTTCGGCCGCGCTGCGCCGTTTCTACGGCTTCCTCCACGATGAGGGGCTGAGGCCCGACGATCCGAGCGCCGCTCTGCCGCGGCCGGCGCATCAGCGGCCTCTGCCTCGCATCCTCGATGCCAATGAAGTCGAAGCGATGTTCGCTGCTGCCGAGAACCGTGCTGCGAGCGGCCAGCCCGAAGCCCTGCGCAACCTGGCGCTTCTCGAACTGCTCTACGGCTCGGGCCTCCGCGCCAGCGAGCTGGTCACGCTGCCCCGCCGCGCCGTGCGCCCTGGGCAACCATTCCTCATTCTCCTCGGCAAAGGCTCAAAGGAACGCCTCGTCCCGGTGTCCGGCCGTGCTCTCGAGGCAGTTCACCGCTGGCGCGAGGCCTCGCCGGAAACTCCTTGGCTTTTCCCGAGCGGCAAGAAGCATCTCAGCCGCGTCCGGCTCTTCCAGATCGTCCGCGTCCTTGCCGCCGATGCAGGGATTGCCCCTGACCGCGTCAGCCCGCATGTGCTGCGTCACGCCTTCGCCACCCATTTGCTTGCCGGCGGCGCGGATCTGCGCGCCCTGCAGACGCTGCTCGGCCATGCCGATATTGCCACGACCCAGATCTACACTCACGTCGACAGCGCCCGGCTCGTCGAATTGGTCAACCAGCGCCACCCGCTCGCCAAGCCGCGCGGCGGCTAGGCGCGTTGACGGCGGCAGTGCCCCGCCTTACCCCGCGCACCGACCATGCAGACCTACCTGGAATTTGAAAAGCCGATCGCCGAGCTCGAGGCCCGAATCGCCGAGTTGCGGGAGACGGCGAGCGCCGGCGACATCGACATCGAGGCCGAAGTCGAAAAGCTCGAAGCCAAGTCCGCCAAGCTGCTCAAGGAAACCTATTCCCGCCTGACACCCTGGCAGAAGACCCAGGTCGCGCGCCACCCCGATCGGCCGCACTTCAAGCATTTCGTCGCCGCCATCGCCGAAGATTTCATGCCGCTGGCCGGCGACCGCGCATTCGCTGACGACCCGGCGATCATCGGTGGCTTGGCCAAAATCGATGGGCGGCGGATCATGCTCATCGGCCATGAGAAAGGTGACGACACCGCCTCGCGTCTCAAGCACAATTTCGGCATGGCCAAGCCCGAAGGCTACCGCAAGGCGATCCGCCTGATGCAGCTTGCCGACCGCTTTGGCTTGCCGGTCATTACTTTGGTCGACACGCCCGGCGCGTTCCCCGGCGTCCAGGCCGAGGAGCGCGGCCAGGCCGAGGCCATTGCCCGCTCGACCGAGCAGTGCCTGGGGCTGACAGTCCCGTTGATCGCCGCGATCGTCGGCGAGGGAGGTTCGGGCGGCGCGGTGGCGCTTGCCGCCGCCAACCGCGTTCTGATGTTCGAGCATGCGGTCTATTCGGTGATTTCGCCCGAAGGCTGCGCTTCGATCCTGTGGCGCACCGCCGACAAGGCAGCGGATGCCGCCGAGGCGATGAAGATCACCGCGTCGGACCTGCAGGCGCTTGGGGTCGTCGACCGCGTCATCGACGAGCCACTCGGCGGCGCCCACCGTCACCCGGATGCGGCGATAGGCGAATTGAAGCAGGCGCTGATCGAGGAAATGGACGGCTGCGCGGCCCTCGGGCCCAAGGAATTGCTGGCCCAGCGGCGCGCCAAGTTCCTTTCTGTCGGGTGAACGCGGGAACCATCACCGTTTCGCTAGTGTTTCGGGCATGAAATCTTCCCCGATGGAGGGAGTGTATGCGCTCGAGAAAGTTCCTGGCTGGGATCGCTGCCGTCGCCATTCCGGCCGCCGCATTGGCGCAGCCGACGCCGCACTATTTGAGCCAGCGCGACGTAGTCGAGGCGCAACGCCAGCATCCTGAGATCATCGCCGAGTTCGGCGGTGCCGAAACCGGATCGCGCGCCGCTTACGTAGAGGGCGTTGGCCGCAGAGTCGGCGCTTATTCGAACCTGGCCAACAGCGCTGCGGCCCTTCACTACACCACGCTCAACAGCGCGGTGGAAAATGCCTTCGCGGTGCCGGGCGGTTACGTCTACATCACCCGCCAGCTGATGGGCCTGATGAACGATGAGGCCGAACTGGCCTTCGTTCTTGGTCACGAAACCGGCCATATCGCCGCCAATCATGCCCAGGCGCGCAAGTCGGCGGCGACCCGCAACAACATTTTGGGGATTCTTGGCGTACTTCTCGGCAGCGCGCTCGGCGGGAACGCGCTCGGAGGCCTGATCTCGCAGAGCGCGCAGCAATATGCGCAATTGGCGACGCTCAGCTTCTCACGCGATCAGGAATATCAGGCCGATTCATTGGGTCTCCGGTATATTACCGCGGCGGGCTATGATCCGCTTGCGGGTGCGACCATGCTGGCGGCGATCGGCCGGGCGACCGATCTTGAGGCTCGTGTCCAGGGCAATGCCCATCGCTCGACTCCGGAATGGGCCAGTACCCATCCGCTAAGTGCCAATCGGACCCAACGCGCCCAGACGGAAGCGCAGCGGACAGGACGGGCCGGCCAAGGCCTGCGCAATCGCGACCAGTTCCTTGCACAGCTCGAGGGCATTTACGTCGACGACGACCCTGCCCAGGGCATCATCGACGGCCGCAGCTTCACCCATCCCGACCTTGGCTTCCAATTCATAGTGCCGGTTGGATATCAAATGCAGAACGGAGCCAGCGCGGTTACAATCGACGGCTCGGCGGGCAAGGCGCAATTCAGCACCGGACGCTTCAATGGGGATCTTGCCGGCTACATCAGCCAAGTGGTCTATTCATTGACTGGCGGGCGCGGGCAAATCCCGATGGCACCGCCCCGGGAAACGATGATCAACGGCATTCCGGCCATGTATTCAGTGGGCCGAGCGAGTACTTCATCAGGCGCTATCGACGTGAGCGTCATGGCGTATCGTTGGGCGCCCGACCGGGCCTATCATTTCGTCATGCTGACCCGGGCTGGGATGGGAATTGGCCCCTTCGCGTCGATGGTCGATTCACTCCGCCGGATCGCGCCCCAGGAAGCGGCATCGATCCGGCCCCGGATCATTGATGTAGTTACCGTGGCGCGCGGCGAAACGACCCAGTCACTAGCGCGGCGGATGGCATATCGCGATTACCAGCTCGAGCGATTCCTGTCCTTGAACGGCCTGACCGGCAATGGGCAGCTGGTGCCGGGCCAGAAGGTGAAAGTAATCATTTACGGAACGCGCAGGACCTAACGCTCCGCCTGGCAACAGGTCTCCCCTCCGGTCGAGGCAAAAGACTTACATGTAGGCTTCAGCAGTATTGCTGAGGTTGCTCCACATGCCGCCGGCGCCTCCGCCGAGCGCTTTAAGACCGCCCATCATCGCGACTGCGATCAAGGCAACGATCAAACCATATTCAATGGCGGTCGCACCGCGCTTGTCCCTGCGCAGGCGACGCATATTCGTCCGGATAGCGAGCACGCCACCCTCCTCTGGTCCTGGTCCACGACACAGGATTAGATTGTTACCGGTTAACGGATTGTTCCGTGAGCGTGATTAATTCCGCCTTTGCCTTTTTTAGCGGGCTTTCCAGGCGGCGAAATGCAGGATTTCAATCTGTTCGGTTACACGGTCCGCTCCGTTCAGGAATGCGGCTCGTGCGGTATCCAGAGCGGCAAGAGTCATGGGCTGGCGGGATCGTGCGGTAAGGATATTGGTGGCGCCCATTGCCCTAAGGTCGAGCACCAGGTCGTCGAGCGAGCCATAGCCGAGCGCGACGCGATCGACGTCGACGACCGGCATGGCGAAGCCGGCGCTTGTCAGCAAATGAGCCAAGCTAGGTGCTTCGATGCGTGGATGCACGTGCGGGCTAGCCATGCCAGCGATGGCGTCCGCGGCCAGCATAGCGTGCCGCAGGCGCGGCAGGGAGTGACCTCCGGATATGGCGCCGAGCAGCAGGCCACCGGGCCTGAGGACTAGTTGCAATGCAGCGGCGGCGAGAGCCAAATTGTTGGCCGTGTCTAGGAGACCGACTGTGAGGACGAGATCGAACCGGCCAGCATCGAACGGCAGCGATTCGAGGTCAACGCATTGACCGCCGGCGCCTTCCGCCATCAGCGGGCCGGGATCGACGACAGTGACGTGTCGCGGGCCCAGCCGCCGCGGCCAGTCCGGGTTGGGGCAGCCCGCCAGAAGCACATCGCCGAAATCGGCGCGAATGCCCGCCAGCCGCTCGAGGCAATCGTCGAACGCGCGGTCGTAGACTACATATTCGGTACCGATCCTTGCCGCCCGGTCGCGGCGGAGGGCGCGCAGATTATGGTCGAACAAAGGTTCGGACATGAGTGTGCTTGTGCGATGCGGGCAAGGCGGCGACAAGGGCGCGATGCGATCATTCGTACGGCCGATCGAAAACGTTGGAAAATGGGTCATTGGCTTGGCCTTGCCGCCCCGCTGCCCGGGATGCGGCACCATCACCGGCGAGCTGCACAATTTCTGCCCCGATTGTTGGCGAGAAATCGAGTGGCTCGGCAACGGTGGCTGCCAATCTTGCGGACAGCCACTCGAGGCGACGGACGTTGAGACCTGCGCCGTCTGCCTTGCGAAACCGCCGGTGATTGACCGGACCCGAGCCGCTGTCGCTTATGGCGAGGCGACGCGGACCTTGCCGCTGCGCCTCAAATATTCTCGCAAAGTAGCCTTGGCGAAAACCATGGCGCGATACATGCGGCCGTTGCTGGAACCCGATGGCGAACCTTTGCTGGTGCCGGTGCCCCTCCATCGCAGCCGCTTGTGGGCACGTGGTTTCAACCAAGCCGCCCTTCTTGCCGGCGAGTTGGGAAGCCAGTGTGGCCTCGATCACAATCCTTTCGTGCTTTGCCGAAAGAAGCGCACGTCGGCCCTTAAGGGCATGAGTCCACTGCAGCGCCGCCGCGAGGTCGCCGGTGCATTCGCGGTCGCCAATGAGGCACCCGTGAGCGGCCGCAAGATCATCCTTGTCGACGACGTGTTGACGACCGGCAGCACCGCCAATGCGTGTGCCAAGGCATTGCGCCGCGCTGGTGCAAGCCGCGTCGAATTGATCTGCTGGGCCAGAGTGGTGCGCCCGGCCCAGCTTATGCGTTAGAACTCCCCCTCCATCGTACGGAGCGTGTGCCACGTGCCCAAAGTCGAGATTTATACGAAAATGACCTGCTCCTATTGCTATCGCGCCAAGGCGCTGTTGAAGGAGAAGGGCTTCGAGGTTGAGGAAGTTCCCGTCGATTTCGGCGGCGACAAAAAACAGGAAATGATCCAGCGCTCGGGCGGCCGGATGACGGTCCCGCAGATTTTCATCAACGGCAGGCATGTCGGGGGCTGCGACGATTTGTTCGAGCTGGAATACGCCGGCAAGCTGGACGAATTATTGGCGGCATGACGCGCATCGCCGTCTACCAGGCCCGTAGCGGCATCAATCCGGTTGCGAACGGGGCGGCTCTCCTTACCGCCATCAAGGATGCGGGGGCCGGCGGCGCGGCGATGCTGTTCACGCCTGAGATGTCAGGCCTGCTCGATAGCGATCGCCAGCGGGCCGGAATGCAAATCAAGCCCGAAGAGGACGACGAGGTCCTCAAAGCCGTGCGTCGGGCGGCAGAGGAAAATCGCATCTGGGTCCAGCTCGGATCTCTGGCGCTCAAGGGCTCAGCGGACAAGTTCGTCAATCGCGCCTTCGTCATCGACGACGCCGGCGAGATCCGCGCGCGCTACGACAAAATCCATCTGTTCGACGTCGACCTGCCAACTGGCGAAAGCTGGCGGGAGTCGGCGGTCTATGAAGGCGGCCAACGGGCAGTCCTGGTTCGCCAGACGCCGGTCGGCGCGCTGGGCCTGACCATTTGCTACGATGTTCGTTTCCCGGCCCTGTTCGAGCGGCTGTCCGAAGCCGGAGCGGAAGTCATTTCAGTGCCGGCTGCCTTCACCGTTCCGACCGGCAAGGCGCATTGGGAAATCCTGTTGCGTGCCAGGGCGATCGAGGCCGGCCTGTTCATCGTCGCTGCCGCCCAAGGCGGCGAGCATGAGGACGGGCGGAGGACCTATGGCCATAGCCTGGTGATCGATCCGTGGGGCGAGGTGCTGCTCGACGCCGGCGATGTGGGCGGAGTGCATTTCGCCGAGATCGACCTCGCCCGGATCGGCGAGGTCCGCGCCCGCGTGCCAGCGCTGAAGCATCGCCGGCCGGTCGCCGCAGTCGATTGATTCAGAGGGCGGCCGTCCCTATGCGGTGCCGGTTGGCTCCGTAGCTCAGCCGGATAGAGCAGTGGTTTCCTAAACCAAAGGTCGCAGGTTCGAGTCCTGCCGGGGCCACCACAAGTATTTGAAAAACAAGGCGAAAGAGGGAGTGCCGAAATGCTTGGCCGGCTGTTCACGGATCATCCGCGCTCACTGGGATTGAGCTGGTACGAGCATGGCAGGGGCGCCGTGAAGATCGGCTTCAGGCTGATTGGCGCCGGGCTGGCGGCACTGGTTCACGGCATCGTTCCCGGCTGGTTCACGGAGACAGCCGGCCGCACCGTCACCGAGACCTATCACTACGTCCAGAAGATCAGGGCGGGATCGGCAAAGCCGCAGCAATGGTCGGACTATGACATCTGACCGGCACGCGCGGTCATGACGATGCTCAACCGTTCCCCGGACGGTCTGCGCGTCGCCATCATCGGCGGCGGTTTTTCGGGAACGATGGTCGCGGCCCAGCTAGCGCGCCGCGGCATCCGCTCGGTACTGATCGAGGGCAACGGCCGCATGGGTCGCGGCATCGCTTATTCGACCCGCGAGCCGGCGCATGTCCTCAATGTCAAAGCCGAGGTGATGAGCGCCTGGCCCGACGACCCCGACGACTTCGTTCGGGTCGCCGAGGCCGAAGGCGGCTCGGCGCAGGACTTTTCGGAACGCCTGCGCTTCGGCCGCTACCTGCGCGCCATCGTGGACGAGGCAGTGGGCGAGGGCGTGGTCACGCCGGTCGAGGACATGGCGGTCAGCGCCAGTCGGAATGACGATGGCTGGTCGATTGGCTTGCAAGATGGCCGCAAAGTCCAGGCCCGGGCGCTGGTCCTCGCCATCGGCAACCAGGAGCCCGCGCCAATGGCCGTCGCGCAGGGCCTCTCGGCCGGGCGCTTCGTCAACAATCCCTGGGGCGCCGCTGCCAAGGCGGCGGTCGAGGAACTGGCCGAGACCGATGGCGACGTCCTCATCCTCGGCACCGGCCTGACCGCGGTCGACCTCATCCTGTCGCTGCACGCCAACGTCCATCGCGGCCGGATCGTCGCTCTCTCCCGGCGCGGGCAGTTGCCGCGAGGCCATGCACCGTTCGAGCCGGCGCCGGTCGAACGCGACGAGGTTCCGCTCGGCAATGTCCTCAAGCTCTGGCGCTGGCTGCGGCGGCGGGCGGGGCAGGGCAGCTGGCGAGCCGCGGTCGACAGCCTGCGTCCGCACAGCAGCGCCATCTGGCAGGCGTTTGGCGAAGAGGAGCAGCGCCGCTTCATGCGCCATGCGCGGCCCTGGTGGGACGTGCATCGCCACCGTATCGCCCCCGAGGTTGCGACACGCATCAAATATCTGGTCGGCACCGGCCAGCTGGAGGTGGTCGCCGGCCGCATCCTTTCGATGCGCGAGACCGAGGATGGCATCGATGTGGAGATCGCGCTGAGGCGAGGGAGCGTCGAGGCCCGCCGCTTCGACCGGATCTTCAACTGCACCGGCCCGCTCGGCGCCATGGCGCGGACGCAGAACCCGGTGGTCAAGCAGATGCTCGATGACAAGCTGATTGCCGTCGATCCGCTCGGCATCGCCCTCGACGTCGACGACCGCGACCGCGCGGGTACGAACGTCTGGGCGCTCGGGCCGATGACCAAGGGCCGCTATTGGGAAATCATCGCCGTGCCCGATATACGCGGGCAGGCCGCGGCGGTGGCCGCCGATATCGCGAGGGAATTAGGGATTTAGTGCAGTTAGTAAACTGCCCGTGACGGCGAGCGCGGAAAACTCCGGTGTCGCTTAGGCGGCGAACTCGCGCAGGCGGGTAAACGCCGCGGCGGCGAGGGGCGGGACACGGGCGACGCCGAGATTCTCGGTGACGTGCGCGGCGCTGCGCATACCAACGAGGGCAGCGGCAATTCCCGGGGTGGATCGGACGAACTGAATCGCGCGCTGGGCGTCGGTGTCCAGGCCCGCCATCGCGTCCCC
>JBKPSK010000067.1:0-15481 GCA_046734995.1 Pseudomonadota bacterium
GACAGCCTCGGCGCGGCGCTGGGAACGGCGCTGTTATTGCCGCTGGAAGGCTCGGTCATCGTCTTCGCCGCGCTCGGCCTCGGCCTTGCGATCCCGTTCCTGGCGGTCGCCTTTGTCCCGGTCCTGCGCCGAAAATTGCCCAGGCCCGGACCATGGATGGCGCGCCTGCAGCGTGTTCTCGCGATTCCGATGGCGCTGACTTCGCTTGCATGCCTGTGGCTGTTGTGGCGGCTCGGCGGCGCCACTGCGCTGCAAATCGGGCTCCTTTCCACAATAGTCTTCGCGCTGATGCTCGTCGGCGCGGGCTTGCTGCAGCGCAAAGGCAAGCAGACGGGCTATGTCGCGACGCTCCTTTCGTTCGTCGTCGCGGTGGCATCGGTTTGGGCGATTTCACAAGCACCCATTGCTGCTTCGCGGGCCGTTGCCGGAGCGGAGCCATGGAGCGAGGAAGCCGTCGCAATCGACATGCGGCAGGGCAAGCCCACTTTCGTTTACTTCACCGCCGATTGGTGCCTGACCTGCAAGGCCAACGAAGCCGCCGCGATCGACAGAAAGGAAGTGCGGGACGCGTTCAAGGCCGCGGACGTCAGGGTTCTCGCCGGCGACTGGACCAACGGCGACCCGGCAATCACGCGCTTCCTCGAAAGTCGGGGGCGGGCAGGTGTGCCGCTTTACCTCTGGTACGAGCCAGGCAAGAAGCCCGAGGAACTGCCCCAGGTCCTGACCCCTGGGATGCTGATGGAGCGGGCATCAGCATTCCGGCGAAGGCCGGGATCTCAAGTAGACTAGGCCGCGACATTTCCGCGCTGAGGTCCCGGACTTTGCCGGGACGACGTTACTTCTTCTCCCATACTTTCTTCCCGGCCACCCAAGTCTCCAGCACCTGCGTCGCGGCGAGCGACTGCGAGCCGACCTTGGTTGGGTCGCGGTCGACGAGGACGAAATCGGCCCACTTGCCGGGCTCTAGGCTGCCGATCCTGTCTTCGGCAAAGCCCGCATAAGCGGCATTGCGCGTGAAGGCCGCCAGCGCCGTCTCGAAGCTTACTTTTTCCTTCGGCCGCCAGCCTCCCGGCGGCTGGCCCTGCGGATCCTGCCGGCTGATTGCCGCCGACAGGCCGGGGAAAGGATTGGGGCTTTCGACCGGGAAATCGGAGCCGAAAGCGAGCACGGCACCGGTCTTCTCGATCGTGCGCCAGGCATAGGCGCCTTCCAGCCGCGGCGGATCGAGCCGCTTTTCGACCATCAGCCGGTCGCTCGTCTGGTGCGTCGGCTGCATCGAGGCGATGATCCCCGCCTTGGCGATTCGGGGGATGTCGGCGGGATCGACGATCTGGGCATGCTCGATCCGCCAGCGCCGGTCGCGGCCATATCGGCGCGACAGCTCCTCGTAAACCGAGATGACCTGCGCGTTGGCGGCGTCGCCGATGGCGTGCGTCGCAATCTGGAAACCCGCGGCGGCGGCACGGTCGGCCATGCTCAATAGCTCCGTATCCGAATGGAACTGCAGGCCTCGCGTGTCGGGCCTGTCCGAATAGGGCTTTTTGAGCCAGGCGCCGCGCGAGCCGAGTGCACCGTCGGCGTAGAATTTGACACCAACCATCTGGAGCCGATCGCCGTAAAGCCACGGCGTTGGGCGGGGCATGTCGCGGAGCAGATTGAGTCCGTCGGCATAGACCATCAGCCGCACCTGCAGCCGCCCGGCGTCACCGGCGCGGCGCATTGCGTCCCAATCGGCGAGCGATGTGCTCATCGATCCGACACCGGTCACGCCAAATCTCAGCAGGATTTCCTGGGCCTTGGCGAGTGCCTGGTCGAGCTCCGCCGGAGCCGCCGGCGGCACGGCTTTGTTCACCAGCTCCATCGCATTGTCGACGAACAGACCATTCTCGATCCGCCCGCCCGGCGGCGCCGTCGTGCCGGCAGTAACGCCTGCCGCCTTCATCGCCGCGCTGTTGGCGATAGCAGCATGCCCGTCGACGCGTTCGAGCCACACCGGGCGGTCGGCAACAACTGCATCCAGATCTGCTGCGGTCGGAAAGGCCTTGTCCGGCCATAACTCCTGATTCCAGCCGCGTCCGACAATCCAGCCCCTGCCCGGATTGGCCGCCGCATAGTCGCGCAGGCGCCGCTGCAACTCAGTGAGCGAGGCGGTGCCGGTGACGTCGAGCTGGATGGCCTGCAGGCCGAGGCCCAGGACATGCCCGTGGGCATCGATCAGGCCGGGGAAAAGGGTTCTGCCGCCTTCGTCGACTTCGTGTTCAATCGGACGCTGGATTTCATTGTCGCGGCGAACGACCTGCTCGACTTTGCCGTCATCGTCGATGACGAGGCCCGTAAAGCGATCAAGCTGGCCATCCGCGGCAATCTGAATGCCGTTGATGTTGTAGATCAACGTTTCGGCGCTGGCCGCGGTAGGTGCACAAAGGAGGGAAAGAACGAGGAAGCGTGTGTCCATTGCTCCTGTCGATAGCATTGTCTGGCCTACGGGGAAGGGCTAGGCCACGCGCCGCATGACCATGACGCCTCCGATCATCGACGACATCCGCGCCGCCGCTGCTCGCATCGAAGGCGCCGTCATCAAGACGCCGATGCTGCGCAGCCGGGTGCTCTCGGACATGGTCGAGGCAGAAATCTGGCTGAAATTCGAGAATTTACAGTTCACCGCCGCCTACAAGGAACGCGGCGCGCTCAACAAATTGCTCCAGCTGTCGGAGGAAGAACGCCAGCGCGGTGTGATCGCCGCTTCGGCCGGCAACCATGCCCAGGCAGTCGCCTATCACGGCCGACGGCTCGGCATTCCGGTCACCATCGTCATGCCGAACCCAACACCATCGGTGAAGGTCACCCAGACCGAAAGCCATGGCGCCCGGGTGGTGCTCCACGGCGCCATGTTCGACGACGCTTATGCGAAGGCGCGCGAGATGGAGGAGGAGGATGGCTATGTCTTTGTGCATCCCTTCGACGACCCACAAATCATCGCCGGCGCCGGCACCATCGCGCTGGAGATGTTGGAAGCAGTTCCGAGCCTCGACACCCTGGTCATTCCGATCGGCGGCGGCGGACTGGTCTCCGGCACGGCAATCGCGGCCAAGTCGGTCAATCCGCGTATCGAAGTGATCGGCGTCGAGGCCGAGCTCTATCCGTCGATGAAGAATGTCGTCGAAGGCTTGGCTGGTACCATCGGTGGCGACACTTTGGCAGAGGGCATCGCCGTCAAAGAGCCGGGCGAGCTGACGCGGGCGATCATCAAGGACAAGATCGATTCCATCGAGCTCGTCGCCGAGCGCGACATCGAGCATGCCGTCGCTTTGCTGGTCAGCGTCGAGAAGAGCGTCGTCGAAGGGGCGGGCGCGGCCGGCCTCGCCGCGATCCTCGCCGATCCGGGCCGCTTCCGCGGACGGACCGTGGGGACCGTGCTGTGCGGCGGCAATATCGACACGCATCTGCTGGCCAATGTGCTGGTCCGCGAGCTGGTTCGCTGCGGCCGCATCGCCCGCCTCAAGATCGCCGCCCATGACCGGCCGGGCGCGCTCGCCGCCATTACTGCCAAGTGCGCCGAATGCGGGGTCAACATCATCGAGGTCAGCCACCATCGCATTTTCACCCGGCTGCCGGCAAAGGACACCGTTATCGAGATCGAGTGCGAAGCGCGCGACTCACGGGCGATAGATACGCTCGTCCGCAGACTCGAGGACGCTGGTTTCGATGTCGATCGGGCCGCGCTCGACTAGCTCGAATTCACCCCAAACTGTCCTTCGGCGGGACAATCGGTCCCCTTAACCGTATTTTCGCTGAGCAAAGTCTTTTCTTCCGCGTTTACCGGTCTCATAAAGAGTTCAGTAACCAGTTGGAGGTCGGGCGGGTGAGCGCACCATTTCGCTTTCCCAAGTTCTTTGTGACCAACCCTTCACCCTGTCCGTACATTCCGGGCAAGGTCGAGCGAAAGGTCTTCACGGAACTTAATGGGCGCAACGCCAATGAGCTGAACGAGGCTCTTGGCCGCATCGGCTTTCGCCGCAGCCAGTCCGTCGCCTATCGGCCAAGCTGCATTGATTGCTCCGCCTGCGTTTCGGTACGGGTCCTCGCCGACGAGTTCACGCCCAACGCCACCCAGCGCAAGCTGATGCGCCGCCATGCCGACCTCGAGGTCTCGGCCTGCCGGCCGTGGACGACGGAAGAGCAATATGCGCTGCTCCGCAAATATCTCGCCGCGCGCCATCCTGGCGGCGGCATGGCCGACATGGACGAGCATGATTTCGCCGACATGGTCGAGCAGACCCCGGTCCGCACCTATGTCGTCGAATATCGCGAGCCCTCGGTCGACGGCCAACCCGGGAAGCTGGTCGGCGCCTGCCTGTCCGATCAGCAGTCGGACGGCCTCTCAATGATCTACGG
This sequence comes from Pseudomonadota bacterium, assembly GCA_046734995.1. GTDB lineage: Bacteria > Pseudomonadota > Alphaproteobacteria > Sphingomonadales > Sphingomonadaceae > Sphingomicrobium. The sequence goes on from JBKPSK010000067.1 coordinate 4,396, forward strand.
CTTCTTCGACGTCGGCCCCCACGCGCGGAAGGGCCTGGGCACGTACATCATTCTCGATCACATCATCCGCGCCTCACGCGCCGGATTGCCGCATGTCTATCTGGGCTATTGGGTCGAGGGATCTAGCCGCATGGCCTACAAGACCCAGTTCAAGCCGCTGGAGCGCCTCGGGCGCGACGGTTGGCGGCGGATGGACGAGCCGGAGATCGCGGCCGCCGAAGAGCGCCGTGCCCCGCCGCTCCGGACTCAACCCCGGCGCATCCTGGTCGACGCTTAACAAAACGGCGGAGCGTTTCCGCCCCGCCGTTCTGACCCCCCAGGATTATAAGTTCAGGCGACGGCCGCCTGCGGCTCGCTTGCAACGTCACCGTCGGCGTCGCGCAGCACATAGCCGCGGCCCCAGACGGTCTCGATGTAATTGTCGCCGCCGCAGGCCAGCGACAGTTTCTTGCGCAGCTTGCAGATGAAGACGTCGATGATCTTGAGCTCCGGCTCGTCCATGCCGCCATAAAGGTGGTTGAGGAACATTTCCTTGGTCAGAGTCGTGCCCTTGCGGAGCGACAGAAGCTCCAGCATCGCATATTCCTTGCCGGTCAAGTGCACACGGGCGCCGTCGACCTCGACCGTCTTGGCATCGAGGTTCACGGCCAGCTTGCCGGTGCGGATGACCGATTGCGAATGGCCCTTCGAGCGGCGGACGATCGCATGTATACGCGCCACCAGTTCGTCGCGGTGGAACGGCTTGGTGACATAATCGTCGGCGCCAAAACCCAAGGCACGAACCTTGGAGTCCATCTCGTTCAAGCCCGACAGAATCAGGACCGGCGTGCCGACCTTGGCGGTGCGCAGCTTCTTGAGCACGTCGTAACCGTGCATGTCCGGCAGGTTCAGGTCGAGCAGGATGATGTCGTAATCATAGAGCTTACCGAGGTCCAAGCCCTCTTCGCCCAGGTCAGTCGTGTAGACGTTGAACCCTTCGGTCGAGAGCATCAGCTCGATGCTCTTGGCGATGGTTGCTTCGTCCTCGATCAGCAGAACCCGCATGTGTCTTCCCCCGTTTCACGACCGAAAAGCGTTACGCGCTCTTAATAGCCTTGAAGCGTCCATTAACCATTCGATGTCTGAAGGCAAAAGGTTAATAACTCCTAAAGTGGTGGAATCCTTGGGATTCGTTGCGGGATAGTCACTACTTCCTCCCCACGATTTCGTGGGGAGGGGGCCAGCGGAGCTGGTGGAGGGGTTCTGAGCGGTCGACAAGGACCCCTCCACCGCACTTTGTGCGGTCCCCCTCCCCAGCAATTACTGGGGAGGATAAGAGGGAAACAATGCTCGAAGAGCGAATCCTATACGTCGACGCCGAGGCAATCGTCATCGACAAGCCGGCCGGTCTTCCGGTCGATGCGCCGCGCGCGGGCGGCGACAGCATTGCGGCCAGGGCCGATGAACTGAAGCTCGGCTTCCAGAGGCCGCCGGTGGCAATGCATCGTCTCGACCGTGACACTTCGGGCTGCCTGCTGTTTGCGCGCAATCCCAAGGCCCGGGCGAAATTCCAGCAGGCTTTTGAATCCGGAATGGTGGAGAAAGCCTATCTGGCCGTTATCGATGGGCTGCCGGAGGGAGCGGAAGGGCTGATCGATCTGCCCCTCGCCAAGGCGTCGACAGCCGGGGAGGGCTGGCGGATGGTCCCGGACGATAAGGGCAAGAGCGCCAAGACGCGCTGGCGCAAGTTGGGAGAAAGCGAGGGCCGCAGCCTCATTGAGTTCAAGCCTTTGACGGGCCGCACCCACCAGATCCGGGTTCACGCGGCGCGCGGCCTGGGAGCGGCGATCGCCGGGGACCCTGTCTACAGCAGCGGCCAAGGGCCCATGCTGCTGCACAGCTGGCGGCTCGTCGTCCCGCGTGGCAACAAGCCGCCGATCGACGTCACAGCGCCCGTGCCCGACAGCTTCGGCCTATGGCTGGATTTCCTAAATGCCTGACGACTTCGACATCCCGGAGGAAGCCCTGAGCGAGCGCTTCCTCGCCGCGACCGGCCCGGGAGGCCAGAACGTCAACAAAGTGGCGAGCGCGTGCCAGCTTCGGGTCGATGTCTTCAAGCTGGGACTATCGCCTTATGCATATGAGCGACTGAAGATCATCGCCGGCAGCCGCATGACCGGGGGCGGCGAGCTGGTCATCACCGCCCGGCGCTATCGCACGCAGGACGCGAACCGCGCCGACGCTCGTGCAAGACTGGCAGAAATGATCTCGCAAGCCCATATTGTGCAGGTCAAGCGCAAGCCGACGCGGCCCGGCAAGGCTGCCAAGGCGCGGCGCGTGGATGCGAAGAAGCAGCGGAGCGCCGTCAAGCAGGGACGCGGGAAAGTGAGTTTCGACTAAATGTACGACTTCAAGATCGAGGCGACTGACAAGCCGACGCTCTATCGAGATCTGGCGCAGGCGCTGGAAGCGCTTATTGGCGACGAGACGGACGCGGTCGCCAACATGGCCAATGCCGCCGGCCTGATCTGGGAAAGCGTGCCCGGCCTCAATTGGGTAGGATTCTACCGTAATATCGGCGGCGAGCTGGTCCTCGGCCCATTCCAGGGGCGGCCTGCCTGCGTTCGCATTCCCTTCGGCACCGGCGTCTGCGGCGTCGCCGCCGAAACCAGAGCGGTGCAGCGGGTGGACGATGTCCATGCCTTCGCCGGCCACATCGCCTGCGACAGCGCGTCCAATAGTGAGATCGTGCTGCCACTGATCCGGAAAGGCGAGTTGCTGGGCGTGCTCGACCTCGACAGCCCGAGTCAGGGTCGATTCGATGATGGGGATGAGGCCGGTCTGCGGAGGGTCGCGGAAATCCTCGCGCGCGTGCTTTAGCTCAGCTGCTCGATCCGCTCGGGGCTCAACGATCCGGGGATAAGCATCACCGGGCAGGGCAGCTTGCCTGCATCATTACCAGTCAAATTGCTGACCAATGGACCGGGATTTCCCGCCGGCGCGGCGCCGAGCACCAAAGCGGCAATGTCGTCGCGGGTTCCGATCAGCGTCCGCACCACCTGCACCGGCTCGCCCGAGCGGACAATGATGTGCGGCTGGATACCGGCGGCGTCCATGATCTCTCCGACACTGGCGGCGACGCTCGCCTCGATGCGGAGCCGCTGCTCCTCCTCGATCGCCGCCTGGACTCCGCCCCACTGGACGAAATCCTGCGGCTCGACGATCGCCAGCACCTCGACCCCGCCATTAGTCTTGGCGGCGCGGCGGGCCGCAAAATGCAGCGCGACGCGCGCCTCCGCGCTATCGTCGATGACGACCAGATAAGTGCGTGTCGGTGAGCTTGCCCCGTTCACTTCATGATTGCTGCGCCAAAGCCTTTGCCTTGGCAAGCGGCGGCTCGCTCCGGTCAACCATGACTTGACCCTGCTGGCCGCATGGAGTTTGGGTCGCGACGCATCTGCCGCTAGCGAAAGAGTCATATGCCCATCGAACTCAAGATGCCCGCTTTGTCCCCGACCATGGAGGAAGGGACGTTGGCCAAGTGGCTGGTCAAGGAAGGCGACACGGTGGCGTCGGGCGACATCCTTGCCGAAATTGAGACCGACAAAGCGACCATGGAGTTCGAGGCCGTCGACGAGGGCACAATAGCCAAGATCCTGGTGCCCGAGGGGACGGACGGCGTGAAGGTCGGAGCGCCGATCGCGCTAATCGCTGGGGAAGGCGAAGACGTTAGCGCGGCTGCTGCAACGTCAGCTCCAAAAGAATCTGCGGCTCCGGCACCGGCAGCGAAGGCTCCCGAGCCAGCCCCGCCGCCGCAGGCGCCGGTCGAAACCCCAGCCGCGTCGCCGCAGCCGGCCGCCGCGCCCTTGCGCGCCGCGGGCGAAAGGATCAAAGCCTCGCCGCTCGCGCGCCGCCTCGCCGAGGCGCAGGGCATTGATTTGTCGAGCCTGACGGGCAGCGGCCCCGGCGGACGGATCGTCCGTGCCGATTTGGGCCAGGCTGCTGGCGGGGCGACGGGTGCGCCACTGGCCGCGCCGGTCGCCGGCCTGCCATCGGTTGAGACCGAGCTGGCCTACACCGACGGCATCCCGCACGAGCGGGTCAAGCTAAGCAACATCCGCAAGACGATCGCGCGCCGCCTGACCGAGTCCAAGCAGCAGATCCCGCACATCTATTTGACGCTCGATGTCCAGCTCGACGCCCTGCTCAAGCTGCGCAGTGAGTTGAACGCATCGCTGGAGAGCCGCGAGGTCAAGCTCAGCGTCAACGACATGCTGATCAAGGCGCTGGCGCTGGCTCTGATCGAGGTGCCGGAGTGCAATGTCAGCTTCGCTGGCGACAGCCTCATCAAATACAGCCGCGCCGACATTTCGGTCGCCGTCAGCATTCCCAATGGCCTGATCACCCCGATCGTCGCTAACGCCGAGAACAAATCGCTGTCGAAAATCTCGACCGAGATAAAGGACCTCGCTTCGCGGGCGAAGGAAGGCAAATTGCAGCCGGCCGAATATCAGGGGGGCACCGCCAGCCTCTCCAACATGGGCATGTATGGGATCAAGCATTTCGAGGCGGTCATCAATCCGCCCCAGGCGATGATCATGGCGATCGGCGCCGGCGAGAAACGGCCGTTCGTCATCAACGACAGCCTGCAGATCGCGACCATCATGTCGGCGACCGGCAGCTTCGACCATCGCGCTATCGACGGCGCCGACGGCGCCCGGCTAATGAAGGCCTTCAAGGAGCTGTGCGAAAAGCCGCTCGGGCTGGTGGCTTGAGATGAAGTGGCTGACTGCTCTGTTCATCGGCGCAATCCTGGGCTTCACTCTGCCGCTCTTCTTCGGCGGCCAGTCCGGCGTCTGGATGAATTCCTTTGCGAAATGGGGAACCGTTCGGCCCCTTGAGGGGTCGCCCGGGCTGCTCTTCTCCATCCCGCTTTTCCTGGGCTCGGCACTGGCGTTTCGTCTTTTCTTTAATTGGCACAGTCGCTGAGCGAGTGAAGTTGCCTGACCGCGCTCCCCTCATCCGCGTCACGGCGATGCCGTCGGACACCAATCCCTATGGCGGCGTGTTCGGCGGGTGGCTGATGGGCCAGATGGGACTCGCCTGCGGCTCCTTTGCGTCGCGCTTTGCGGGCGGCAAAGCGATCCTGGTGGCGGCTGACGCGATCAAATTCCCCGGCGCCATGGCCGTCGGGGACGAGCTCAGCGTCTATGTCGAATTGATCAACCAGGGCCGCACCTCGCTGAAGCTCAAGGCCGAGGCGATCGCCCGCGAGCGGGACGGGGACAGCGAGAAGACCGTGGCGGAGGGAGAGTTCACCTTCGTCGCGCTCGACGCCAACGACAAGCCGCGCGAGATTGCGGCCAAAGAGGAAGCTCATGGCTGACAGTTACGACCTCATCGTCCTCGGTTCCGGGCCTGGCGGCTATGTCGCCGCGATCCGGGCCGCACAGCTCGGCCTCAAGACGGCGATCGTCGAGCGGGAGAACCTCGGCGGCATCTGTCTGAACTGGGGCTGCATCCCCACCAAGGCGCTGCTGCGCTCTGGCGAGATGCTGCATCATATGCGCCACGCCGACAGCTTCGGGCTGATCGCCGGCGAAGTGAAGCCCGACCTCGCCAAGATCGTTGCCCGCAGCCGCGCCGTGGCAAAGCAGCTGAACCAGGGCGTCACGCACCTGATGAAGAAGAACAAGATCACTGTGCACATGGGCGAGGGGGCGATCACCGCGCCGGGCAAGATGACGGTCACAGGAGTGGATTCAAAGAAGGCCGACCTGCAGGCCAAGCACATTATCATCGCCACCGGCGCCAGGGCGCGCGAGCTGCCTTTCGCGCAGAGCGACGGCAAGCGCATCTGGACCTACCGCCACGCCATGGTCCCGCCGGAAATGCCGACCGAGCTCCTGGTCATCGGCTCGGGCGCGATCGGCATCGAATTCGCTAGCTTTTACAACGACATGGGCGCCAAGGTGACCGTCGTCGAAATGCTCGATCGCGTAGTTCCGGTCGAGGATGCGGAGGTCAGCGACTTCCTCGCCAAAAGCCTGGCCAAGCAGGGTATGACCTTGCTGACTTCCGCCGGCGTCGAGAGCCTCAAGGCCGACGCCAAGGGCATTGCCGCCAAGATCAAGACAAAGGACGGCAAGGTCGAGGAGAAGCGCTTCAGCCATTGCATCGTCGCTGTCGGCATCGCCCCCAACACCGAGAATATCGGCATCGAGAAGCTGGGTGTGAAGACCACCAAGGGTCATATCGACTCCGACGCAATGGGCCGCACCAACGTCGCCGGCATCTGGGCGATCGGCGACGTCACCGCGCCGCCCTGGCTGGCGCACAAGGCGAGCCATGAGGGCGTGATCGCCGTCGAGGCGATCGCCCAGGCACTCGGCAACAAGGATGTCCACCCGCACGCGATGGACGTGAAGAACATCCCCGGCTGCACTTATTGCCATCCGCAGGTCGCCAGCGTCGGCCTGACCGAGGCCCGGGCCAAGGAAGCCGGTCGCGAGGTCAAGGTCGGAAAGTTCCCCTTCATCGGCAACGGCAAGGCGATCGCGCTCGGCGAGACCGAGGGCTTCGTGAAGACGGTATTCGACGCCAAGACGGGCGAGCTGCTCGGCGCGCACATGATCGGCGCCGAAGTCACCGAGCTGATACAGGGCTATACGGTCGGCAAGACCGCGGAGCTGGTCGAAACCGACTTCATCAACACCGTCTATCCGCACCCAACCTTGAGCGAGATGATGCACGAGAGCGTGCTTGCGGCCTACGGACGGGTCCTGCACATTTGAGCGGCATCGCGCACAATAACCGGACTCTGTGGATCGCTTTCGCGGCAAACATGGGGATTGCGGTCTCCAAGTTCGTCGCGGCTGCGATTACTGGATCGTCGGCAATGCTCACCGAGGGAGTCCACTCGGTCGTCGACAGCTCCAACCAGCTGCTGCTGCTGTGGGGCCGCAAAGCGGCGACGCGGCCGCCCGACCAGTTCCATCCCTTCGGCTACGGCCGCGAAATCTATTTCTGGAGCTTCGTCGTCGCCGTTCTGGTGTTTGCGCTGGGCGCCGGCGTGTCGATCTACGAAGGCATTATCCATATCGCCAATCCCGAGCCGGCGGTGTCGCCGATCATCGCTTATGGCGTGCTGCTTGTCGCCTTCCTGCTCGAAGGCGGCTCAACGTGGGAAGCGTTCAAGGACTTCCGGGAAGCGAAGGGTCAGCTCGGCTGGATCCAGGCGGTCCAGCAATCGAAAGACCCTCCAGGCTTCATTGTGCTGCTCGAAAACGGCGGGGCGATGGTCGGCATCGTAGCGGCCGCGGTGGGTCTCGGCATCAGCCAGTATACCGGCGATCCCCGCTTCGACGGCGCGGCGTCGATCCTCATCGGCCTGATCCTGGCCCTCATTGCCTTCTTCCTGGCCTACGAATCCAAGGCCCTGCTGATCGGCGAGGCCGCTGACCCCGAGCTGGTGGCGGCGATCCACGACATGGTCGACCACAAGAGCGGCGTCACGTCGGTTGGCGAGATCCTGACCGTCCACAGCGCGCCGGACCAGGTCACCGCCATGCTGTCGGTCGATTTCGAGGACCAAATCTCCGCCCGCGACGTCGAGCGGATCGTCTGCGAGATCGAGCGAGAATGCGAGGTGCGGTTCCCGATGGTGCACCGGCTCTACATCCGCCCGCGCAGCCCCGTCGACGTCGACCAGCCCTGCGGCTAGCAACGAAGGAGAGCAGACATGAAAGGCTTTCACGGCGACATCGAGCAGCTGACAACCGGCAACAACGACTTCCGCCGCGTGCTCTATACCGGGCCGCATTTGCAGCTGGTGCTGATGACGCTTCAGGTCGGCGAGGAGATCGGCGCAGAGGTGCACGAGGACCGCGACCAGTTCTTCCGCTTCGAGGAAGGCCGCGGCCAGGTCGACATCGACGACAACAGCTACGATGTCGAAGACGGCACCGGCGTCATCGTTCCCGCCGGTGCCCGCCACAATGTCCGCAATACCGGCAGTGGTGCGCTCAGGCTATACACGCTCTACGGCCCGCCCGAGCATGTCGACGCCCTCGTCGAGGCGACCAAGGCCGACGCCATGGCCCTCCACGAGGAATGGGACGGCGCGACCACCGAATAATGGTTGGCGGGCGTTAACCCTTAGGTAGGGTCCGAAACGGTATTTTCGTGCGTAGGAGAAGGCCTATGCACAGCTTTCACCATTCCCGCGGGAGGATCCTCTTCGAGGTCTTCTGCGCGCTCGCCATCGCCGCCTCTTGTGTCGGCGCCTGGATCCAGACTGGCGCTTCCGCATTCCTGCCGGCAGCATTCGTGGCCGCGCTCTATGGACTGATCCACGCATTCGATATGGCTGGTCATCGCTCGCCCACCGCCATGGAACCGCAGCGGATCGAGTTCACGTCCGATGATCGAGTCGATCCTCTTGCCCACAAAGAAACCGCCGCGCCGCTGAAGCCAGCCGATAAGCAGATGGAGGCAGGCAACATCAAGGAAACGGAACTCGTCGAGCCACCGGCTCCTCGATCAAGCAGAAGTCGCAAAACCAGCGGGAAAAAAGGCGGCCGCCAGGCCAGCGTCCCCAAGGAGGCGAAGGTGACCGAGGTCGTGCCTCCAGAGCAGGCGGTGATCACCGAGCTTGCGCTCACCCAGGAGGCGGAGGTCGCCGTTCCTGTCCCCCCCGAGGAAATGGCTCACGTTCCGTACGCTCCGCTGTTCGAGCCTGAGCCATTCGTCCGGCAGCAGCGAACGGTGTTCGGCCGAAAGGCGGGCTAGCCCGCTCGCTAACTCAACGCCATCGACCTCCTCGGCCTGGCAAGCGAGGTCGGAAAGGTCCGCTGAAATACCGCCTTGAAGTTGACCTAACGTCAAGGGCTACAAGGGCGGAATGGAACAGCCGCTCGACATCTCCGAGGTCTGCCGCCGCACCGGCCTGACCAGCCGCGCGCTGCGTTTTTACGAAGCGCGCGGGCTGGTTTCGCCGCTGCGCACCTATAGCGGCCGCCGGCTCTACGGGCCGGGCGAACTCGAGCGCATCAACCTGATCGTTTCGTTGAAGCGCGCCGGGCTGACCCTGTCGCAGATCGGCCGGCTGACCGGCCGCGGCGCGCTCAATCTGAAGCAATTGATCAGCGCCCAGCTGGCCATGATTGCAGAGCGGAGGGCCGAGCTTGGCGAAGCCGAGGCGCTGTTGCTCAACGTCAAGTCACGCATTGACCGCGGCGAGCCCGTCGATGCCGCGACCTTTTGCTCGCTGATCAAGAATGAGGATTTGGTCATGACCAAGGAACAATGGGACAAGGTCACGGACCGCTATTTCTCCCCCGAGGAGAAGGCGCGATGGGCCGAGACGATGAAGGACGGGCCCGCTGATTTCGACCAGGAAGCCTACAATCGGCAATGGGCAGACCTCGGCAAGAGGGTCGCGGCGGTCATGCCGCTCGGGCCCGAAAGCGCCGAGGCGCGGGCGCTTTACGACGAGTGGCAGAAGCTGCTTGAGCCCTTCACCAAGGTGGCGACGCCTGAGATGATGCAGGGCGCGACCAGGCTTTATGAGCGCATGGGCGAGTGGGAGGGCGAGGTGAACGCTCCCTTCGGATCGGAAGTCTTCGCGTTCATCCAGGAGATCGGGCGCAGGAGGAACGATAGTGCGTAGCTTGTTCTTCCTGGTCGGCGCTTCGGCGCTAGCGGCGCTCGTAAGTGCCAGTGAGCTGCGCCCGTCCCACCACATGCTGCTCGGCTGCTCGCTCGAGGTCGCTCACCTTCGCATCAGCCTTGAGGCTTATGCGGTCGATATCGAGCGCCAGTAGCTTGAACCGGTAGTGATGCGGCCCGTGTCCTTTGGGCGGGCACGGGCCGCCGTAGCCGGGCTTGCCGAAATCATTGGTCACTTCGGTACCAGCCTGCTGTCCGCCACCGATCGACCGTGCCGAAGCGGGGATGTTGAACACGCCCCAGTGGCGGAAAGTGCCACTCGGCGCATCCGGGTCGTCGACGACGAATGCGAAGCTCTTCGTATCGGCCGGCGGATCGCCCCAGGAAAGTGCTGGCGCCTTGCCGGCGCCATCGCACGTATATTCCGTCGGGATCGCCTGACCGTCCTGGAAGGCGGCGCTGGTCAAGCTTAATTGCGTGAGCGTGGCATTTTCCACGGCTGGTGCTCCTTCCGATTGGTTTGCCGCCGAATCCCTCGCATCGCAATTCGCCAGCCCGATCAGCAGCAGTGCGGGCGCGATGTGCTGCCAGCTGGCCTTGTGCGCATGGAGACCGGTCACCATCTGTGAACGGTCCGCCGCCTGGCGGGTTCCGACCCAAGCCGCGGTTGACCGCAAGTCCGCCCGCCGCTAAGGGGCCGCTCGTCCGCGGGTCGTGTGATTCATTCTCCGCCGGGCAGAGCTGAACATTGCTCGACGACGTGAAGGCCGGGTGGCCGTAGCTGCCTCGGACTTCGCGCTTTTGCGTTGGGCAAAGTAACCGCCGGGTCTTCCGGCAAAGAGGGACCCCGCGAAAGTAGTACTTTCGTGGGACCCGATGAAAGGTGAAGGGCTTCATGCCGACGATTAACCAGCTGATCCGCAAGGGTCGCGATCCGCAGAAGGCCAAGTCAAAGGTCCCTGCGATGGAGCAGAACCCGCAGAAGCGCGGCGTTTGCACCCGCGTTTATACGACCACTCCCAAGAAGCCGAACTCGGCGTTGCGCAAGGTGGCCAAGGTTCGCCTGACCAACCAGCGCGAGGTCATCAGCTACATTCCGGGCGAAGGCCACAACCTCCAGGAGCACAGCGTCGTGCTGATCCGCGGCGGCCGCGTGCGCGACTTGCCCGGTGTTCGCTACCATGTGCTTCGCGGCGTGCTCGACACGCAGGGTGTGAAGGATCGCAGGCAGAGCCGTTCGAAGTACGGCGCCAAGCGTCCCAAGTAAGCTGGAATCGCCGGCCGCGCCGCCCGCTTAAAGGCAGGCGCGCCGCTCAATTAAAGGAATTCGCATATGTCCCGTCGTCGTCGCCCAGAGAAGCGCGAGATCCTCCCCGATCCCAAGTTCGGGGACATCGTTCTGTCGAAGTTCATGAATTCGGTCATGCTCGACGGCAAG
>JBKPSK010000068.1:0-16546 GCA_046734995.1 Pseudomonadota bacterium
GGCGGTCAGCGAGCAGGCGGAGACCAATCGGCGACGCAAGGTACAAGCAGTCATTTCAATTTTGCCCCACCGAAAGAAAGCCCCGCCGGTTATAACCGACGGGGCCTTTTACACTACAAACATTAAACAATCTCAGGCAAGCGGGACCGAAATGTAGGTACCATTGCTGTCCTGCGAGCCGGCGCCCCACGGAGCGGTGTTGAAGTAGGTCGTGGTGCAGTTCGAGCCGGTGTAGCCGTTCTGCTTGGTCCAGGTCCCCGGAACGCCCTTCGGCCCGGTCTTGCTCGGCGAAATGCAGATCACGGCCTGCCCGATCAAGACGGTCTCGCCGATATCGAAGCCTTCGCCCGCGTCCTCATGGGCAAGGAGCGTATCGGTTTGCGTTTGCTCGATAGGCGTGCCGGCTTCGTCGTCTCGCGGCTCGTCCGTGTCGCCTTCCGGAGTTGTTATCTCGAATACGCAGTTACCCTGCGGTGAATTGCCCCAGAAGCCGGGCAGGGGATCATTCTCCCCCAATGCATTGTACGCATTGCATTCCTGCAGGATTGCTTCCTCTTCCCCGCCATGGGCGTCGGGACTGATCACATAATGGCCCACGGCCGCATGATGAACCGACTCGGTCATGGTGCAATTGAACGCGTAGGAGAACGTCGTGTCGAACTCGCCGAGAAAATCATATTCGCTGGCGCTGTAGTGCCCGCCCGTTGACTGCAGGACGCCGAACATGTTGACGCTGCCGCCGATGCGGAAAGGCTCGCCCAGGATCGAAACACTCCCCGGGGTGAACGTGCCGGCGCCTTCGAGCGTGCCCTCGATCGCATCGTCGATCGAATGCGTGCCGCTTTCGGTCGGGCCGCTGACATACGAGGCAACGATGCTCGACTCGTCCAGCTCGCCGTCCCAGTTGACGCCGTGGGCGGCCGCCAGCGCATCGCACTGGTCCTCCATAGCCGCCAATGTTTCGGCGGTAGGGGCGTCAGCAGTGGGAGTCGGATCGATAATCGTGACGGCGGCCCAAGCTGCCGTGCTAAAAACCGGATTGAAGCTGCCGACGACGATCGCCGTCGCAGCAAGAATTGCCCGCTTACTCATTTTACCCTCCTCATGCAGTCCAAGGATTTGCCCGCTTAGCCGCGAATGCGACTCAGCTAAGTCCTTGTTAACTCTCCGGAGAGTTTTAGTCCATTAATAATAGTTTAACACATGCCTTTTGGACCTGTGTCATTTTGTGACGGCCGTCCGAACCCGCGTGTCGCCGGCCAACAGGATAGCCCGACGCCGCTGTCTGGACTAACAGCGCCGCGATGAGCGTAGTCGCAGCCTACAAGTATCGCGGTGGCGAGCGCGTGGAGGCGATCGACCTCGCCGAGCCGGGCAGCACCGTCGTCGGCGACGGCGAGTTCGTCTGGATCGGCATTGTCGATCCGGCCGAGCAGGAGCTGCGGGTGCTCCAGGAACGCTTCAATCTCCATCCGCTGGCAATCGAGGACGCGCTCAAGGCGCACCAGCAGCCGAAGCTGGAGATTTACGGCGAGCAGCTGTTCATCGTCGCCACGACGGCGAGGTTCCAGGACGATGCGATTGTCTATGGCGAGACCGCCATCTTCGTCGGCGACAAGCACATCATCACCGTCCGCCACGGCTCGCTACGCGATCATGGGATGTTGCGCGCGCAGCTGGAATCATCCTCCAAGCTGCTGGCCCATGGCGTTGATTACGTGTTGCACGGCGTGCTCGATTTCATCGTCGACGGCTATTTGCCGGTCGTCGTCGAGATCGAGGAGGACGTGCTTGAAATCGAGACCCGGGCCATCGATGCATTCCTCGGCCGTGAGGAGGTATCGCGATTGTTCGCCCTTCGGCGCGATATCATCCGCTTCCAGCGCCAGCTGGGGCCGATGACCGAGGTGTGCAGCAGGCTGGTGCGGCTCGACCTGGCGATGATCGACCCGACGATCCGGCCTTATTTCCGCGACGTGCTTGACCATGTCGAGCGGGTGAGCACGCGGATCGACGGCCTCAAGGACACGCTGGCCGGCGTGTTCGAGGTCAGCACCTTGTTCGAGCAGCAGCGGCAGGGGGCAATCACGCGGCAGCTGGCGGCCTGGGCGGCGATCCTCGCCGTGCCGACGGCGATTGCGGGAATCTACGGAATGAATTTCAGCTACATGCCGGAGCTCGGCAGCCGGTACGGCTATTTTGTCGTCCTTGCCGTCATCGTCGTCCTGTGCGCCTGGCTTTACGCTCGCTTCCGGCGGAGCGGCTGGCTCTAGCTCATGCGGGCGGGGTGCCCCAGGGCCGCTCCCGAAACCATTTCGTGATGATGTGCTTGACGCCGCCCTCGACCGTGCAGCCCTGGTGGATGGTCCAGCTATTCGGACTGCCGTGGGCGTCCATATTGTTCCATGCCAGGAGGCGGCCGGTCAAAGGCCGCACCTCCAAATCGAGATAGGGGAAGCGCGTCGCTCCGCCCGCCGTCGGCTCGTCCAGGTAGATCATGGCCGTCCAGGTGCGCTGGCCGCCGACCGCATCCACCTGCGGCCAATATGGCTGGTCGATGTAAAAGAAATCCGGGTGCATGCGGTAATGCTGGCCGGCCTGGTAAACCTGGCCCTGCATTGGTTCGCCGAAGGTGCTGTCCAAAGTTAGGATGGCGGCGATTTTGGCGTCCGCCGCGGACACGGCGGGATGCGCGGCATCGAGGTCGCAGGTCTGGCTCGTCCGATAATCGTCGTAATTGTGGGCGAGGTGGAGCGCGGACGGCACGCAGCCGGCATCGATCAGTCCGGCAAGGGCCGCGCATTGCCCGGGGTCAAGGAAGCCGTCGAGCTGATAGATTTCCGCTCGGTCGGCCTGGAGCCGCGAGGCGCCGGCGGCGAGCAGCGACTGGCGGCCGGCATGGCCCATTTCGGCGCGGACGGGCGAGCGCTGCCATTCGAACGGCGTCACCGGTTTGTAGAAAGGAGGCAGCGTTTCGGATTCGCGCATCGCGTCATCTTGCACCGGGCCGGAGCGATTGGAAGGCGCTCGTGACACGCCCCCTTTGCCTTTGGCTTGCGGTTCGCTAGACGGGCGCCCAAGCCAGCTTCCGTTCATTTGAGGGAGGGGAGGAAGCGGCGGCGAACACTTTCCCCTTCGCATGAGGACCCACTTGGCGCTTCCCACCGATCCAGCCGAATCCTTCGTCCGCGAAGTCGACGAAAATTTGCGCCGCGACCAGGCTCGCGATTTCCTGAAGAAGAACGGGCCGTGGATCATCGGCGCCATTCTGCTGTTCCTCGCCGCCGTCGCCGGCTGGCTCTATTGGCAAGACCGTCAGCAGAAGCTTGCCGAGGCCGAGACCGAGCGGCTGAACAACGTCATGGGCCAGATCGGTGCGCGGCAGGTCGAGGAGGCTGACAAGCAGCTTGGGTCGCTCGAGCAGTCCGGTGCCGAGGGCGTCAGTGCCGCTGCCCGGCTGACGCGCGCCGCGATTGCGCTCGACAAGTCGGACCGCAAGGCGGCGATCGCCGAATATCGCTCGGTGATGGGCGACAAGGGGCTTGCCCAGCCCTATCGCGACCTCGCCACCATCCGGCTGACATCGCTCGAGTTCGACCAGATGAAGCCCGAAGACGTCATCGCCCGGCTGAAGCCGCTGGCGGTGGCCGGCAATCCCTGGTTCGGAAGCGCCGGCGAGCTGACCGCGATGGCGTTGCTCAAGCTCAATCGCAAGGACGAGGCTGGCCGGATGTTCGCCGCAATGGCCGCCGACAACAAGGTTCCCGACACCATCCGCAGCCGCGCGGTGCAAATCGCCGGAACGCTCGGCATCGACGCCACCGCGTCGCTGCCGGCCGCAGCTCGACAGGACTGAAGATCAATGAAGCGCAGCGTACAAAGAATTGCCCTGGTCCTCGCCGCCGCCGCTTTGCTCGGCGGCTGCAACCCGTTCAAGAAGGACAAGCCCAAGACCCCCGTGGTCGGCGAGCGCATTTCCGTCCTGACCGGTGAAGCCGACATCAACATCGACCAGGCGACGTCGGCGCTGCCCTTCTCGCTCCCGGCGGAAACCGCCAACGAGGAATGGACCCAGTCCGGCGGTAGTCCATCCAAGTCGATGGGCCATCTGGCGCTCGGCGGGACGCTCGGACAGGCCTGGTCGGTCTCGATCGGCGCGGGCAACAACAAGTCGGCGCGGCTGGCGGGTTCGCCGGTGATCGGCGGCGGCCGGGTCTATACCATCGATACCGTCGGCACGGTGCGCGCGTTCGACACGCGCAATGGCGGGCAGGTGTGGAGCTCCAGCTTCGGCACCGACATCAGCCGGGAAAGCAACTATGGCGGGGGCGTCGCCTATGACAACGGCCGTGTCTACGCGGCCAACGGTAACGGTTATGTCGCCTCGCTCGACGCTGCCACCGGCGGCGCTGCGTGGACCGTCAAGCCGGGTGGCCCGCTGCGCGGCGCGCCGACGGTCGCCGACGGCGCGGTCTACGTCATGAGCCAGGACAACCAGATCTATTCGCTCAAGGAAGCGGACGGATCGCAAAACTGGTCGAGCGCCGCGGCGCTGGAAATCGCCGGCGTCTTCGGCTCCGCCTCGCCGTCGGTCGCCGCCGGCACCGTCGTTGCCGGCTTCTCCAGCGGAGAGCTCAACGCCTACCGCTATGAGAACGGCCGCCAGGTCTGGCAGGATGCCTTGTCGCGCACCAGCATGTCGACCAGCGTCGCCTCCTTGTCCGACATCGACGCCGACCCGGTGATCGACGGCGGCCAGGTGTTCGCGATCGGCAAGGGCGGCCGCATGGTCGCGCTGGAGCTGAACAGCGGCCAGCGGCAGTGGGAGCAGAATATCGCCGGCATTTCGACACCATGGGTCGCCGGCGAATGGGTGTTCGTGGTTACCGACGAGGCAAAGCTGATCGCCCTCCACCGGAACAGCGGCAAGGTCCGTTGGATCAACCAGCTGCCACGCTGGCAGAATGAGAAGGGCAAGTAGGGACCGATCTTTTACTCCGGGCCTGTGCTGGCCGGCAACCGGCTGATCCTGGTGTCGTCCCAAGGCGCACTGATCAACGTCAACCCGGACAATGGCGCCTTCCAGGGGCAGAGCCGCCTGGGCGCCGGCGTCAGCCTGCAGCCGGTGGTCGCCGGCTCCACTCTATACATCCTCGACGACCGCGGGCGCCTGACCGCGTTCCGGTAGTTGACCGCAAGAGCGGGGGCGGGCAGGGCGCTGGCGCCATGCCCCTGCCCACCGTTGCCATCATCGGCCGACCCAATGTCGGCAAGTCGACCCTGTTCAACCGGCTGGTCGGTAAGCGCATCGCTTTGGTCGACGACAAGCCGGGCGTCACCCGCGACCGGCGCGAGGGCGAGGCGCTGCTGTTCGACCTCAGGTTCCGGGTGATAGACACCGCCGGCTTCGAAAATGAGGACCCATCGAGCCTGCCCGGCCGCATGCGCGCCCAGACCGAGGCCGCGGTGCGCGACGCCGACGCGGCCCTGTTCCTGATCGACGCGCGCGAGGGGCTGACGCCGCTCGACGAGGAAATCGCCCGCTGGCTGCGCGGCGAAGACACGCCCGTGATCGTCGCCGCCAACAAGGCGGAAGGGCGCGGCGGCGAGGCCGGTCGGCTGGAGGCTTATGCTTTGGGACTCGGCGACCCGCTCGCCATTTCTGCCGAGCATGGCGAGGGGCTGGCCGATCTGTTCGAAATGCTGCGCCCGCACGTCGATCGCGAAGACGAGACTCCGGCCGAGAATGAGGATGGTGAGGGCCGACCGCTGCAGCTGGCGATCGTCGGCCGACCCAATGCCGGCAAATCGACCCTGGTCAACAAAATGCTCGGTGAGGAAAGGATGATCACTGGCCCGGAGGCGGGGATCACCCGGGATTCCATCAAGCTGGACTGGGAATGGAACGGACGGCCGGTGCACCTGGTCGACACGGCGGGGCTGAGGAAGCGCGCCAAGGTGGAGGACAAGCTCGAGAAACTGTCGACCGCCGACACGCGCCGCTCGATCGACATGGCCGAAGTAGTGGTGCTGCTGCTCGACGCGACGCGGGGGCTAGAGGCGCAGGATCTGCGCATCGCCGACGCGGTCATCGAGGAAGGCCGCGGCCTGGTCATCGCCCTCAACAAGTGGGACGTTGCCGACAATGCCTCTTCACTGTTCAACGGTGTCAAGGCGGCGCTGCTGGAAGGCCTGTCGCAGCTGAAGGACGTGGCCTTGCTAACTGTGTCGGGCAAAACCGGGAACGGCATCGACCAGCTGTTAGGCGCTGCCTTCGAAACCCGCGAAAACTGGTCGCGGCGGGTGGCTACCGGTGAGCTCAACCGCTGGTTCGAGCGCGCCGTCGAGGCCAATCCGCCGCCCGCGCCCGGCGGCAAGCGCATCAAGCTCAGGTACATCACCCAGGTGAAGTCGCGGCCGCCGAGCTTCGTCGTCTTCGGCACCCGCGTCGACCAGCTGCCCGAAAGCTACCGCCGCTACCTGCTCAATTCGATGCGTCGGGACCTCAAGCTGGGCGCAGTGCCGCTGCGCCTCACCATGCGTGCGCCGAAGAACCCGTTCGACCTAAAACGCGACGATCGGCGGCAATAACCGCCTCTTTACCCTTTCCGGGCTAGATGTGCCCAAGTGGGACCATAGCCCCTGGACCGGGGCACTAGGAGCAGCGAACTTGAGCGACGAAAGCTCAACCATCGTCGATTGGGTGCATTTCGAGAAAAGCCGCGCCGAGCTTGGCCCCGGCTTCATCCGCATCCTGAGCTATTTCCGCGAGGACGGAGTGAAGTCGGTCGCCCAGATCGAGGAGGCGATGCGCGAACAGAATACGGTCGCGCTCATCCTCCCGGCACATACGCTAAAGGGTGAGGCGCGGCAGTTCGGTGCGGAGCCGCTGGCTGTGATCGCCGAGCTGATCGAGCAGACCGCGCGGCTCTGCGTCGAGACCCACCGCTTTCCCGATGAGCTGGTCCCCGAGGTCGTCCAGCTGCGCAAATTGTTCAGCGAGACAATCGAGTTGTTCGACAAAGCTACCAACCCGCTGCTGACGCGCAGCGCGCCGGCGCTCGGCGGATTTGGACGCAAGGCAAACAATCAGGGCTTCGGCCGGATCTAGGCCGCGGCGGGCGCCACCACGCCCGGTTTCCTCTTCCGCATTGGCTGCGGCTTGCCCCGCGCCAGGCTGCGCCACGCCCATTCGAACGGGCCGTAGTGGAAATGCTCGAGCCACGGCTTGGACCAGGCGAGCATGATCGTCCAGACGATCGGCGCCAGCAGCCACGCCTGCCAGCGCGAGAGGCTGTCATAAAGACCCAGGCCCCAGCCGTAGAATACGCCAGTCGCGATGAGCGACGTGCCGAGATAATTGGTGAAAGCGCAGCGACCCGCCGCCGCGATGCGCTGCGCGAGCCAGCCCTGACTTCGAGTCAGCAAGATGATCAGCGCCGCATAACCGAGCGCCATCAAAGTGATGAAGGGAGTCCCCAACACCATGAACGAGCCCATCATCGCGATGACGTAGAAGCGCGAGCTGAGATCGATGGTCACGATCGCGGCACCGGCGGCGAGGCCGATCGGGATCGTCCACGATGCGAATCGGCGGTAACTTGAGTCCGTCCACTCGCCGGTAAGGAAGCCAGACTTATAGCCGGCCATGCCGATCAGCATCAGGCCGACCGTATCCGGAATGAACACTACGGTACCCTGAAGGACGCTGCCCCAGTGCTGCAAATTGTGGCGAACCAAGCCGACCCACGAGCCGAGGTGCAGAGCCTTGTCCTGCGCGATCTTGGCCGCACTCGGGAAGAAGCTGCCCATTCCCTCGTTCCATTCCGTGATCGCCTTCTGGGTCGCTCCGGGTGTGTGGGCGGCGATGTCGGCGTGGTACTGACCAGCGAGGAAGCCGGAGAAAACCAGGGTATGGATGACCAGCCAGATGATGCCGGCAATGACCAGGCCGCGTGGCGACAGGCTGCGAAACCTGAAGGCGAGCAGCCCCGAGATCGCATAGAGCGTCAGGATGTCGCCGAACCAGATGAAATAATAATGGAGAAGGCCGAAGCCCAGGAGCACGATCATCCGGCGGAAATGAGTCCACCAGCCGGATCGGCCCGACGCTTCCGCTCGCTCGACCACCAGCAGCATCGATGCGCCGAACAGCATCGAGAAGAGCGTCCGCATCTTGCCGTCGACCAACAGCATGTTGGCCGCCCAGACGAATAGATCGGCGCCCGTGCGCCCGCCGTAAGCCGCGGGGTTGAAATAGGCTGCTTCAATCATCGCGAAGGCGATGACGTTGACCGAGAAGATGCCCATCACCGCAATGCCGCGGATGATATCGAGGGTGATGATGCGGCGTCCGGGCTCGGTGGCTGCGGTCATGCGAAGGCCCCCCGTCGAAATGAGCCTACTCCTTGGCGTCTTCCGACTGCAACTGCACGTAATTCTGGATTCCCATGGCCGCGATCAGCTCGAACTGCTGCTCGAGATGGTCGATATGCTCTTCCTCGTTGGTGAGGATCTTCGCTAACAATTCGCGGCTGACGTAATCGCGGACGGTCTCGCAATGGGCGATGGCGCCCTTCAGCTGCGGCACCGCTTCTTTCTCCAGCTCATAGTCCGCTTTCAGGATCTCCTCGACATTCTCGCCGATCCGCAACCGGCCTAGCATCTGGAAATTGGGCAGGCCGTCCAGGAACAGGATGCGTTCGGCCAGCTCGTCGGCATGCTTCATCTCGTCGATCGACTCATGCCGCTCGAACTCGGCGAGCTTCTTGACGCCGGCATTGTCGAGCAGGCGGTAGTGCAGCCAATATTGGTTGACGGCCGTCAGCTCATTCTTGAGCGCCTCGTTGAGAAGCTCGATGACCTTTTTGTCGCCCTTCATGCCGGCCTCCTGTCGAGTGGCGGCCTTACGCCTTGCCGGCACGCGGCGGCAAGAAGAAAAACTGGCGGAAATCCGGGAAAAATATGCGACTGACAATCAGTCGCAGAAGTGGCGATCAGGCGGCCTTTGGCCGAAGCTGGACGACGTTGCCCGCTTGCTCCTCGTCGATGATATCCTGCGCGTAGCAGAGACACGCGCCGCATTGCGGCTCACAGCCCAAGGAGGCGTAGGCGCTCTCGGGGCAGGCGGAGCCGCGCCGCGCGGCGTCGCGGATCTCGTCCTCACGAATCGCATTGCAGGAACAGACGATCATGGAGATCGATATACTCGATAATGCGAGGCGTTCGCAATAGGGAGTCTAAATGGCCGAGCGTGGCCGCAAATAGCGCGCCGCGACCAGAGCCATGGGAATGCCGACAAGGAAAATGTGCGCGAACAGCTGGGTGGCGATCGACAGCGGCTTGGGGGGGAGCGGCGTGTCAAATCGCAGCGGAACGACGATCCAGTTCATGACGATATAGGTAACGAGGCCGTACATGACACCGAGCAGGACCGGCGCTTCGAGATATTCTGGTTTGCTGCGGGCAATCAGCATTAGCACCGCTGCCATAATAGCTATCAGGCTGAAATGGACGATGAGGCCGAGAATTGCACCAGCGGTTCCCATATCCGTCGCCACCGGAAAAGGTCCCGAAGCCACGTAGCGCAGCATGTTCGGAATCTCGCGGCCGAACCAGAGCGTCAGGATCATCGCGAACAGGATGTCGAGCGCGCCGGAGAGGGCGGTGGCGATAGCGATCGGCTTGAGCATGGCTTCCTCCCGTTTCTGTGCGGTGGAGGCTCCGAAGAGGAGGCCGTCGAGTCAATCGCGCTTCGACGAAACGACAAATGTCGATTCAAGCGAGCGCGGCGTCAGCGCCCATCAGCCTGGGGAAGAAGCCCTCGTGCGCAGCGCGAAGGTCGGTAAGTGACACGGTGAAATCCGCTACCTCGATTGCGTTGCCGCCGACCTTACCAATTGGCGCTGCGAAGACGTTCACTTCGGTGGCGCAGGCAATGACGGCATCGGGATTATTCGTGGTCACCAGCATTCGGCCTTGATCTTCGCCGAAGAGAATTGCGCTGGGGTTCGGCACGTTCGGAAGGGTCAAGCGAACACCGATTGAGCCAGCAAGCGCCATTTCCGCGATTGCGACGAGCGCGCCGCCGTCCGAAACGTCGTGTGCCGCAGTTACCAGGTTTTCGAAGATCAACTTCCGTACCAGTTCACCAAGACGACGCTCGACAGCCAAATCGACTGGCGGCGGCTCTCCCTCATGACTTTGGCGATTGATTTCGAGCCAGCGCGATTGGCCGACATGGCCTGTCGAATGACCGAGCAGCACCAAAGTCTCGCCGGCAGCCTTGAACCCGATGGTCGCCGAGCGCTCCCAGTCGTCGAGCAAACCAACACCGCCAATGGCCGGAGTGGGGAGGATGGCGCTGCCACCGCCGGTCGCCTTGCTTTCGTTGTAGAGCGAGACGTTGCCGCTGATGATCGGGAAGTCGAGCGCGCGGCAGGCGTCGGCCATGCCTTCGAGGCACCCAACGAACTGGGCCATGATCTCGGGCCGCTGCGGGTTGCCGAAGTTGAGGCAGTTGGTGACCGCCAGTGGCCTGGCGCCGACCGCGCACAGGTTGCGATAGGCTTCGGCGATCGCCTGCTTCCCGCCCTCATACGGGTCGGCGTAACAATAGCGCGGCGTGCAGTCGGTGGTGATCGCCAGCGCCTTCTTCGAGCCGTGAATGCGGACCACCGCCGCATCGCCGCCCGGTGGCTGGACGGTGTCGGCGCCGACACGGCTGTCATATTGCTCCCAGATCCAGCGCCGCGACGCGAGGTTGGGCGAGGCCATGAGCTTGAGCAGATCCGCGGCGATGTCGGTGCTTTCCGGCACGTCGTCGAGCGGCTTGACCTGCGCCCAAGCTTTGTACTCGTCACGGCTCAGATAGGGCCGCTCGTAACAGGGCGCCTCGTCGGCCAGCGGGCCGAGCGGAATGTCGGCGACGCTTTCGCCCTTCCAGATGAGCTCCATACGGCCGCTATTGGTCACCTGGCCGATCACCGCGAAGTCCAGCTCCCACTTAGTGAAGATCTTCTCCGCCTCGGCCTCGCGACCGGGCTTTAGCACCATCAACATCCGCTCCTGGCTTTCGGAGAGCATCATCTCATAGGGGGTCATGCCCTCCTCGCGGCAGGGCACCTTGTCCATGTCGAGGCGGATGCCGACGCCTCCCTTGCTCGCCATCTCGACCGAGGAGGACGTAAGGCCGGCGGCGCCCATGTCCTGGATGGCGACGATGGCATCCGACGCCATCAGCTCGAGGCAGGCTTCGATCAGCAATTTCTCGGTGAACGGGTCGCCTACCTGGACGGTCGGTCGCTTTTCCTCGCTGTCCTCGGAGAAATCGGTGCTGGCCATGGTCGCGCCGTGGATGCCGTCGCGGCCGGTCTTGGAGCCGACATAGACGACCGAATTGCCGATGCCGGCGGCCGCCGAATAGAAGATCTTGTCCTGCTTCGCGACGCCGACGGTCATGGCGTTGACCAGGATGTTGCCGTCGTAAGCCGCGTCGAAATTGACCTCGCCCCCGACCGTCGGCACGCCGACGCAATTGCCGTAGCCGCCGATGCCCTGGACGACGCCGCTGATCAGGTGGCGCATCTTCGGGTGGTCCGGCCGGCCGAAGCGCAGCGCGTTCAAGTTCGCGACCGGCCGCGCGCCCATGGTGAAGACGTCGCGCAGGATGCCGCCAACGCCGGTCGCCGCGCCCTGGTAGGGCTCGATGTAGCTCGGGTGGTTGTGGCTCTCCATCTTGAAGATGGCGGCGTCGCCGTCGCCGATGTCGATCACCCCGGCGTTCTCTCCCGGGCCGCAGATCACCCAGGGTGCCTTGGTCGGCAGTTTCTTCAGGTGAACGCGCGACGATTTGTAGCTGCAATGCTCCGACCACATGACCGAGAAGATGCCGAGCTCGACCAGATTGGGCTCGCGTCCAAGCGCCTTCAGAATCCGCTGATATTCGTCTTCGCTGAGCCCATGCTCGGCAACGACCTCGGGACTGATGGCAGGGGCTTCGGCGACGCTCATGCGCGGGCCATTAGCGACGATGCGACGCCACGGCTAGGCGGACCGTGAGTCGGTGAATTGCGTCCGTAACAATCGAGGCGGATAGAGGCCGGCGAGCGGCGGGAAACCCCAAGGAGAGCGGAACATGGTGAAACCAATTCCCGAAGGCTATCGCAGCGTGAATGTCATCCTGACCGTCGATGACGCCGCCAAGGCAATCGACTTCTACAAAGACGCATTCGACGCCGAGGAAATCTCGCGCCTCCCGATGGGCGACAAGATCGGCCACGCCGAGCTGCAAATCGGCGACACGCGCGTCATGCTCAACGACGAGTTCCCGGATTTTGACAACCTAAGCCCCAAGTCGCGGGGCGGGACGACGTTCGGGCTGGTCATCTATACCCCCGACGTCGACAGCGCCTTCAAAAAGGCGATCGACGCCGGTGGCACGGAAAAGATGCCGGTCGAGAACCAGTTCTGGGGCGACCGCATGGGAACGCTGACCGATCCGTTCGGCCACAAGTGGAGCATCGCCACCCATGTCGAGGACGTTCCGCCGGAACAGTTCGAGGAGAGGATGAAGTCGAGCCCGAAGCAGAAACTGGCCGAGCCGGCCTGAACGCAAAAGCGGCGCGGGTTTGACCCGCGCCGCATCTTGTCCAATCAAAGGGTCAGGTCAGGCCTTGCAAACCTGGCTGCCCTTGCCCGGCCGCTCGAGCGTTACCGAAGCATCGGCGGCCGTGCCTGTCAGGGAATAGCCTTCCGCGCCGATCATCTTCTGGCCGGCTTCCGAAGCAATGAGCTGGATCGGGGCGGCGTTCTTCTCGGACTTGAAGTTGGCTGACTTATTGTCCGACAGCCAGTCGATATAGACGACGCTATTGTCTTTGCAGCGATAGATCTTGCTGTGGGCGATCGATGGCGGCAGCGCCACTGGCGCGGCGGCATTGGCTGCATTCGCCTGCGCCTCGTTGGCGGCTGTGTTTTGGTCGGACTGGCTGCAGCCGGCTAGCGCGGCGGCGGCTACCAGAAGAGTCGGGCAGAAAATTCGGTTCATATAGTTCGCCCCTTGCGCGGTCGGGGGGCGGCGTCAAGTCATACGATTGCCATTAATCGAAGTGGGGCATAGTCTTGTCGAACCGTGGGGGCGCGGGGAGGCCAGGCGAGGGATATGCAGCGCGTAAGGATCGGACTGACCGGCCTGGCGTTCGTTTTCCTGCTGGTGCTGTTGGGCGCCGCGATCAGCCGCTGGGGCGAGGAATCACCCGATGCGAATGCCGTGGCCGAGGTGAATGCCGAGGCCGAGCCGACCGAGCCGCTTGCCGAGCTCGGCGTTGCGCCGGGGGAATCTTCCGCTTCGAACGATTCCCACAACAAACAGTGATAGCCCTGCGCAAGGCGGCCGTCATCGCACTGATCCTGCTCGCTGCCTGCCGCGACGCGACGCCGGCGAGGACAGCCGACAAAGCAAAACCCGAGCTGTTCCTGCTGACGACGTTGCCGCTGATCTGGAGCGAGCACTTCGGGATCGACCAGCCGGGCTCGCCGGCCTTGAAGGCGCTCGAAGAAGAATATCGGGTGACGCCGGTCGATTTGCCGAGCCGGCTACCAACGGGCGGCCTGCTGCTGGCGGCGCAGCCGCGGGCGCTGCCGGCCGAGGAGCTGGTGGCGCTCGATGCCTGGGTCCGGGGCGGGGGCAAGCTGGTGCTGCTCGCCGATCCGATGCTCGAATGGGAAAGCAGCCTCCCACTCGGCGACTCTCGCCGGGCGCCGGTCGCGTTCCCGGACACTGGTCTGCTGCAGCACTGGGGCCTCAGGCTCGACGCACCTGAGGAGCGCGGGCCGCAAGGGCGCGGAGGCGGTCTTTTTCCGCTCGTTTTCATCTCACCTGGCAATCTGGTGACCAAGACGCCGGACTGCTCCCTGTCGCGGGCGGGGATCACTGCGGAGTGCAAGATCGGCAATGGCGCTGCGACTGTCGTCGCCGACGCGGACTGGCTCAACGAGGAATTGGTTTCGACGTACGGTGGTTCCTATGGCAACCAGGCGGCGGAACTCCTTGATCTAATATCTTCAATTCGCTCCCGCCGCTGAGTCACTGAATCGCCACACTTTTCCGAGTCGCGACGTCCACAAACTTATCCACAGGGTCTTCCACCGGGAACAGGAGAAGAACAGAGCCACGCGGCCCCGTCCAAACGACCTCTATTTTCCGCCGTTTTCCATGGCTGTGGGATAAAAACCCACAAAATGGCATCAAAATCCATTGTGTCCCCAAGCGCGTTGAGTTACCAACATGGTTAGGCGCGGGGGGCATCCTCACAGTAAGTGAAGGCCGCGGGGCGCACGGCGATGTCGTGCACCCTGCGAATGGGGAAGCTTTGCGCGCCGCGGGAGTGGCAAGTGGCGCTAGAGCATTTGTTTCAGGGGAGTGCCTTGAACGCGGTCGACGCGAAGGGCCGCGTGTCCGTGCCTGCCTTCCTGCGCTCCGTCATCGAACGCCGCGGCGATGCCCGCACGATCGTCCTTGCCAAGCATGACGCCTTCGCCTGCCTTTCCGCCTACGACCCCGGTTATGCAGCACTGAAGCACGCCAAGATCGAGCGTCAGTTCGAGAAGAACGAGCTCAATCCCGAAGCCGAGCTCGCCTACCAGACCCGCACGCTCATGGCGTTCGGTGCTACCGAGGAAATGCCATACGACAGCTCCGGCCGCATCGTCCTGCCACCGATGATGCGCAAGAAGGGCGGTATCGAGGATCTCGCGCTGTTCCTCGGCGCCGGCGAGACCTTCCAGATCTGGAACCCGAAATTGTTCCTCGCCGACAAGCGCCTGCCCGAGGACATGAAGGATATCGCTCGCTTCCGGCTGGAAGAGCGGGGGATTAGGCCATGAGCGCGACGTCCGTTGCCCCGGCGTCGCATCAGCCGGTGCTGCTCGACGAGGTCGTCGCCGGCCTCGCCGTGCAGCCCGGCACTACCCACGTTGACGGCACATTCGGAGCTGGAGGTTACACCAAGGCCCTGCTTGGGGCGGGGGCGGGACGAGTGATCGCTTTCGATCGCGACCCCACGGCGATCGAGGAAGGGCGGTCGCTCGTCCCGGATCCCCGGCTGATGCTGATCCACGAACGCTTCAGCCGCATGGATCGGGCGCTGGCCGACCGCGGCATCGCCCCGGCTGACGGCGTGACGCTCGACATTGGTGTTAGTTCGATGCAACTCGACCGCGCCGAGCGCGGCTTCTCCTTCTCCAAGGACGGGCCGCTCGACATGCGCATGAGCCAGGCTGGCCAGTCGGCGGCGGAATTCCTCAATTCGGCCGACGAGGCCGAGATCGCCCGGGTGCTGCGCGACTACGGGGAAGAGCCGCGCGCCCGGGCGGTTGCACGGGCCATCGTCGCCGCCCGGCCGCTGACCCGCACCGCCGAGCTGGCAGCGGTCGTCCGCAAGGCCCTGGGATTTCGCCAGGGCCAGAAGAGTGATCCCGCCACCCGCACCTTCCAGGCGATCCGCATCCATCTTAACGCCGAGCTCGAGGAACTTGAGCAGGGCCTGCGCGCCGCCGAGCGTGTGCTTCGGCCCGGCGGCCGGCTGGCGGTCGTCACCTTCCACAGCCTCGAAGATCGGATCGTCAAGCGCTTCCTCAAGGAGCGCAGCGGAGCCGTTCCCGCCGGGTCGCGCCATCGCCCGCAAATTGCGCGCGGCCCGGCACCCACGTTCGAGAAAGTCGCCAAGCCCGTGACTCCGTCGGAGCGCGAGCTTGCATCGAACCCGCGCGCGCGCTCGGCGCGGCTGCGTACAGCCGTCCGTACCGATGCGCCCGCGTGGGACCAGGGAGGTCTTGCATGATCGCCCACGGCTTCAGGCAGGTTTTCATGGCGGCGAGCGTCGTCGGCGCCGCGCTCGGCTGCTACCTGGTCTCGCTGAACGTCGCCTCGGAACGCGCTAGCCTGGAGAATGTCGAGGAGAAAATCGTCCTCGCCCAGCGCGACATCCGGGTGCTGCAGACCGAAATCGGAACGCGCGGACGGCTTGCCCAGCTCGAACGCTGGAACGCCAGGTTCATTCGCCTGTCGGCGCCGTCCGCCGACCAGTTCGTCGAAGGCGGCTTCCAGCTCGCCGCCATGGTCCGGCCGGAGAAGCGGCCGCAGATCGATGCACCGATCGTGCTCGCCGCCGCGCCCGCTCCTGAAACTATTGCGCGACAGGTCATGACCAGCGACGCCGACGACACGCCGCCGCCTGCCATCACCAAGCGCGGCGACGCTGCCGATCTGTTGCATACGGCTAGCTACAGCAAACCGGAGCTGAAAAGGCCTGCCGCGTCGGCAACGGCGAAACCGGTGAAAAGCGCGACGTTCGACCCGTTGGCGCCCTTGCCCACGGCTATTGCATCCGCCAGGGCCGGCGCGCCCAAGTCGCTTCCCGCCAAACCCAAGGACCGCAGCACGGCCCAATGAACGCACCCACGCCCGCTCTCGTCGCACGGCCCGTGCGGCTTCGTCTCGTCGGACAGCGGCGCCAGGTGCTGGCGGTCATGCATCATCGACTGA
>JBKPSK010000069.1:0-3263 GCA_046734995.1 Pseudomonadota bacterium
CGTCTGTCCGCCGCCGCCGCCACCGCCGCCGCCGCCGCCGGAGCCGGAACGCGGCTGATCGGCCGGCCGGCGGCCAGCTGGCAGAATTGGGGGGCGGCTCCACAAGGAGCCGCCTCTCCTAATGGCAGCTTTCCACCCAAAGCAGACATAGGACAGTGACGGCGCACTGAAGCCCCCTTCACCACCGCGCGACAATGAACTCCTTGGCGCGGGCGTATTCTTGAGGGGTGACGCGGCCGTCGCGGTCGGCGTCGGCGATATCCCTGAACTCATTGAACGCCGGCTGCGCCTCGAAGAGGGTCAGCCAGCCGTCACGATTGCGGTCGTAGAGCCGGAGCGCCCATGTCTTGAGCTGGGGATCGCGATCGAACAGTTCGTTGGCGTGCGGGTTGACCGCCGGGGCCGAGGCCAATGTCGCCTGGGCGGCGAGACCGATGAAAAACCCGATCATGCGCGACGAAACGCTCAGCTGGCGGGATTCTTTCCTTTGTCGAGGCATTCGCGCACCGCGGCATCGAGGGCGTCGGGACGGAACGGCTTGGCGAGCAGCTGGGCGTCTGGCGCGGCGGCGCGGATCGCTTCTGTTTCATTATAGCCGGAAACAAACAGGATTGGCTGGCCGGGCACGTCGCGCAGCATTCGCGCCGCGATCTCGCTGCCCGGCATCACCGGCATGGCGTAATCGAGGATGACGAGGTCGGGGCGCTTCTCGGCAAATGCTTTCAGGCCCGTCTTGCCGTCGGCCGCCTCGCGCACCGCATAGCCATAATCGGCGAGGCTGGCGGCGACGAACGTCCGCACTTCGGGATCGTCGTCGATAACCAGCACCGACGCCTTGCGGCGCGACGCCTTGCGGGCGGCCTTGGCGGCGTCCTCGGCAGCCGCATTGCCGGCCGCCTCGGCGTGGCGGAAATAGAGGCGGACGCAAGTCCCTTCCCCCAGCTTGCTGTCGATCCGCACCGTCCCACCCGATTGACGGGCGACCCCATAGACCATCGACAGGCCGAGCCCGGTCCCCTTGCCGACCTCCTTGGTGGTGAAGAATGGCTCGAAGGCGCGCGACATCACCTCCTCGTCCATCCCCGTGCCGGTGTCGCTGACCGCCAGCTCGACATAGTCGCCGTCTTCGAGCTCGGCGTCACCGTCGACCGCGATCGCCGTCGACCGGAACGTCAGCACGCCGCCGTCAGGCATCGCATCGCGGGCGTTGATGGCGAGATTGAGGACCGCCAGCTCGAGCTGGGTCGGGTCGGCCATGATCGGCACCATCGCCTCGTCGAGGTCGAAGCGTTTCTCGATCGTCGGCCCGAGGACGTTGCGCAGCAACGGGCGCATGCCCTCGATCAGGGGCGCGACATAGGTCGGCTTCACTTCCAGCTTCTGGACCCGGCTGAAGGCGAGCAGCTGCGCCGTCAGCCGCGCCCCGCGCTCCGCCGCGGTCAGCGCATTGGCGGCGTAGCGCTGCAGCCGTTCGTCCTTGACCTGGCGGCTGATGACATCGAGCCCGCCGACCACCACGGTCAGCAGATTGTTGAAGTCGTGGGCGATGCCGCCGGTCAACTGGCCCAGGGCCTCCATCTTCTGGCTCTGCCGCAATTGCTCCTGCGCCTGGCCGAGCTCGCCGGCCTGTTGCTCGACCAGCGCCTTCAAATCGAGTTCGGCCTCCTTGGCGAGCGTGATGTCGGTGGCGACGCCGATGAAGCCTGCCAATTCGCCGTCCGGACCGAAGCGCGGCTGCGACACGCTCCTCAGCCAGCGATACTCGCCGTCGTAACGCCGGTAGCGCGCTTCCAATGTGAACGGCTTGAGGCTCGCCTCGCCTGCCACGCTCTCCGCCACCAGCCGCTCGACGTCATCGGGATGGATGCGATTGCGCCAGTCGAGCGTCCTCGCTTCCTCGGAGTCGCAGCCTGGGCCGCAGGCGAATTCGGCATAAGCGTCGTTGACGAAGTCGCGGCTGCGATCGAGGCGAGTCACCCACATCATCGCCGGCGCCGAATTGGCGATCCGCCGGAAGCGCTCCTCGCTCTCCCTCAGCACCCGGTCGGCGGTTCGTTGCTCGGTGACGTCGGTGACCAGGACGACGATGCCCTGGACCCCGCCGTCGGGCGCCACCTGCGGCACATATTCGGCCTGGATCGCCAAGGGGCCCCGGGTCGGATGCGGGAAGTCGGCGACGAACCACTGCCGCTCGCCGGCAAAGGCGGCGTCCATCATCGGCTTGCGCACGGCGTAGATCGCCTCGCCCAGCAGCTCCTCGACGCTGTGGCCAAGGATCTCGGCGCGCGGCCGCTCGAAGAAATCGGCGAAGGCGCGGTTGACGAAGCGGTAGCGCCGGTCGCGGTCGAGATAGGCGATCGGCATCGGCAGGGCATCGGCAATGCCGATGATCTGGAGGAAATCGGGCGCCGCGGGCGGTGGCGGAGGCCTTCCGCCGCGCATCATCGACTCGCTGCTGTGCTTCGTCGCCATGGCCAAAGGCTACGCCTCAGCGCGCCGAGCGCAAGAAACCACTTGTTAACTATGCTTACGGCGCCGCGACGACCATGTACTGGACGTTCGCCCCGGAATAGACCGGCTGGTACCAGGTCGACCCGCACTGGGAGTAGTTGATCCCGACCCGGACCACCGTCACGCAATTGCCGGGCAGCGAGGCATAATAGCTGCCCATCACCGCCGCCGTCGTCGCGATCGCCGCGCCGCGCGCCACTGGGTGGTAGCCATAGCCGTAGCCGCCGTTGCAGCAGCCGCCGTTGACATCGACATTGATGTCGCCGGTGTTGATGTTGCCGCTATTGTACCGGTTGCCCGACCGGTTGACGTTGGAGTTGCTGGCCGTGCGCGCCGCCCCGCGGTTGACGTTGGAATTGCCGCGGCTCGCCGTGTTGAGGCTGCTGCCCGAGCTGGCGCGGACCTGGCGGTTGGCACCCCCGCCGCCGCCCCGCGACATGTTGCCGGCGCTGGCCCCTGACCGGCCGCCGCCGCCCCTGCCGCCGCCGCGCTGGGCATCGACCTCGCTCGCCGCGAAGATGAGCAGCGCCGCGAAGGCCGCGCTCATTCCAAGCATCTGCTTCATGCTCATCGTCTTACCTCCCAGGCTGCAGCTTGGAGCGGTCGAGCGCGTGCATGGCGATCGCCTTCGCTTCCGGCGGCGGGTTGTAGGTATAGGCCGCGGCCTCAGGTGGCGGCGCGTCCGACCAGCTGTAGACCGCGGTATATTGTGGCAGCGACGGGTCGGCCCTGGTGGTGATCACCAGCTTGCA
>JBKPSK010000070.1:0-6804 GCA_046734995.1 Pseudomonadota bacterium
GGGGTTTCGGCGATCAGCTCTTCGGCGCGGGCGATGGCGCCCTTCATGCCTTTCTCGCGCGGGGTGAGGTCGAACTCCGCGCCGAACGCCAGCATCAGCCGACGGCGCTCGACGCTCATGCTGTCGGGCATGACCAGGATCAGGCGATAGCCTTTGACCGCCGCCACCATGGCGAGGCCAATGCCGGTATTGCCGCTGGTCGGCTCGATAATGACCCCACCCGGCTTCAATTTGCCCGTGGCTTCCGCGTCCTCGATCATCGACAGTGCGATGCGATCCTTGATCGAGGCGGCCGGGTTCTGCCGCTCCGACTTGACCCAGACCTCGGCCTTGTCGCCGAACAGCCGGTTCAAGCGGATATGCGGCGTGTTGCCGATGGTCTCGAGGACGTTGGCGGCCTTCATGCGGGCTTCTCCTCCATGATCGCGTCAGCAAGGGCAGTTTCGGCCGGTTCAAAGGTCCGGGCCCGCCTCAGCTCGGGGAACAGATAGGACCACAGGCCGGCGATTCCCATAGCCGCGGCGCCGCCGGCTACGACGGCGACGACCGGGCCTAGGATGGCGGCCGCGATGCCCGACTGCAGCTCGCCGAGCTCGTTGGAGGCGGAGATGGCGAGGCCGGAGACGGCAGATACCCGTCCGCGCATGGCATCGGGGGTGTGGAGCTGGACGAGGCTGGAACGGACGTAGACGGAGAGCATGTCGAAGGCGCCGAGCAGGGTCAGGGCGGCGAGGGAGAGGGTCATGGAGCGGGAGAGGCCGAAGACGACGGTCATGGCGCCAAAAGCGGCGACGGCCAGCAGCATCTTGATCCCGACGTTTCGTTTCAGCGGGGCAAAGGAATACCAAAGGGCGACGACGGCGGCGCCCACCGCCGGCGCGGCGCGGAGTAGGCCAAGGCCCTCTGTCCCGACATAGAGGATGTCGCGTGCATAGACAGGCAGCATGGCCGTCGCCCCGCCGAGCAGGACCGCGAACAAATCGAGGGTGATGGCGCCTAGCAGGAAACGGTGATGGCGGACGTAAGTAACGCCTTCGATCATCTGGCGGACGGGATGCCGCTCGCCGGCGATCGGCGGCGGCACGACACGGCGGATGGGGGTCAAGGCGACCATCGCCACCAGCATCAGGGCGGCGGCCGACCAATAAGGCGCGGAAGGGTGGGCGGCATAGAGGAAACCGCCCAGCGCCGGGCCGGCGACCGAGGCCGATTGCCAGGCGATCGAGCTCATGGCGATCGCTTTGGGGAGTTGCTCGGCCGGCACGATATTCGGCGCGATCGCCGACATCGCCGGATTGACGAACACCCGGGCAATGCCGTGCAGTGCAGCGAAAGCGAAGAGCAAGGGCAGCGTCAGCGCATCCTGCCAGGTCAGCCAGGCGAGGGACAGAGCGACAATCATATCGATGGCGTTGGCGATCCGCGCCACGGTGCGCCGCTCGAAGCGGTCGGCTGCCCAGCCGGCGACCGGCGTCAGCAATGCGATCGGCACGAACTGGGAAAGCCCGACCAGGCCGATCTGGAACGACGCTTCCTTGATCGACATGCCATAGTCGGACCGCGCGACGTCATAGACCTGGTAGCCGATGATCACGACCATCCCCATGGTCGCCAGCACCGCAGCGAACCGTGCGATCCAATAGAGCCGGAAATCGGGGATTCGCAGCGGTTCAGGGATCGACAGCATCATCGATGCGCCTAGCTGCCACCTTGCAACTCGACAAGCCGGCCGACATTGCTAGTTACCGGCAGGGCTTGAACCGGAGGGAAGCATGAAGCGTCTGAATTTGATGGCCTCGGCGATGATCGCGGCACTGGCCTTGTCTGGCTGCAGGGTCTCGGAAGCTCCCGACAACCGCGCCTCTTCCCAAGCTGCGGCGGTCGCTGACTGGCCGGGCTTCGTCAACCAGTTCATTGAGGCCAGCTTCCGCGCCAATCCGGGATTTGCGGTCCAGCAGGGCCGTCACGAATTTGACGGGCAGATCCTCGACCTGTCGGAAGCCGCCATCAGCGCCGAAGTCAATCGACTGAAGAAGGCCGTCGCCGATGCCCAGGCGTACGGAGACGACAAGCTAACGGGGGAGCAGAGGTTTGAGCGCGACTATCTGATCGCGGTCGCCAAGGGCAATCTGTTCTGGATCGACCCAACCGGCGCCGACCAGCTCCACCACAATCCCGCGACCTACCTCGGCTTGCTCGACCCGTCAGTTTACATCACCGTGCCTTATGCGCCGAAGGAGACTCGGCTGAAGTCGTACATCAAGTTCCTCCAGAACATCCCGCGGGCTGCTGAGCAAATGCGGGCCAACATCAGGACGCCGATGTCGACCAGCTTTGTCGACTACGCCCAAAAGGCGTTCGGCGGTTTCGTCGAATATTATCCGGGCGACGGCATGGCCGCGTGGAAGGGCGTCGGGACGGCGGAGGACCAGCAGGCGCTCAAGGCCGCGACCGACAATGCCGTCAAGGCGATGAAGGACACGGTCGCCTGGGTAGAAAGCCAGCGCGCCACCGCCAAGCCGAACTTCGCGCTCGGCCGCGACAAGTTCCAGCGAATGCTGGCCGACACCGAGATGGTGACTGTTCCCGTCGAACAGCTCGAAAAGATCGGCCGCGCCGACCTTGCGGCCAACCAGAAGCTGCTTGGGCAAGCCTGCTCACGCTATGCGCCGGGCGCGACGATCCAGGCGTGCATGCTCAAGATGAACGCCAACAAACCGAAGGGCGGGCCGGTCGTCGCCGCCCGGGCGCAGCTTGCCGGCCTCAAGCAGTTCATCATAGACCATGACATCGTCACGATTCCCGGGCCGGAGGAAGCGAAGGTCGAGGAAGCGCCTCCCTACAACCGGCAGAATTTCGCCTACATCAACATCCCCGGGCCGTACGAAAAGAACCTGCCCTCGGTTTATTATATTGCCCCGCCGGATCCGACCTGGCCGAATGCAGAGCAGGATGCCTTTGTCCCCGGCCAGGCTGATCTTCTCTTCACTTCGGTCCACGAAGTCTGGCCCGGCCACTTCCTCAACTTCCTTCACGCAAACCGATCCAAATTCCTGTTTGGCCGCGTGTTCGTCGGCTACGCATTTGCCGAGGGCTGGGCGCATTACGGCGAAGAGATGATGCGGGTGCAGGGTGTTGGCGGCGGCACCGACGAGACTCTTGTCGGCCAACTGTCGAACGCCCTGCTGCGTGACTGCCGATTCATCTCGGCGATCGGCATGCACACCGGCTCGCTGACGCAGGCGCAGAGCTTCGATCTGTTCAAGAACCAATGCTATCAGGACGACGGCAACAGCCGGCAGCAGGCGGCGCGCGGGACCTACGATCCCGCCTATCTCAACTACACGATGGGCAAGCTCATGATCCGCAAGCTGCGTGACGATTGGGCGGCGAGCCGCGGCGGGCAGAAGGCGTGGAAGGCGTTCCACGACCAGTTTCTGAGCTACGGCGGCCCGCCGATCCCGCTCGTTCGTCAACAGATGTTGGGCGGCAAGGCCGAAGCGGTTTTTTAGCGCTTTTCGTTCGCTGTTTGTTCCGGTAAGCTGCAGGCATGGCGAAGCTGAAATCCCGTTATGTCTGCCAGGCCTGTGGTTCGGTCGCCTCGCGGTGGCAGGGGCAATGCCCCGACTGCGCCGAGTGGAACACGATGGCGCAGGAGGCATCGGTCGCCAGCATCTTCTCGGCCAAGCACGATCTGTCCGCCGGCGGGCAAGCAATCACGCTGATCGGCCTCGATGCCGAGGTCGTATTGCCCGAACGGCTGGCGAGCGGCATCGCCGAGTTCGACCGGGCGATCGGCGGCGGCATTGTCCCCGGTTCGGCGATGCTGGTCGGCGGCGATCCTGGCATCGGCAAGTCAACCTTGCTGTTGCAGGTCGCGGCGAGGCTGGCCAGTGCCGGTCGGCGCGTCGTTTATGTCTCGGGCGAGGAAGCGGCCAACCAGGTGCGGTTGCGGGCGCTTCGCCTCGGCCTCGGCGGGGCGCCGGTCGAGCTCGCCGCCGCGACTTCGGTGCGGGACATTTTGACCACGCTCGGCGATGGCGAGCCGCCGGCCCTGCTGGTCATCGATTCCGTCCAGACCATGCACAGCGATCTGATCGAGGGCGCACCGGGCACCGTCAGCCAGGTACGCGCCTCGGCGCAGGAGCTGGTGCGTTTCGCCAAGCAGCGTGACACGGCCGTGGTGCTGGTCGGCCACGTTACCAAGGACGGCACCATCGCCGGTCCGCGGGTACTCGAGCATATGGTTGACACCGTGCTGAGCTTCGAGGGCGAACGCAGCCACCAGTACCGGATCCTGCGCGCGATGAAGAACCGCTATGGCGGCACCGACGAGATCGGCGTCTTCGCCATGGAAGGCGGTGGGCTTGCCCAGGTTGCTAACCCGTCGTCGCTGTTCCTGACGCGCCGCGATGATCCTGTCAGCGGGACGAGCATCTTCCCGGCGCTGGAAGGCACCCGGCCGGTGCTGGTCGAGATCCAGGCGTTGACCGTCCGGCTGGCGAGTGGCGCGACGCCGCGCCGGGCCGCGGTTGGTTGGGACGGTGGCAGGCTGGCGATGATCCTAGCCGTGCTGGAAGCGCGCTGCGGCCTCAGCTTCGGCGCGGTCGAAGTCTATCTCAACGTCGCCGGCGGCTACCGGCTGACCGACCCAGCCGCCGACCTCGCGGTCGCCGCGGCCTTGGTGTCGGCGCTGTCCGAACGCCCCGTTCCCGCCGAAGCAGTGGTGCTCGGCGAGATCGCTCTGTCGGGTGAAATCCGGCCGGTCGCCCACGCGGGCCTCAGGCTCAAGGAAGCGGCCAAGCTCGGGTTCGAGCGGGCCTGGGCGCCTTCGGGGACCATCCGGGCCGACGGCATTGAAATGACCGGCTTCGGCAGCCTGCGTGGGCTCGTCGACCAGATCCTGGGCCGATAGGGACTGGAACTTCGCCCGGGCCACGGCTAGCCGGACGGCATGACTGCGCTCGACATCTTCGTCATCCTGTTGCTCGGCGGCGCGGCGATGGTCGGCTTCGTGCGCGGCTTCACTCATGAAGTGCTTGCGCTCGTCGCCTGGATCGTCGCCATCGCCGCCTTGAAATTGTTCCACACGCCGCTGCAGGAGCGACTGGTCGGGCCGGTTGGAACGGAGGCGGGCGCGTCGGCCGTCGCTTTCGCCTTGCTGTTCCTTCCGACTTATATCGCCGTGAAGCTTTTCGCCCGAGCACTCGGTGGCAAAGCGCGTAAGTCGATCCTCGGGCCCGTCGACCGTGTGCTTGGCGGGGGCTTTGGCATGCTCAAGGGTCTGGCCGGAGCGACCCTGTTCTTCCTGCTCGCCAACCTCGCCACCGACATGATCCACGGGCCGCGCGCGCCGCGGCCGGACTGGATGACCAGCTCCCGCACCTATCCGCTGCTGAATGCGACCGCGCGTGGCGTCGTCGACTGGGTCGAGAGCGCGCGCGGCGACAGTGACGTGGACACCGCCTCATGATCCAGCTGTACGACACGCTGGCCCGGGAAAAGCGGCCGTTCGTTCCGCAGAATCCTGAGCGCATCACCATGTATGTCTGCGGGCCGACCGTCTACGGCCGCGCTCATATCGGCAATGCCCGCCCGGCCGTCGTGTTCGACACGCTTGCCCGCCTGATCCGCCATGAATTCGGGCCACGCAGCCTGGTCTATGCGCGCAACGTCACCGACGTCGACGACAAGATCATCGCCGCCGCCGAGGGCGAGGGTGTCGAGCCCTCGGTTATCACCGAGCGCTACGAACGCATCTACCTTGAGGACATGGGGGCGCTCGGCGTCCAGCCACCCGACATCGCCCCGCACGCGACGCGTGAAATCCCCGCCATGATCGCGATGATCGAGCGACTGATCGAGCTTGGCCTTGCCTATGCAGCGAACGGTCATGTGTTGTTCAACGTGCCTTCGAACCCGGATTATGGCGAGCTGTCGCGCCGGGACCGCGAGGCGATGCTCGCGGGCGCCCGCGTTGAGGTCGCGCCCTATAAGCGTGACCCGGCCGATTTCGTGCTGTGGAAGCCGAGCGAGGCGAACGCCGTCGGTTGGGATTCGCCCTGGGGCAGGGGACGGCCCGGCTGGCACATCGAATGCTCTGCGATGATCGAAGCTCATCTTGGCGAGACCATCGACATTCACGGCGGTGGGCTCGACCTGATCTTCCCGCATCACGAGAATGAGATCGCCCAGAGCCGCTGCGCCCATGGCGGCATTCCACTGGCGCGTTATTGGGTGCACAACGGCTTCCTCGACATGGGCAGCGAGAAGATGTCCAAGTCGCTCGGTAATATCGTCACGGTGAGTCAGCTGCTGGAGCAGGGACATCGAGGCGAAGTGCTTCGGCTGGCCTTGCTGTCGGCACATTACCGGCAGCCGCTGAGCTGGACCGAGGCACTGGTTGCCCAGTCCAAGACATTGCTCGACCGGCTCTATCGCGCTGCCGGGGAAAGCGAGCCTGGCGAGGCTGACCCCGAAGTTGTTGCGGCGCTCGCCGACGACCTCAACACGCCCTCGGCCTTGTCGCGACTGACCGCGATCGACAACCCGGCGACGCTGCGTGCCAGCGGCCAGCTGTTGGGGCTGTTGGGCGACGCTGCGGACCAATGGTTCCGGGGTGAAGGCGACGAGAGGGTCGAAGGCCTGATCGCCGCTCGCGCCGAAGCCAAGGCCCGCCGCGATTTCGCCGAGGCTGACCGCATTCGCGAGGGACTGAAGGCTGAGGGCATTCTGCTTGAAGACAGCGCCGCTGGCACCACATGGCGCAGGGCGTGAACCAGCCGCTCTACACCGTCGATATCC
>JBKPSK010000071.1:0-10485 GCA_046734995.1 Pseudomonadota bacterium
TGGGGCGATATTGGCGACAAGAAGGGCTTCGGCCTTCGCGCCGGCTGGCGCCTCGGCGGCGCCCTGGTCGAAGCGGCCCCGCCGCCTCCACCGCCGCCGCCGCCGCCACCGCCGCCGCCGCCGCCGGAGCCGGAACGCGGCTGATCACAGCGGACATTGAAAGGACGGCTGCTCCGCAAGGGGCCGTTTCGAGCCATCGCGTCTAATTGCAGCTTTCGACCCGTTTCGGACTTTAGCGGCCCGGCGAAAAAGACCCCCGACAATATGGGCAAAGTCGGGGGCAGTTTTGGGTGCGCGGACGGGGGGGGAAGGGTCCACGCAACAAGACTGGCCTAGCTGGACGTATGGCGCCTGAATGGGCGGTTTTCGACCCAATCCGGCCGCGTCCGATTTCGACCCATTGCAGACATTAAGCCCGAATGAGATGTTCCCAGCGGGGGGCTTCGAAATGAGCGACATCGAATTGATGCTCAGCCTGTTCACGCTGTTGCTGGGCTTTATTCTCGTAGAGGTACTGAGCGGGCTGATGCGGACGCTGCGCGCCCGCTTGCCGACCGGTCCCGGCAGCAAGCCCGACATTCACATCGGTTGGCTGACGCCAATGCTTGGCGCATACACAATGCTCAACCTTCTTATGTGCTGGCTGACCCTATGGGGCTTTCAGAAAGTCATACCGGTCGGCTACGACACGATGACACTCGGACTGCTGCTATGCAGCTTTTATTATTTCGCTGCCTCGATGATCTACCCAGACAAGCCACGCGATTGGCCCGACGTGGATGAGTGGTTCTGGTTGCACCGGCGCCAAGTGCTTGGTTGCATCCTCGCGGCAAACATACCGTTCATGCTTCCGGACTATTTCCTTGGAAGAATGACAATCAGTGAAGCGCTGGTCAGTTCAGTAGTCAATGTCTTGCTGATAGGCTTTTTGCTGCTGGCGATGCTCGCGCGGAAATATTGGATCGTCTCGACAGCGCTGGCGCTGCTGATTGTTGTCCACTTGTCATTTATTCCGTTGGAGATTCTTCATCGGCACGGGGTTTGGTAACGTCCGCTTTCCCGTTCCGGACTCTAGCGTTCTGGTGAGCAAGCTCCGTCTAACCAATCAATCTGGCCTCGGGAGTCGAACTGCTCAATCACATCGCCGAGGAGTTCGATCAGCTGGCCCGGGAACGCATTCGCGCGCAAGGCCGGATCGGCGAGGACGCTAGCGGACATTTGCCGGCAAGCGGCTATAGGTCATGCAACCGAGTCGGCCGGCGGAAGACCTGCCGAGAGCAATGGCGAAGATGTCGTGAAGCTGGATTGCTACGCGGTTTTGGGACTTTCTCCGACAGCCGAGGATGTCGTGATCCGCGCCGCCTATCTCGCATTGATGCGCAACTATCATCCGGACAGGGATGGATCGGCCGAGGCCGCGGCGCGTGCCCGGGCAATTACCGAGGCGTACAGGACGATTGGCAATTCTGCCAGGCGGGCGGAATATGACGCCAGCAGGAGGGCATACCAGTTCGACATTCTCGGATATGAGGATGAAGCTGAGCTTCGGTCACTGCGCAAGGCGCCTGTGATTCAATGGCCCAGGGCGCCGGTAATTGGGGCAGTTGCAGCATCGGCGCTGGTCATCGTCATCGCAGTGATGGTGCTCCCCACGACCGAGAGAGGACGAGTGGACACGCCGCTACCCCAAACCACGGTGTCGCCTGCCGGCAACGCGGTTGCGACGGAGGAGGCGGGTGCCGCCCTTGTACGGACCAGGGAGCATGAGCGGCCATCCGAGCTCGTTGTTTCCTTGGTTTCCTCGAAAACCATGGAGACGATTCCGACAGCAGCGCCGACAGTTCGGACGTTACCCGATAAGGGCCTGGGGACTCGGTCCAAGCCCGTTCGGGCGATCGAAAACAGGCCGGTCCCAGCGAAAGTCGCTGTGCCGCCCGAGCCCAAGCGCATCGACGTGTCCCCGTCGCCGTCCGCCGCGCGACCTGCGCCACCCAAACCGGCGCCAGTCGATGAAAAGGCAAGGGTCGCGGCACTCCAGTCGTGGTCAACTTCATTCTACAACCAGGCCGTCAGTCATGCCGACGAAGTCAGGCGGTCGCAGCTGCAGCAAGCCCGCGACCTGTTCATCAACACGCGCAACGCATGCCGGTCGGACTCATGCGTTGGCGATGCCCATGCCAGTTACATCAGCAATATCTCGCGGATCATGACGAAGCCAAAGTAGGCGACTCCCTCACACAAGCGAACAGCGTTGAGGTGGCTGGCCTTAGCCCCGATGTAGCTGTCGTCCATGTCTATTGGGGT
Source organism: Pseudomonadota bacterium (assembly GCA_046734995.1). Classification (GTDB taxonomy): domain Bacteria; phylum Pseudomonadota; class Alphaproteobacteria; order Sphingomonadales; family Sphingomonadaceae; genus Sphingomicrobium. The sequence continues at coordinate 2,305 of JBKPSK010000071.1, forward strand.
ATGCCGGGCGACCGCGACAACGACGGAACAGTAAGGCCGCCGCGCGACGGTGTGTTCACGTGGTTGACGGTCAACGACGGCCAGTCTTGGCGTATCCGCGCGAGCCACAATTCAAATCGGCAGGCCGTGCGGTAGCGGTGGGGCCAGAACGGTTTGTAGCTCACACCTAACGTCCGCTTGCCACCCATTCCTGCCATTAGCCGCCTAGTGGCAGCTTTCGACCCATGCGGACATTCGTCGGGTGTGTGAGCTTAGGTCAGTGACTAATGCCCCGCGCCGTACACAGGAGCTGGTTATGGACGCACATGAAGCCGCCCTGTTGATCGCCGGGATCATTGGCTGCGGTGTGGCCGTACTGCACGGCGTTCTGCTGCAACGCAAGGTCGTGCGGCCACTCGACGCGATTCGCAAAAGACGGAAGCATCGCGCCGATCAGGCGGCTGATAGGTCCGCTCCTCCATTTCACGACCTTCAACTGGTTCGCGAGCGGCCTCGCGCTGATTGCCGCCGCCCTCTGCCTGGGCCACGAAGCTCGAATCGCCATTGCCCTGTTGGCCGGCAGCTCCTTCTTGTTCGGCGCGATCGGCAACTTCCGGGCCGCCCGCGGGCCCCATCCCGGCTGGATTCTCTACGGGACGGCGGTCGTGCTGATCGCTTACGGGATCGCCGGGCCGCGTTAGCGCGCGCTGCCGCAATCTGCGCGGGCGAGGCCTAGGCCAAATGCTAGCTCACGACTAGAGTGACGCCTTTAGATACCGACTAAAGACGGCGTCCGCCCACGAGGGCTGTCGAGCGCTAGCGTCCGCTTTCCACCCAAAGCGGTCATAGTCAGCCATCACACGGATGGCAGCTCGCCAACCGGAGTTGCGCCGGCAGCTTGCCGCAGCCAAGCTTCAGCAATGAAGCCAGCCAAATCCGTGGACCTCAACAAGAATGGCCTTCGCCCATTTTTAAGAGCGCTCGGCCCCGGGTTGGTCACGGGCGCTGCCGATGACGATCCTAGCGGTATTGGCACCCACAGCCAGATCGGCGCTCAGTTTGGCTATGGCCTCGCCTGGACGTTCGTTCTCAGCTTCCCGCTGATGATCGTCATTCAGGAGGTCGCCGCCGAAATCGGGCGAGTTACCGGCGTCGGGATCGCCCGGAATGTGAAGCGGCATTATCCAGCCATGCTGCGGTGGATGGTCGCACTCTTGCTTGTCGCGAATGTCGTAAACCTGGGCGCCGATCTCAGCGCAATGGGAGCTGCGCTCGCGCTATTGGTTGGGGGCAGCGGGGGACTCTATACGCTGATCTTTGGTATCCTCTGCGTCGTTCTCGAAATCGCAATTAATTACCCGCGGTACGCATCGGTTCTGAAATGGACGACGCTAACTCTTTTTACCTACGTTGGCGTGGTGATGGTCGCGCACGTGCCGTGGCCGCACGCGCTTCGCTCCCTGGTGGTGCCGGAACTGCAGTGGAATACGGCATATGCCACCGCCCTGGTCGCGATCCTCGGCACCACGATAAGCCCCTATCTTTTCTTTTGGCAAGCGGCGCAGGAAATCGAGGAACAGCGCCGGCATCATGTCAAGCCGCTATGTATTACGCCAAGGGCAGCTGGTCCCGAACTCCGGCGCATTCGGGTGGACACGCTGACCGGAATGGCATTCAGCACAATTGTCAGCCTTGCAATCGTGTTCGCTACCGCGGCGACGCTGAACGCCAATGGCGTCCACGACATCGCTACGTCGCAGCAGGCTGCCGAAGCGTTACGCCCAATTGCGGGCCAGTTCGCCTTTGCGATGTTCGCCGTAGGCATCATTGGCACGGGGCTCCTGGCCGTCCCGGTACTGGCGGGGTCGGCCGCCTATGCAGTGTCTGAAATGGCCGGTTTCCCAGCCAGCCTCGATGCCAAGCCGCTCAAAGCGCGGCTATTCTATGCGACAATCGCAATCACTACCCTGGCCGGCGCGTCGTTGAGTCTGGTCGGGATTGATCCCGCCCGCGCGCTCTATTGGGCGGCCGTCGTCAACGGCATCCTGGCCGCACCCCTGATGGCGGTGATGATGCTGATCGTGCGCAACCCGCGCGCAATGGGTCGGCTGGCAGTGCCAAAGCGTACGATGCTGCTCGGCTGGTCGGCAACTGCCGTCATGGCTGCCGCGTCAGCGCTGTTTCTGGCATTCACGATCGCGACGTGGCTCTAGGGGCCTACTGTCCGCTTTCCACCCAAACTTGCCGTTAAGGGACTGGTGGCAGCTTTCGACCCAACGCAGACATAAGAAGGCTGCGAGCTAGCCGCCATCCTTCAAATGCCGTTCGATATCGGCGATCAGCCTTTTCGCTTCATATCTTACAGATTCACAGTCCCGGCGGACGCGCTCCTGGTGCGCGGCCATTCCGATCAACATGCTAGGTAAGTGCCGATGGGAACGGGCGGCCTGCCAGATCACCCGATCTTCACCCGGAGAGATTGTCGGCTCGGTCCCGCGCACCGCTGCCTGGAGGACGGGACGTGGCAAGACACCGGCCGTCTCCGCCCAATAGTCGCTCTGCTGGTCGCGCAGTAGCGAATCCCATTGGCGGTTTCGGTCGAAGGTTCGGTAATAGGTAGCGATCTCGGACTTGAGCTGGGAGTTGCGCAACAGGCCCAGGTTTCCGGTGCTGACCAGCTCATCATAGGTCCCGCGCGAGGCTTGCGGGATATAGATCCACCCGGCACGGTGAATGGCGATTGCCATTCGACCCGGAGAAACCTGAGGCGGGGTTTTGCCGCTGAGCCGATCGATCACCAGCTCGGCCGCCTCGTCGTACAGACTGGCTAGCTTTTCAGCCAGCGAAAGCGTTTCCAGATCGCTCCGCAAATCGACCAGCAGCTGACTATAATAGCGCCGCTCTTCCTGGCGGTCCTGCCGTGCCTGGTTCCAATTGGCGACTTCGATGCCGATGAAGACGCCCAAGACGACTATGAAGAAGTCGAGCGTCACCGCGAACCAATTTTGGGTTTTCGCATGCTCGACGACGCGTCTGAGAATCATGCGTGCCCCCGTCCAGCGAATCTCGATTGCATGCTATGGAGGACTGGTCGGGCGCGCAATTGCATTTGACATGCACGCTAAGGTCGACCCTCGGACCCCTAATGTCCGCTTTTGACCCATTCCCGACATGTGATTACGGGTGTGACCAAGCGCCACTGGTCACTTGTGCTGATGGACACTCGTCCCTGGTCAGCGAACGCACAGGAAATGGAGCCGGGAAACAGACGGCCAATGAGACCATTGCGACGACTGCTGCAAAGTCGTCGGTCCGCTCGGCGGCTGGTTCGGCCCGGAATGCCAATGCTTGCGACCGGTCGGGAACGCTCTTCGCGGAGCGCACGGGGGCGGGACGAATCCTCCCCGCGACTAGCCGTTCTCATTCCTTGCGGTGTTTCCCCGGTGTTTCCCCGGAGCCTTTTTGGGAAACACCGAATTAGTCTGCTTTCCTAAACTTTTGGTTTCATTGGCAATTTGGTGAGCCCTGCTGGATTCGAACCAGCGACCTACTGATTAAAAGTCAGTTGCTCTACCGACTGAGCTAAGGGCCCCAAAGCGTTGGCGCGTGGGCCGCTTACCCTCGTGGGGCCCGGCGGGCAAGGCGATGGGCGAGATGACGCGCGGTGAGCGGCCCGCGGATTCGCCAGCCGGGCGCGATGGCCTGCAGCGGCTGCAGCATGAAGACGCGCCGCTCCAGCGCCGGATGGGGGATGGTCAGGCGTCGTGATCGCAGTGGCGCACCGTCCCAGGCGAGTATGTCGAGGTCAAGCACGCGCGGACCCCAGCGCCTGCCCGGACGGCGGCCAAAGGCGCGCTCGATCGTCTTGAGTTCGGCAAGCATGGAGGACGGCTCCAGGCCGCTTTCGACCAGAGCTGCCGAATTCGCGAAATCGCGGCCGGCGCCACCCTCAGCCGGATTCAGCAGGATAGGCGCGGCGTCGAATAGTCCGAAGCGGCGGTCGAGCTCGGCGATGGCGGCCTCGACCACAGCGGCGGGGCGGCGATGGCGTCCGTGCATCCGGTTCGAACCGATGGCGATGGCGTAGAAGTGCATAGCCCATCCTTATCCTCCCCTGCGGTTGCAGGGGAGGGGGACCGCCGTAGGCGGTGGAGGGGTTCTGCGCCTCCATCGTCCAGAACCCCTCCACCAGCTGCGCTGGTCCCCCTCCCCACGAACTCGTGGGGAGGATAAAGTGCGCTCAATGCTCACCCCCGCCGACTTTTCGCCGATCCCCAAGGCGGAGGCTCCGCGCGACTGTCCCTTGTGCCCGCGGCTGGTCGCATTGCGGCACGAGCTTCGCGCCGAGCATCCGGACTGGTGGAACGCCCCGGTGCCTGCGTTCGGCGATCCCGATGCCTGGCTGGCGATCGTCGGCCTGGCGCCGGGCAAGCACGGCGCCAACCGCACCGGGCGGCCCTTCACTGGGGATTTTGCGGGGGATCTGTTGTTCTCGACGCTGCTGACCTTCGGGCTGGCGGAGGGCGAGTATCGCGGCGACCCGGCGGACGGGCTGCTGCTCAAGGGCGCGGTCATCCTCAACGCCGTCAAATGCCTGCCGCCGGGCAACAAGCCCGAGCTGAGCGAGATCGCCAATTGTCGCCGTTATTTCGAGGCAGGGCTGGCGACCCTTCCGAAAATCCGCGTCATCCTCGCGCTCGGCCAGATCGCCCACGTCGCCGCGGCGCGGGCGCTCAGGCTCAAGCCGGCAGCGGTGAAATTCGGCCACGGCGCGGAAGCCGTCGTGCCGGACGGCCGTATCTTGCTGTCGAGCTATCATTGCTCGCGGCAGAACACGAACACCGGCAGACTTACGCGGGACATGTTCGAGAAAGTGTTCGAGCGGGCGCTGAAGCTCAAACGTCCTGGGTGAGCCGCCCGTAAAGCTCCGGCCTGCGATCCCTGAAGAAGCCGAACGCCGCGCGGTGCTTTTTGGCCGCCGCGAGATCGAGAGTCGCCACCAGCGCGCCGGTTTCCTCCGCGCCGAACTCGGCGAGGATGTCGCCGCGCTCGTCGCAGATGAAGCTGTGTCCGTAGAAGCGCTGGCCGCCTTCGGTCCCGATGCGGTTGGCGGCGACGACGGGGACGACGTTGCTGACCGCATGGCCGATCATCGCCCGCCGCCACAGTCGCGATGTATCGAAGTCGGGGTCGTGCGGCTCGGTTCCGATCGCGGTCGGATAGAAGAGGATGTCGGCGCCCATCAGCATCATCGCGCGGGCGGTTTCCGGATACCATTGGTCCCAGCAGACACCGACGCCGAGCGTCGCATGGTGCGGCCCGTCCCACACCTTGAAGCCGGTGTTGCCGGGCCGGAAGTAGAATTTCTCCTCGTATCCCGGCCCGTCGGGGATATGGCTCTTGCGATAGACGCCGGCGACCTTGCCGTCCGGCCCGACCATAGCGAGGCTGTTGTAGAAATGCGGGCCTTCCGCCTCGAAGAAACTGGTCGGGATCCAGATATTCAACTCGGCCGCCAGCTCTTGCATCGCCAACACCGATGGGTGCTCGGCGGTTGGCCGGGCATTGGCGAACAGGCTTTCGTCCTCGGTGCGGCAGAAATAGGGGCCTTCGAACAATTCGGGCGGCAGCACGACCTTGGCGCCTTTGGCAGCCGCTTCGCGCACTAGCTCGGCGACCGCCTGGATATTGGCGACTGTGTCGTCGGTGAAAGCGAGCTGCAATGCTGCGACGGTAAGCTTGGTCATGGGGGGCCTATATCCTCCCCAGCATTTGCTGGGGAGGGGGACCAGCGAAGCTGGTGGAGGGGTTCTGAAAGTCCACCGTATAGAACCCCTCCACCATTCCCTCTTTGGGGAACGGTCCCCCTCCCCACGAAATCGTGGGGAGAATGATCACGCCGGCAGTTGCTGGCTGATGCAATGGAAGCTGCCGCCGCCGGTCAGGATATGGTCGGCGCGCAAACCGATGGCCTTCCGGTCAGGGAACAGGGCCTGGATAGCATGGACGGCAGCCTCGTCATTGGCGGCACCGTAGAGCGGGACCACCACCGCGGCATTGCCGATGTAGAAGTTCATATAGCTCGCCGGGATGATCTGGCCGTCGCGGACGACTTCCCCGGGCGAGGGGAGGGTGACGAGGTCGAGGCCCGCATCAGCCAGCCGGCGCGCCGCATCCTTGTAGATTGCGGCATTGGGATCGCCGTTGGCCACGGTCGGGATGGCGACGCGGCCGGGCGCGACGAAGCGCGCGATATTGTCGACATGGCCATCGGTATGATCGTTCATCAGGCCCTCGCCAAGCCAGACGAAGCGCTCGAAGCCGAGGTCGCGGGCGAGCGCTTCCTCGACATCCGCGCGATCCATGCCCGCATTGCGATTGGGATTGAGCAGGCATTGCTCGGTGGTGACGACGGTGCCCGATCCGTCGCCGTCGATGGCTCCGCCTTCCAGGATCCAATCCGCACGATTGCAGGGAAGTCCGGCCTCATGTGCGAGCCGCTCACCGATCGTGTCGTCGCCGGGCAGGTCATATTTTCCGCCCCAGCCATTGAACCGGAAATCGACGCCGCGCCGTTCCTCGCCCGAACCGAGGATTATCGCGGCCGTATCGCGCAGCCAGACGTCGCCGAACGGCTCGACGATGACCCTGGCGAAGGGAGCCAGCCGACGCGCTTCGGCCGCCGCCGTTTCGTCAGCCGCGATCAGCCAGACAGCTTCGCCTTTGCCCTCGGCCGCGACGGCGGCGGCAAAGGCTGCCACTTCCTCTTTCGCCGGCGTCAGGTCGTCCTCCCACAGCTCGACGTGGCTGGGGAAACCGATCCAGACCGCTTCGTGCGGCGCCCATTCGGGAGGGGGAGGCTGCATGCGCGCGCCCTTAGCCGTTCGGGCTGAGCCTGTCGAAGCCCGTCCTTGCCAATTGCGCGGATCAACAGAAGGGCAGCCCTTCGACAGGTTCAGGGCGAACGGTAAGGAAATTGCGAACCGATTAGCGGCTGTAAAATTCCACGACGAGGTTCGGTTCCATGCGGACCGGATAGGGGACTTCGTCGAGCGTCGGAACGCGGTTGAAGGTCACCTTGGCGGTGCCGTCGGCAACCACATACTCCGGCACGTCACGCTCGGCGAGGCTCTGTGCCTCGATCACCAGCGCCATGTCCTGCGCCTTCGGGCCCAGCTCGATGACGTCGCCGACGTCGACCCGGCGCGAGGCGATGTTGCACTTGGTGCCGTTCACGCGAATGTGGCCGTGGCTGACCAGCTGGCGGGCGGCCCAGATCGTCGGCGCGAACTTGGCGCGATAGACGATCATGTCGAGGCGGCGCTCAAGCAGGCCGATGAGGTTCTGGCTGGCGTCGCCCTTCATGCGGCTGGCCTGCTGGAAGGTCTGCTTGAACTGCTTTTCGGTGACGTCGCCGTAATAGCCCTTGAGCTTCTGCTTGGCGCGCAGCTGGATGCCGAAGTCCGACATCTTGCCCTTGCGGCGCTGGCCGTGCTGGCCTGGACCATATTCGCGGCGGTTGACCGGGCTCTTGGGCCGTCCGAAGACGTTTTCGCCCATGCGGCGGTCGAGCTTGTACTTGGCGCTTGAGCGCTTCGACATGATTTCACTCCAATTCGCGTTTTACATTCGACCCGGGACCGCACCGCATGGACTTGCGCCATGCGCGATCACCGCTTCACCGGGCATGCGGGATCAATTGCGAGCGGCGCGCCTAGCGGAGGGGCGCGCCGAGGTCAAGCTGAGAGCCGTTTATTCCTGCCCAGGCACCCACTTGGTCTGGTTCTGGCGATCGCGCATGGTTTCTTGAGTTTCCAGCTCGGTGAGCTCCCATTGCCGTTTCGTCGCGCAGACTTTTTGCTGCTCCAGTCGGCTGCCGGTCACCTTCAAAAATTTGCAGATGAGCTTGTCGCCCGGCAATGAAGCCATTGTGACCGTCTGTCGTGTCGGCGGAGCACAATAGCGGGTGGCGCTGTGGCATCTTTCCCACCGTTGCCAAGCCGCTTTCGTCTTGCAGACGCGTATGGCCCCAAGCCTGCTGCTGCTCATCAGCATATCCCGGCAATACCTGGCTTCTTTTGCGGGAGCCGCTTCAATTTTGCTGTTTTCCGGCGGTGCCGCGGCCGCTCCCTGAAGCAAAAGCGCAATGAGCGATATCGACATGGGAATTCTCCAATCCGCCGAGACGGGGCAACCTATGCG
>JBKPSK010000072.1:0-12165 GCA_046734995.1 Pseudomonadota bacterium
ATACGAGATAGTGAGTGAAGTCTCGTGGGCTCGGAGATGTGTATAAGAGACAGCATTTATTGAGGAAGATGCGCATTTCGTCGGGAGTCATGCGTGCCAGCGCCTGGGCGTGGGCTGGCGTGAATTGATGATAGTTCACTCGCTGCATGCTTCCTCGTCCCGTTCCCGCAGCCGCTCCAGGCGGGCAAGGATCCGGTCGCGCGCCTCCTGATAATCTTCCTCCTCAACGGGCTCGTCCGCGGTCTTGGCCGTGTCGCGGTGCATGCGCAGCAAGGCGAGCGCCACGCGATCGCTATATTCACGCATCACCGTCTTCGTGCCGTCGCGGGCGATCACGACTTTCTCGACGCCGTGCAGCGCCCGCTCCAGCATCATCAGCTCAAGTTGCGCATAACCGGTCGCCAGCGCCCCGTCCCACGCCGCCCGGAAGCTCGCGTTCCTGGTGCGGCGGACATAAGCGGCGCTGGTCGAGACCTTCGCCGTCTTCGCCGCGAGCTTGACGTTGCAGCAGGTCGCCAGCGCCTCCAGGAATTTGCGCTCCTTGGCCGCCGTCCAGCTGCGATGCGACGCTCGCACCTGCCGCTTGCGTTGGCCGGTTTCGAGGACGAGCGCCTGGCCGTTCGACTTCACCATCACGCACTCCTCTTCCTGGACAAAGAAAAACCGCCGCGGTTTCCCGCAGCGGTCCTGCCGAATCGGCAATTCTCGACTGTGCCAAGATTTAACCAAACAGCGTCGCGCTGTCAAGCATTATTTTGCCTATCTGGTTATGTTGGTCACCAAAACTCACGGGAAACTGCGATAAACGTCCTCATCCATGTTAGCCACGCACTCAACCGAAGGAACCGGAACGGCGGAATAACGTTTGGCGCGGCGGGTCGCGTTCCTGACTCTAACGGGCCGCCACCCCAACCCCCCCGGCGGTCCAGAGTAGGGAAAAGCCCGCCGCATCAGGAGCGCGGCGGGCTTTTCTTTGCCATTGAGCCACGGAGACCAAGGGAAGCTTTGCATGGAAAAGCTGAGCTTGGGCGAACAGATGGCGAAATGCGGACGGCGGGTCGGCGTGAGCCGCGCCCAGCCCCACAGCCGCAGCCCAGACCGCGGCCCGACACCAGCTTGCCAAATGGTTCCCCGTTATTGCGCTTTGCAGTCATCGCTTCGCAATGCGCAGGCCAGCGCCGTTTGCGCTTCCTCGGCCTTGATTAGCTGCGCGCGTCGGTAAACCTCCAGCCGCGCATGAGTTCGGTAGAGCCGCAGCAGATCGTTGCGGGCAGCCTGGTTCTGCATCAGTGCGGGCCAATCGCCGTAGCAGTCGGGAACGGCCCGCGATCCGAGCGACAGCTGATAATAAGGGCGCAGATAGGGGAAGAAGAGACGCGCGATCTCCCGGCTCGATTCGAGCTGCTTGGCACCGAATGCCTGGGCCGATGCCAACTCACGGAGGCTCAATCGAAGCTTGGGATCGCTGATCAGGCTGAGCTTTCCTGACCCAATCAGTTCTTCCGATGCGGTGTCGTTATAGGGCGCCGCCGGCATAAACAGCGGCCAGCACGCATAGCCTTCGATCTTCGAAAGGCGACGCAGCGCTTCCGGGTCGTTCTGATGCGAGAGCGCCGTTCGCATCTGGCTGGCCATGTCCCGATGAAATGCGGTTATCTCCCGCGCCTCGGCTATTGCTCGGGCGTTCTCGCGATAAAGGCGCTCGATGAACTGCCGTTCCTCCACTGCTCTGGTGCGCGACTGGCCCCATTGCTCGATCCGGAACGCAAGCAGCACACCGAGCATGACGACGATCATCTCGATCCCGATTCCGACCCAGTCTCGTGCCCCGAGGGCCGCGCGGATGCGCTCGAGCCGCGGTTGGAGCGAAATCGACTCCGGCTGCCGTAGCGGATCGCGTTTCTTGGCGTTGCTCATCTAAAGCCGCAGCCCAAACCGCGGCCCGATCGCCACCATGAGGCTGTAAAGCAATATCGTCAGCGCGCAGCCGATCGCCAGCGCCGCCCAGAAGCTCATTCCCTGCCGCAGCAACGCCGGCATCAGCAGGAACATCGGCAGGCTCGGCAGCACGAACCAGAAGGTCGCCTGGACATGCGCCGCCATGTTCGCCGCGTCCGGCTTGTCACGCCACAGCCAGATCATGCCCAGCACCGACACCAACGGCAGCGACGCGATCAGCCCGCCGAAGCCGGGATAGCGCTTGGCGACTTCCGAGATGATGGCGATCAGCACGCCAGACAGCGCTGCCTTGATGGCCAGGTACCACATGGCTTGAGCGTGGCCGTTTGCGCTGCCGTTTTCAACCGCCAGGGCTAGCCGCCCCAATCCCTCATCGTCTCGCGATAGCGCTCCTTCGCCGCATCGCGCTTCGCCTCGGCCCGCTCCCTCGCCTTGCGGTGCCGTGCCTCAAGCGCCCGCCGCCGCTTGGCGAGCTCCGCTTCTTCCTTCGCCAGCTCCGCCCGCTCGGCGGCCTGCGCCTTCTCCAGATCGGCGACCGCCGCTTCGGCCTTCTCCACCGCCGCCCGGCTCGGCTTTCGCTCTCTCCCGCGTGCGGGAGAGGGTTGGGGTGAGGGCTTTCCTTCCTTGTCGTCCTTTGGCACCGCCCTCGCCACTCGCAACACCTCGCCAGGCCGCTCCAGCGCCGCTTCCATGGCTTTCTTATCGGCTGTGACCTGCTCGGCGATGCCCGCGGAGAACAGGTCCGTGCCTGCCCCCCAGGCCGCGAGCGCCGCCTTCCGGCTCGGCGCCGCGACATAAGCATCGTGAAAGCCGACCGGCGTCTTGAAAACCTTGAGACGGCGCTTTCCGGGGGAAAGCGCCGTCTCCGGTTCGTTCAACTTCTGGTTGCGCCTGGCCACCAGCAAATAACGACATTGCGCGGCACGGGTTCAACCCGGGCTGGAGCAATTCGCCAACCCTTGCTCAAAGGATCGCTTTGAGCGAGGTGCCGATCAGCCGCGTTCCGGCTCCGGCGGCGGCGGCGGCGGTGGTGGCGGTGGCGGACAGACGTCGGTCGCCAGGATCACCGAGCCGTCCGGGCAGGTCTGCGTTGCCGGAGGAGGCGGCGGCGGTGGCGGCGGCGGCGGCGGTGGAGGCGGCGGGGCCGCTTCGACCAGGGCGCCGCCGAGGCGCCAGCCGGCGCGCAGGCCGAAGCCCTTCTTGTCGCCAATATCGCCCCAGGCAGCCAGGATCGGCCCAGGCCCGTCGTTGCCGCTCAGGCCGGCTTCCAGGCGCACCCAGGTGGCCTTGCCCTCGGTGTCGAGATCGAAGGTGGTGGCGCCATCGAACAGCTCGATCTCGCCCTCCCCGTCGAACTCGTGATAGACGGTGCCGTCGACATAAGGCGCCCAGCCTCCGCCGAAGGTCGCCTTGAGTCCGGCCCGGCCGCGGGTCGAGGTCACCTTGCCGATGTCGTAGTTGAAGCCGAAGGCATCGATGTCGTCGATCTTCGTCCGGACGTAGCTGAGGCCGGCATTGGCATCGAGCGTCGCCTCGCCGCCGATGCCGAAGCGATAGCCAAGGGCGCCGTCGATGCCGGCTTCCTTCAAATCGACCGATTCGTCATCGAAGACGCCGCCGTCGAAGTCGGTGCTGTAGCGATCGTACTTCAGCAGGGCCTCGCCGTGGAAGCCGGTGAGGCCGCCGAACTGGCCGTAGATGCCGATGTTCCAGCCCTTGGCGTCGAGCCCGAACTCGGACAGATCATTGTCACTGTCTGGATTGGCCCAGGCATAGCCGCCGGTCAGGCCGGCCCGGGCGCTGCCGCCGAACCCGTAATCAACCCCGAACTGGGCGCCATACCTTTTGGTCTCCAGTTCGTTGTCGACGTCGAACGGGACACCGGCGAGGACGACGGTGTCGTCATCGCCGAACTTGTCCTTCTTGTAATAAGCGTCGCCCCAGAAGCTCCAGCCAACCGTCGTCGCCGGCTTGCGGGTCTCGGCGATGACTTCGTCGGCGCTCTGGTACCATAGCGACGGCGCCATGACCGGAATGGCCAGCGGATTGAACAGGTTCGCGTTGGGCGCCGAGAACAGGAAAAAGTCCGCGCCCGACTGCACCAGGCTGACATCGACCAGCGGGCTTGAGCCGGTGACGTCTCCCAGGACGAACGCATTGGCCGTGCTGCTCACGGTATCGACCACCAGCAGCCCGCCGAGGTTGATCAGGCCGCCGCCGATGAAGTTGGCGTCCACCGCCGTCGAGCCGCTGGCGGCGCCGGCGATGATCAGCTTGTCGGCCGCAATGTCGCTGAAGTCGATCGCCAGGGTCGAGCCGCCGGAGCCCACAAAGGGGCTGAGGATCGTCAGGATGTCGCCGGTGGCGCCGTCCTGCAGGTCGATCGTGCCCGAGTTGGCGAAGCTTGACTGGCCAATGATGGTCGTCAGGCCCTCGTCAGCGATGACCGTGCCGGTGTTGGTGAACACGCCGGCAGGAGCCGTGAACGTGCCGGCCGCCAGGTCGAGCGTGCCGCTGTTGCTGAAGGTGGTGAAGCCCGCCAGCCCGGCCGAACCGCTGGTGTCGATGAAGCCGGAATTGACGAGCGGGATCGCCGGGCCGGTCAGCACGAACGTATTGAGGTTGATCCGTCCGGCCTGAGTGAAGGTCTCCAGGTTCGCCAGCGTTGTGTTGCCGGTGAGCGTGATAATCCCCGACGCGTTGTTCGCCAGCACATCGGTGCCGGCATCGAAGTCGACGGTTCCCGCCACGTTGAACGTGCCGGTGTTGGTGAACGTTGTGTTGCCGAGATCGAACAGCAGGCCGGCGGTGACATTCGTCGTCCCCGCATTGTTGAACGTTTCGAGGCCGGTAATCGACGAGCCGGCGTTTAGGGTAATCGCCCCGCCGGCCAGGTTGTTGATCACATCCGCCCCGTCAAGGAAGCGGTTGGCACCGGTTGCGTTCCAGGTCCCGGAATTGTTCACCGTGTCCGCCAAATTCGAAAGATCGACCCGCCCGTTGAGCGTGCCGCCGGTAAGATTGTTGATCGTGGCTGGCGTCAATCCGCCGGTAAAGACGGCGATTTCGCCAACAGTGCCGACCGTCCCGCTATTAAAGATCGTGGCTGCACCGAGGCCTTGCACCTCGATCGCATTCGATCCGGCCGCCGCGGTAACGACACTTCCAGCGCCGACGGTTATCGTCATGGCGCCGCCGGTATTTAGAAAGATGCCCTCACCGGCCGTGCCGGTAACATCCGCACCGCCACTCAGGACGACCGCGATCGGTCCGGTCGTCGCCGTAGCATTGATGCCGCTGGTTGCACCGGTCACCGAACCGCCGGTGATATTGAACCCCGTGGCGCCGGTCGTGGCCGAGGTCGTGATGCCGTTGCCGGTATCGCTGGTGACAGGGCCGCTGGAATTGACTGTGACCGTCCCGGTTCCGGCGGTGGTAGCGACGACCGCATCGGCGCCGGTGCCGGCTGCACCGCCTGCCCCCACCGTGACCAGTATGTTGGCCGCCGAGGCGGCGTTAACCTGGTTAGCGAGAATGGCACTTCCCGCTGTGCCGGTCACAAGACCAGCACCGGTCGCAATCGTGGTTCCGCCCGTGCCGAAGTTAAACGCATCGATGCCGATCGTGCCGCTGACGGCGCCGCTCGTCGTGACCGAAATTGCGCCCGCTCCCGCCGAGTCAGATTGGAGGGCAAAGATTGCGGTATTGCCGGTCGAGGTGACGGCCCCTGCTGTGACATCCACCGCGCCGCCCGACGATTGCGCAAAAATGCCGTTGCTGACTGTTGCCGAGACCGGGCCGACCGCATCGATCGTGACGGAGCCCGTGCCGCCGTTTTGTCCGAAGATGCCGAACGCCCCGCTGACGGCATCGTTCGTTGTGATGCTGAGATTGCCCGTTCCGGCCACATCGAAGAGCACCGCATTGACGCCGCCGGCGCCGGTGCCGGTCAAGGCGCCGTTGGCGACGATGGTCACGTCCGCGGCATTACTGAACGAGAACACGTTGATCGCGGTAACGTCTGACGTCACCGCATCGGTCGTGATCGAAATGTCGCCTCCGGTGGGCGAATTCGACACGCTGATCCCGAAACCTCCGGTCGCGGAAACCGTGTCGGCCAGGTCGACGGTGATCCCGCCGGAACCCGCGCTGGCAATGCTGACCGCGTTGCCTGCGCCGGAAGTGATGGTGTTGCCGGCCGTTGAGGTCAGAACAACGTCCTGGTCACCCGCCGCATTGGTCGAGTTGAGGACGATCCCCAATCCAGCCGACAGGATGTCGCCGTCGATGGTGGCGTTGATCCCGCCCGAGCCGACGCCGCCGTTGGCGGTAACAGACAGCGCGGTCGAGCCCGCGCCCAGCGCGGTCAGATTTCCGCTAAACATCGTCACGCTCGGAGCCGTGATGGCAAGCGTGTTCGCGCCCGTCGCCGTCGCCTGGCTGACCAGCGTCGATCCGGTGCCCGTGTAAGTGAATGCCTGATCGGTGTTGATCGCCAGCACGCCTTGGCCGGCAGTCGTCGATTCAATGTAGCCTGTCGTCGTACCGGTCTGCGGCGAAATGCCGTAGTTGATCAAAGCGGCCCCGCCGGCGACATATGAAAGCCCGATCGGCGAAAACACTGATGAGGTACCGTTCCCGTTCGGGTCCGTGCAGGTCGCGGTGAACGTAATAAAGGGGGGCGGCAGGGTAAGCACGCACACCGAATCCGCTTTCGCCGGCTGAGCGGCGATCAACGACAAGCCCAAACCGAGCGCGGCGCCCGCCAGCAGGCGGCTACGAGATCCGATAGAATGCATGGTTTGCTCCCCTGTTTTCCGCGCGCCTTGGCGGCGAGCTAAAATGACTACTGAGCGTGAACATCATACAGTAGAATTCGGTTCCGTAACATTTGAATTTGCCTGCCTCTGTGGCGAAAAAACCACGCAAATACGGTAAAAACCCGCTTAATCTCGTCGATCTGGAGTGATTTGCTCCGCGCCGGCCTCAGTATCCCATCAGTGCAAGAACCTCTCGCCTGCTTCTTTCATCCGAGCGAAAGATGCCCATCATCCGGCTGGTGGTCATCATCACGCCGGGCGTGCCCACCCCGCGCGCCGTCATGCAGGCGTGGCTCGCCTCGATGACCACCGCGACGCCCTTGGGCTCGAGGTTCGCCCAGATGCAATCGGCGACTTCGGCGGTCAGCCTCTCCTGGACCTGCAGCCGCCGTGAATAGCCGTGCAGCACCCGCGCCAGCTTGCTGATTCCAACCACTTTATCGCTCGGCAAATAGGCGATCGACGCCTTGCCGATGATCGGCGCCAAATGGTGCTCGCAATGCGACTGGAACGGAATGTCGCGCAGTAGCACGATCTCGTCATAGCCGCCGACCTCGTGGAAAGTGCGGGCCAGGTGCCGCGCCGGATCTTCCTCATAGCCGCGGGCATATTCGCGCCAGGCCCGCGCCACCCGCGCCGGCGTATCGAGCAGCCCCTCGCGGTCGGGATCGTCGCCCGCCCAGCGGATCAGGGTCCGCACCGCCTCGGACACTTGCCTGGGCACTTTCACCTTCGGCGCGCCCTGAACGAGGTCGCCGTCTTCCGGGCTGCAGCCCTGTCCCGAGCCTGTCGTGGTCATTGTTGACGCTCCGTTGCGATCCGCGAGCGGCTAACACAAGCAGCGCCCGGAGATAAGCCGGGGGCTTAGCGAGGACGCTGCTCGCCCGGAGATAAGCCGGGGGCTTAGCGAGGACGCTGCTCGCCCGGAGATAAGCCGGGGGCTTAGCGAGGACGCTGCTCGTCCGGGCGGTTCCATTGGAAATGGACGACGGCCGGAAATGGAGGTGTCGGACGAGCTCGTTGGCGCTTGATCGATGAAGACCATTATGTGTTCACGGGTCGTCTATGAGGCCGGCCGTCACACGCTCACCAAGGCGGACGTCGGAACGCGGTCGGGACCGCGTCGGCGGCGGGCCGCTCCCATTCGGCCGCAAGGGTCGAAACCCGATCCTTTGGCGGCCCCGGGCACCGTCGTCATTTGCCTCAATAGATTGATCCCCGTTTTTCAACGGCTTGCGATCAGAAGGCTTGCGAGCGATACTGTTGTTATCGGCGTGCCGAATGCGCCGGACCGCGAAGCTCCCTTTTTGGGAGTGCGACGCCCGTGGCTGGAACACGGGCCTTGAAGGAGCGGTCCATGTGACTCAGTGCACGCGCTTGCCCAGGCTGAAGACTCCCTCTCCGCGGCCGCGGGACTGACGGTGGCGCGGTGGCGGATCACGCTGCTTGGTGAGCGATCGATCCGGACTGCGGCGGGCGGGCACGTCAGATTGCCTCCCAATGCCTGGTCTCTGCTCGCATTCCTTGTGGCAACGCCATCCCACTCAGCGGCACGAATGTCGGTTGCCTCGGCCCTGTGGCCCGATGCCAATGAGGCCACTGCGCGCCATTGCCTCGCAAGCACGCTTTGGAGGGTAAAGGAAGCACTCAAGTCGGGTCCTTCCCTCATTGAGGCCGGCGAGGACCAGATCGGCTTGCGCCCATCTCGCAGCGTGTGGATCGACGTCATGGCTTTCGACCGCCGAATCCAATCCTTGAACACTGGAGAGGCGGGTTTGCTCGATCCTCAAAGAAGACTCCGGCTCAAGCGCACGCTCGACTCCTATGGGGGCGATTTCGCAACCAGCATCGATGTGCCCTCGACGTTGATCGAGCGCGAGCGTCTGCGAAACCTGTTCCTCGACGGCTTATTCACGCTCGCCATGAGTTATTCGAATGCCGGCGACTGGACGGCAGCGGCGAGGGTCGCGCAGCGGCTGTGCCATGCCGAACCGCTGCGCGAGGACGCCCACCGGTTACTGATGGTAGCTCGGACAATGTCCGGAAACCGGGCGCTCGCCCTCAGGCAATTCGAGCATTGTCGGGCGATCCTTGCGCGGGAGCTCAATGTCGAACCGATGGCAGAAACGACGGAGCTTTACAGGATGCTCCTGGAAGATCCTTCGGCGGCTTTTCTGGCTAACGGTGCGAGCGACCGTGGGACAGCATTGGCGGACGCGCGCCAGAGAGCTTCTGGGACACCGGGTGCGCTCGAGCCAACATTCTTCGACAACAAATCCCGGTGATCTCGAGACGATCGACGCCCCGGTGTTGCGGCGGTGATCGCCAGGTGATTTCCAAAGTGCATAGGCTCGCGACTCATCAGAAAGAGGAGGCGAGCGATGGCTGAATCCACCAGAGCAAGAGACATCATGCAAATGCTGCGGGACAACGCCAAGCTGTCCCGTCAGGACATCGTCGAGCTTCAGACGATCGTCGACCAACTGGAGAATTTCGGGAAAAATGCAGCCTCGGACCATAATAGCTATGCGACGCCGCATAGCTATTACAGCCAGCACCACACCGGCAAGATAGCCGAGATCACGGGAATTCTGGACCAGGTCGAGGGGGTGAAAACGCGCGGCTAGATCCGGGGCCCGGCCAGCAAGGGCCGACATCATTGGATCCGCGATTGGCAGGGACCGGCGCCGCGCGCCGGATGGGAGCTTAGCAATGGCCACAGCGGCGGCGATCCCTGAAACGTGCCTCGACGATCTCGACGGCATGCTCGCGGCACATCCGTTCGGGAACAGCGCCTACATCACGGAACGCATGCACGCCTGCTACCGTCGCAGGCTTGGCACGATGTCCTCGCAATCCGGCGCGGCCGCAAGGCTGCTCGACGCGCTGGAAGAGGCCGCGCCTTATGCCCTCTACCGGACGCTCGGGGACACGGCCGTCCGCTGCGCGATCCAGCATCGACAGGTGCAGATCGCGACCGGCGAGCCGTACGGGCTGCCGCTGGCGCAATGCGAGGAGGTGCTCGCCGAAGCGGCAAGCCTGCTCGAACAAGGCGGCGGCGCGCCACTGGGCTCCGGCCTCAGCAAGCGGATCGGTACCGATCCGAACGACGGCTGGATCTGGAGCGAGGATCGCGCCGACGACATTTTCTCGCGGACATTCCGCGATGTCGTGCGAGGAAATTATCCGGACTTGCAGCCGGGATTCCCGGGCGCCGAGGACCTGCGCAACCTCGAAGCGGCCCTCGACATCCTCACGCGGCTGGTGCCGGCGAGTTCGCGAAGTGCGCTCGATCATACCCATCTCGCCCTCGTCTTCCGGCAGGAAGGCGCCTGGGGCGGGCGCGTCTCCAGCTCGGAATACAGGATCGCCGGTACGATCTTCCTGAACCGCTCGCTGCTTTCCAATCCGTGGCGGACCGCCGAACATCTCTTCCACGAAGCCCTTCACCAGCAGCTCTATGATTTCCGCGCCGGCCATACCCTGCTCCGCCCCGAAAATGCCCGCGACGGCGCGCCGCTGGTTCACTCGCCATGGAACAAGCCCGATGCGACGCGCTCGAACTATTGGGACGTCCACCGCGTGCTTGCGGCGTTCCACGTCTATGTTCACCTGGCCCTGTTGTCCCTACTGGCGCGGCGGCGGGTTGAGGAGTTCCACCAATTCGGACCGATTGCCATCGTCGGCCCGCGAACGGCCCTGGTGCGCGCGCAATATCTGCTTCAACAGCTAAGGGGCGTCGGTTCCGACGAGCTCGGCCCCGCCGGCAAGCGTCTGACGGAATGGTTCGCCGGCATCCTCGATTTGCTCGACGATTCGCCCCCCGCTGCAGGCGCCAATGTGCATTTGCTGCTCGACCGCTACTGGCGGGAGGCCAAGGAATGCGAACCCCTTCTGCGGGAAGACGGCGAATCGGCGCTGTCCGCCCGGATTCCCGCGCTGGTTGAGCGCGAGATCGAAAGCACCCGCTCGGTGCTCCGCCTCGTCGGTCGCGACGTCGGATCGTTCGACGCCGCTGTGGACTGCGCCTCGAAGGAGGATCGCGCCAGTCGTTTCCTCTTGGTTCGAACAGCGGTTGCGGAAACACTGCTGGCCAGCTGCGACGCCGGCTACGTCCTTTCCGAAAGCGGCGAGGCCGAGGCGATGGTGAGCGAGATGGTGGAGGATTCGAGCGCGATCCTCAGCCAGCTCGTCGAAGCCTGATCCTTGAATACCGCGGCGGACGAAGGGCCCGCGACGGCACGGATGCGGCCGCGGCATCCCGCAGTGCGCTCGGCCCTCACCCGGCTGCAGCGAGGGGAGACGCTTTCCGGCACGGACGCGGAACGACTGGAGCGTCAGCTGCAGCGTCTGCGATCGCATTCCCGGCACGATCCGCTCGAGCCGGCCGAGGACGATCGAGAAGACGCGAGGGATCCGCCGGAGCGGCCGTTGCGGCGCGGCCACGCCACCAACACAGGAGCCGATCGGCTGGCGGCACGTAGCGGCCGCGACCATGTCCCATTCTATCGCGATGCCGGCGGCCTTCGAGTCTCCAGCCTCGGCATCGGCACCTATCGCGGCCGCTGCGATACGGCGACCGACCGATCCTATGTGGACGCGATCCGACTCGCTCTGCGAGGGGGGGTCAATCTCATCGACACCTCGCTGAATTACCGTGACCAGCGCTCGGAGCGCAGCGTCGGCCAGGCAATCGACGCCTTCATCGAACAGGACGAAGGGATCCGCGACGAAATCGTTCTGTGCAGCAAAGGTGGATTTCTCGTGCCCGGCGGCTTCACGGCCGGGATCGTCGACCGCGGCGACGTGGCAGGCGGCATGCATTGCCTCGCGCCGGCCTTCCTTGCAGACCAGATCGAGCGCAGCCGGAGGAATCTCGGCGTCGAGACGCTCGACATCTACTATTTGCACAATCCCGAAACACAGCTCGACTTCATCGACGTCGCCATGTTCAGGCGCCGCATCGTCGCAGCTTTCGAACAGCTGGAGCGCGCGGTCGCCGACGGTTTCATCCAGTCCTACGGCACGGCGACTTGGAACGGCTATTGGGAAAGGCGTCTGTCGCTCCGTCTGCTGGCCGACTGGGCGCGCGAAGTTGCGGGCGACTCCCATCACTTCCGCTTCGTCCAACTGCCCTTCAATCTTGCTCTCGACGACCTTCTCGACGGTGACGGGCGGGAGTCCGTGCTCGCCGTCGCCGCGCAGCTCGGCGTCGGGGTCATCGCCAGCGCCTCGCTCTGGGAGGCGCGCCTCGCCGAGGACCTGCCGGCGGCGGTCGGGGACGCGATGGCGGGCTTAGACACCGACGCGCAGCGCGCGATTCAGTTCGTCCGATCCACCCCGGGAATTGCCGCTGCCCTCGTTGGTATGCGCAGCGCCGCGCACG
>JBKPSK010000073.1:0-17866 GCA_046734995.1 Pseudomonadota bacterium
GATCACGACCGTCAAGGATGCGATCGACTATATCGACCAGAACAAAGGCTGATCGAAGCCGATTGGCCGCCTTGCATCGCGCCAGATTGAGGCGGCACGAACGGCTTCCCGTCCTGCGGGAGGCCGTTTGCTTTTGAACGGGATGGAGTAAGCGATGCGCCGTATTGTCGTCACCGGAATGGGCCTCGTCACGCCGCTTGGCGGCGATGTTGAGACGACCTGGGCGAATATCCTCGCCGCCAAGAGCGGCGCAGGCACCATCACGCGTTTCGACGCCTCCGACCAGAAGTGCCGCATCGCCTGCGAAGTGAAGCCCGCGGACCATGAATATGGGTTCGATCCCAATAAGCGTGTTGACCACAAGACCCAGCGCCAGGTCGATCCGTTCATCATTTACGGCATCGACGCGGCCGGCCAGGCGATAGAGGATGCGGGCCTCGCGGACATGCCCGAGGGCATGCGGCTGCGCGCCGGCTGCTCGATCGGTTCCGGCATCGGCGGGCTGCCGGGCATCGAGAGCGAGAGCCTGGTGCTGGCTGAGAAAGGGCCGGGCCGCGTCAGCCCGCATTTCGTCCATGGCCGGCTGATCAATCTCATCTCGGGCCAGGTCAGCATCAAATATGGCCTGATGGGTCCCAATCACGCCGTCGTCACGGCCTGCTCGACCGGCGCCCATTCGATCGGCGACGCGGCGCGGATGATCAAGGATGATGATGCCGACATCATGCTCGCCGGGGGCGCTGAGGCGACCATCTGCCCGATCGGCATCGCCGGCTTCGCCCAGGCGCGCGCTCTTTCGACCAATTTCAACGACCAGCCGGAAAAGGCCAGCCGTCCCTATGACAAGGGTCGTGACGGTTTCGTCATGGGCGAGGGCGCCGGCATCGTCGTCCTCGAGGAATATGAGCACGCCAAGGCGCGCGGCGCGAAAATCTATGCCGAGGTGATCGGCTACGGCCTGTCCGGCGACGCCTATCACGTCACCGCCCCGCACCCCGAGGGTTCGGGTGCCTACCGGTCGATGGAAATGGCGCTCAGGAAGTCCGGGCTGCAGCCGTCGGACATCGACTACATCAACGCCCATGGCACCTCGACCCCACTCGGCGACGAACTGGAGCTGGGCGCCGTCCGCCGCCTCTTCGGCAATGCTATCGCCAATGTCTCGATGAGCTCGACCAAGTCGGCGATCGGCCACCTGCTAGGCGGCGCCGGGGCAGTTGAGAGCATATTCTGCATCCTCGCCATCCGCGACCAAATCGTCCCGCCGACGCTCAACCTCGACAATCCCAGCGAGGGTACGGCCGGTGTTGACCTCGTCCCGCACAAGGCCAAGAAGCGCGAGGTGCGGGCGGTGCTCAACAACAGCTTCGGTTTCGGCGGCACGAACGCCTCGCTGATCATGAAGGCCGTGTGAGGAAGAAGCTGCAACGCATCGCCGGGGGGCTGGCATTCGCGCTGATCGCGCTGGTCGCGTTCCTGTGGTGGGGCCCGGGGCCGGCGAAGACGAGTACTCGGGTCGTGATCCCTGAAGGGGCGGCCTTGGGGAGCGCCACCGATTACCTCTACTACGCCCACGCCATCAGCGGGCCGCGGACCAAATTCTACTATCTCGCCCGGCTGCTCGGCGAGGGCGACCCGATCCAGGCCGGCGAGTTCGAGATCCCGGCGCACGCCAGCCCGGCGACAGTGCTCGACATCCTGCAGCACGGCCGGCCGGTCGTGCGGCTGGTGACGATCCCCGAGGGCATGCCATCGATCCTGGTCCAGGAGAAACTCGCCGCCATTCCCGACCTGACCGGCCCGGCCCCGCTGCCGGCGGAAGGATCGGTGCTGCCCAATAGCTACGACTGGCAAATGGGCGAGAGCCGGGACGACGTCGTCAAGCGGATGCAGGCGGCGATGACCAAGACGCTCGACCAGCTGTGGGCTGGCCGCAAAAAGACCTGCCCCATCTCGACCAAGGAGGAGGCGATCACCCTCGCCTCGATCGTCGAGAAGGAGACCGGCAAGGCCGCCGAGCGACGGATGGTCGCGGCAGTCTACTGCAACCGCCTCAAGATCGGCATGAAGCTCGATGCCGACCCGACCGTCATCTACCCCGTCACCAAGGGCAAGCCATTGGGCCGCCGGATCAAGCAGTCGGAGCTGGTGGCCGACACCGGCTACAACACCTACCGCCGAGCCGGCCTGCCGGATGGGCCGATTGCCAACCCCGGCAAGGACAGCATCGCCGCCGTGCTCGACCCGGCCCCGACCAAAGCCATCTATTTCGTCGCCGACGGCACCGGCGGCCACGTCTTCGCCGATGACTTCGCGACGCACCAGGCGAACGTGAAGAAATGGTACGAGATCCGCCGCGCCCGCGGCGAGATGTAATTCCTCACAGGCCTAGGGCCTCGGCCCGGACGTAGCCGACCCGCCGATCCGGCCCGCCATAGCCCCAGGCCCAGCCGCTTGTGTCGTCGAGCATCCAATATTCGTCGCCCGCCTTCAGCTCGGCAATCACCTCGGCCTCGTCATTGGCGGCGCGGCGAAAGGGTTCCGCGGCAATCAAATGCCGCAGCACCGGCTCGGCGTAATGCGAGGCGATCACGCGGCCGGCCAAAGCGACATCGGCCAGGTCCTGGCGATAGGCGTGGAAATCGGGGTCGGGCAGTTCGGAAACGCCGGCCAGCTGGTAGCCGCCGTTAGCGGTTGGCGACGAACGCCGGCTCGCGCCTTTGCTCGGGCTCGCGCTGCCCGATCGCCGGACGCTGCCCGGCCGCGCCTTCGTCGCCGGCGCGGAGGTTGCGCTTGAACCCTTCAAGAAATTCGGCCCCATCCTTGGTGCGGACGATGAAAATGTTGCGGCGGTCGTCCTGGTCTCGCTCGCGGCGGAGATAGCCGAGGCCGCCGAGCGTGTTCAAGGCGCGCGTCACGACGGGCTTGGACACGCCCAGTACCTTGGCAAGGCCGCGCACCGTGTGCGGGCCGGGGGTCAGATAGACCAGCATCAGAAGCGCCATCTGTCGGTTGGTGAGGTCGGGCTCGCCCGACCGGACGTAACCGATCAGCGCGCGCATCCACATGGAAAGCGAGCTGTCGTCCATACGGCCATCCTCCATGTCGCTTGGCGAAAAGGATAACGGGAGAAGGACGCATTTGTTGCGTCGCCAGACCGAAAAAATGACCGGATTCAGCGATATTAGGGCAGTTCATCGCGGCAACGGACCGCCGTAACGTGTTTGGAGCAGGGCCAAAGCCGCCCTCAGGCCCATCGCTTCGCCGCCCTTGGGACGCCCCGGTTTCGCGTTCGGCTGCCAGGCGAAGGTGTCCAGATGCGCCCAGGGTACGCCTTCGGGAATGAAGCGGCGGAGGAACAGAGCGGCGGTGACGGCGCCGGCGAGCGGCGAGTCCGTGGCGTTGGACAGATCGGCAACCTCGCTCTTGAGCATTTCGTCATAGGCATCCCACAAAGGCATCCGCCAGATGGGATCGGCGACGGACCTGGCGGCCTTTTCGAGATCGGCGGCCAGCGTCTCGTCATTGCTGAACATCGCCGGCAAGTCCGGTCCAAGAGCGACGCGCGCGGCGCCGGTCAGGGTCGCGAAATCGAGGATCAGCTCCGGATTTTCCTCGGAGGCTTTGGCGATGGCGTCAGCCAGGACAAGCCGGCCCTCGGCGTCGGTATTGTCGACTTCGACGGTCAGGCCGTTGCGTGAGGTGAGGATGTCGCCGGGATGGTAGGCGCTCCCCGACACGGCATTCTCGACGGCGGGAATGAGCAGATGCAGACGCACGGGCAGCCTGGCGCCCATGATGAGCCGCGCCAGCGCCAAGGCGTGGGCTGCCCCGCCCATGTCCTTCTTCATCAGGCGCATGCCCGAAGCCGACTTGATGTCGAGGCCGCCGCTGTCGAAGCAGACGCCCTTGCCGATGACGGCGAGGCGCGAGTGCTTTGCATTGCCCCAGTGGAGCTCGATCAGGCGCGGCGCGCGCTCGGAAGAGGCGGCGCCGCCGACCGCGGCGATCATCGGATAGCCCTTAACCAGGGCCTCGCCGGCGGTGACCTCGACCTTGGCGCCATGTTGCTTCGCCAGGTCGTGGGCGGCGCGTTCGAGATCGGCGGGACCCATGTCGGCAGGCCCCGTGTCGACCATGTCGCGGACCAGGGCCGTCGCCTCGGCGAGGCGCACAGTCTCGTCGATCGCCGCCGGGTCTTTGGTCAGGAGCAGGCGCGGGCCGCGTTCGTCCTTCGGCTTCTTGTAGCGGGTGAAGCGGTGCTGGCCGACCAACCAGCCGAAAGCGGCGATGCCGGGTTCGCCGTCCGAAAGCCGGTAACTTCCCTCGGGCAGGGATTCGCCCAGTTTCGCGAGGCACCAGGGAGAGAGTTCCTTCGTTTTGGCGACGGTGGCGACGACTTCAAAGCCGTCGGCGCCGTCGGCCGGCAAGATGGCGAACTGATAGGGCGTCTTGCCGTCAAACCGGTGTGCTTCGAGCAAGGCGCGGCGCGCGGCTGGCTGCTGCTTCAGCCAGGCGTCGAAGCTGGTCTTGTCGACGAGGTGAATGGGGTGCGCCGGCCCGCCACGGTCGGCCTTGAGGAGGGGGGTGAAGTCGGTCATGGAGTGGCGTCTTAATCATCTTTGCGAGCGTAGCGAAGCAAGCCAGGAAGTTTGTTTCACGCACATCCTTCTTTCTGGACTGCTTCGTCGCCTTCGGCTCCCCGCAGTGACGAATTCAGCGAGGCAAAATACCGGTCTCTCTCCGCTTCGTCCTCTTCGATCGTGATGGTCGGTCCTCCGCCCTCGGCCATGCCGGCGGCAACGAGGGCGGTGAGCTCATCGTCGGTCAGCGTCCGCGAATAGCCTTCCGAATCTTCCCACAAGCCATATTCGTCGCCGTCGAAGCCGGCGGGCGGTGGGAAGTCGGTGCGCCATTCGTCCGTCCGCCAGTCCTGCCAGACGCGTTTGGGGGTGTGAGGTTCGCCGGCGAGCGAGTCGCTGTCGCTGTTCACCCCCTCGCAGGGGGGATCATTACCTTCATTACCTTTGTCACCCTGCGGCCCGTTCGACGAGCTCAGGACAGGCGGGACCGGCATGAGGAGAAGCGCGGCGTCGGCGTCGCGGTCGTCGCTAAGCGCGTCGAGCAGCAGCTGCCAGTCGCCGGAAACCGCAGCGGGCGCGTCCGGGATGGCCCAGACCGGGGGGGTCTTGAAGGTGGCGCCAAGCTCGGCGCGGCGATCGAGGCGGCGGAGGACGGCGAAGGCCAGCTTGTTGTCGTACGAATGGCGCTCGCCGACGATGGCACCGTCATTGCTCATGATCTGCTCGACGCTGCCTTTCATGGAGCGCGCGAGCAGCTCGTCGGCCAGCCGCTCGCGCGCCATTGACAAGGCGACTTCCCAGGCGCGGGCGAAGACAGGGTCGCGGTGGCGCAGCGCATAAGCGGACTTGGCCGACATGTCGCAGGCTCGGCAGGCGTCGGTGACGACGCCTGTTTCCGCCAAGGTACGACAGAAGATGGCTTTCTTCGGCCCATCCCAGCCGTCGTGTCTCAGCCGGCGGGTCTCGAAGAAGCTATCCTCGAGCTGTGTGGCGAGGGCGAGGTTGCTTTCGGGTTCGTGTGCTATATCATCCATGAACCATATTGGAACATAGAAGATGCGTGTAGGAAAGTTTTTTGTTGAATTGGCCTAATGTCTGCTTTCGACCCATTGCGGACCTTACGCGAACTCTTGCGCTCAGCGGTCAGAAAAGCGTGGGTTTGAACGCTAGCTAGCGGGGCCGCTACGTTCCAGTCCACGTGGCCGCGAACTCCGTGGAGCCGGCGGGTGAACGATGCCTGCCAGATGGACCACGATCGTGCACCGAAGCTTGGCACCGAGCGAATGCTTTCCACCCGTTCCCGCGGTTAGCGAATGGCAGCAGTCTCATTTGCAGAACTTTTGGCGTCAGATGGCCGAGGGTTCCCTAGAAACCGGGTTGAATAGACCGAAGTCTGCTCAACTATGGCTGTCACCGCTTGGGTTGAGGTGGCTTTTTGTCGGCTTTTTTTCCCTTGTCCGGCAACTCGACCATACAGCCGGTCCTTTTTGCCTCCGGACTGATAGGGGGCCCGCCAGCCGCACCCTTGGGCGACGGCGTACCGGATGAAGGGCTCTCGGGCGTTGAGCCGATCGCCTCCGCACAGTTCTTATCGACTGACGTTGACGGTATGATCGCCATCGACGAGGGGGGCAGAGGCTGAGCCGCTTCGCTGGCCGGAACCGCCGCCGCAGACCCTACAGGGGCTTGCGAGGATTGGCTGCATGCTGCGCTGCCGAAGACCAGAGCTAGTCCAAAAGCCATTGATTTCATGGTGAAAACTCCGTTTCAACCGCGCCATGTAAACGCCAAGGACCCATTGCACACATGAGGGCTGATGTATGCGCTGCCGATTACCAATCGAATGCGCTGCTGGCGTTTGGAGACCTCGCACTAATCACTTCTTTCCTGAGATAGGCGGCAAGTTCCTCGCTGCCCAAAATTGGCTTCCCGTCGATGACTATAAGAGGCGTCGTGGACAGGCCGTGCCGAGCCTTGAATGAATCCACTTCCTCCCTTGAGGTGAGCAGGCAATCGTCCACATCATAACCCTGCTCCACGAGCATCGCCCTAGCGCGCACGCCATACGGGCAAACGTGGTCGGGCAGGACCATTCGATACAGTACGGCGCGCTTGGGCATGGGATTCTCCTGTGTTCCCAGTGCAATGAACCACGCCAGCAGACGGTTGCAGGAGCAACTTTTATCAAGTGCGCTCTGGGGCTTCGGGACTGCGGGTGAAGTGTCCGCTTTCCACCCATTCCCGCCGTTAGAGACTGCTGAAAAATGAGAAGGAAGGGCCGTCATGCGAGTGAATCGCATGAGGTGACCTTCGGTCAGCTTCGCTTCCGGTCCTGTCGGTCAGCGCGGCTGAGCCGCTCGACCGCAGGCCGGTCGAATTTCGCGAGCAGCCGTTCCGACATGCTGGGGGCATGTCGGCCATGCGGCTGCTCTTCGACATAAGTTCGCGATTGCTGCGCAATCCCTCCCTTATGCTCGGGCGCTCATTTTTTGAGTTGCCCCCTAAGCGCTCCCTTGGGGAAATCGGCCGTGTGGACATTGACGTAATAATTGGCGGGGTTCTTCAGGAGCGCCTTGGTCAAATCCTCGGCGATGTCCTTGCAGGTCGAGCTGGTGCCTCCCGCCGGGGGGTCAAGCTGGACGACGGGATCGCCGGCCTGGCCGGCGACGCCGATATGGATGTGGGCCATGGTCGCCGCCTGGATGTTCTCGACGTGCAGCTTGACGCACAGATGGTTCTGCGCGGGGGTCAGCTCCAGGATCGCCTTGCCGGTGCCGTCCGGATCGCCCGGGCCGGGCACTTCGGCGGCGCCAGTCAGAGCCGTCGACATGCGGCGAGGAGCATTGTCGACGCCGGTGCCGGCAAGAGCGGCGGTGGCGATCAGCGAAGCGGATCCGATCAATGACAGGGTCAGGCTCTGGCGGCGGGTCATGGGCGTGCTCCCGGGACGATGTTGAGGATACTTACTCCGCAAATACGGAGGTTCCAAGCCTACTCCGCGGCGACCGTTTCGGCCGGCCGCATCCCCTTTTCGGTCAACTCCTGAATGGCGGATTCGGTCTTCTTCAGGTGCCCCAGGCCCATGCCGCGCAGCACGTGGCCGGCCTTGGTGAACTGGATGTTGCCATAGCCGACGATCTCGATGCGGTTGCCCCAGGGGTCGCGGAAATCGAGGAACGGGCCGGGCAGGAGCTCGACGCCGGCGTCGATCAGCGCCTGCTTCGCCTTCGCCTTGTCGTCGACGACCAAGCCGAAGTGGCGGCCGTCGTCGGTCGGCTGCCGGCGGCCTTCCTGCAGGGCAATGAACTGGTCGCCCAGGTCGATGAACGCCATCCCCGGCTCTTTGCCGCGCAGTTCGAAGTCGAAGAGCTTACCGTAGAATGCGAGCGCTTCGTCGACATCGCCGACTTCCAGGGCGATGTGGTTGAATCCGACCAGGCGGGGCTTTTCATTGCTCATGATGGTCTCCGGACTTGGGTGCCTGGTGCGGCCTATAGGACTTTCGCGAAACGCCCGTGACTCCGATATCGGCAGGCCGGTGGGTGCGCAGGTTCACTCGATTCGGAAATCCGTCACTACCAGCCGCGCCGGTCCCGTCGCGAAGACACCGTGGCCGTAGCCGTCGCCGCCGCCGAGCACGAAGCCGACCTGGTCCGCCTCGGCGAGCGCGGCGCGGAAGGCGCCGGGGTTGGTGCGCGCGCTCGAGCTTTGCACCGCCGTCCAATTGCCATCCAGCGACGCAGCCATTTCATGGCTGCCGGGAGTTGGGACCTGGGTGGCGAAGGTCGCGTACCAGCGATAGGCCTCGAACGGACCGCGGCCGCTCCAGCTGTCGCCCGCGCGCTGGAAATACAGGGTGATCTGGGCGGGCAGTTGCGGCGCCGTTCGCGGCACCACCTGGACGCCGGGCATGGCATCGATCCGATAGCGCATGACGATACGGCTCTTCCCGGCGAGCGAGCCGTGGCGGAAGGTGACATAATGAAGGCTGCCTGGCGCCTGCGGCAGCTCGATCTGGAAGCCGCGGCCGGGACCGGGCGAGGGGTGCGCCGGCATGAGGCGCGAATGGTTCTGGCCGCGAATGACGGGGCCGATCGTCCAGGCGGAGGGGTTGAGGGTCGCGGCCGTGGCGGCACCGGCGATGAGGCCCAGTGCGAAGGCGGCGGCGGTACGGTACAGCATTCTATTGGTTCCCGGTCCGATCTGAATTCCGGGCGATTTTAGCGGCTGGAAGCCTTACCGTGGCTGAACCAGCCGTTCAGGCAGCCACCCCATACAAATCATGCTCATCCGCGTCTTCGATTCGGACCTTGACGATATCGCCGGGCTCGAGCCCGCCGGCGTCGCGCAGGTGGACCTCGCCATCGATCTCCGGCGCGTCCGCCTTCGAGCGGCCGGTGGCGCCGCCGGTGTCGGAGTCCACCGCATCGATCAGCACGTCGATGGTCCTGCCGACCTTCTCGGCGAGCTTCTCGGCGCTGATCCTGGCAGAGAGGGCCATGATGCGGTCGTAGCGCTCGGCCTTGGCGTCCTCGGGCACGGGGTCGGGCAAGGCGTTGGCGGCCGCGCCCTCGACCGCTTCGAACTTGAAGGCGCCGACGCGGTCGAGCCGCGCCTCCTCCAGCCAGTCGAGGAGGTATTGGAAATCCTCCTCGGTCTCGCCGGGGAAGCCGACGACGAAACTGGAACGGATGGCGATGTCGGGGACGAGGGCGCGCCAGGCCTTCAGGCGTTCGAGGACCCTGGCCTCGTTGGCGGGGCGCTTCATCGCCTTGAGGATCTTCGGGGACGCGTGCTGGAAGGGGATGTCGAGATAGGGAAGCACCGCGCCTTCGGCCATCAGCGGAATGACGCGGTCGACGTGCGGATAGGGGTAGACGTAGTGGAGGCGGACCCAGGCCCCGAGCTTGCCCATCTCGCGGGCGAGGTCGGTCATGTGCGCGCGGACCTCGCCGCCGTCCTTCAGCTTGTAGGACGCGTGCTTCAAATCGAGGCCGTAGGCGCTGGTGTCCTGGCTGATGACCAGCAGCTCCTTGGTGCCGGCGGCAACCAGCTTTTCCGCCTCGCGCAGGATGGCGTCGGGGCGGCGGCTGACGAGATCGCCGCGCAATGACGGGATGATGCAGAAGGCGCAGCGGTGGTTGCAGCCTTCGGAAATCTTCACGTAGCTGTAGTGGCGCGGGGTCAGCTTGAGCCCGGCCTCTGGGACCAAATCGACGAACGGCGAGGGGATGGGTGGCGCGGCCTCGTGGACCGCGGCGACGACCTCCTCATATTGCTGCGGGCCGGTGATCGCGAGCACGTCCGGGAAGCGGGCGCGGATGACGTCGGCCTCCTTGCCCATGCAGCCGGTGACGACGACGCGGCCGTTCTCGGCGATGGCCTCGCCGATCGCCTCCAGGCTCTCCTCCTTGGCGCTGTCGAGGAAGCCGCAGGTGTTGACCAGCACGACGTCGGCGCCGGCATAGTCGGGCGACATCTCATAGCCTTCGGCGCGCAGCTTGGTCAGGATCCGCTCGGAATCGACCAGGGCCTTGGGACAGCCAAGCGAGACCATGCCGACGCGCGGCGGGGTGGGGAGAACGGTAGCCATAGCGGAAGACGCCGGCCCTAGAGGAATTTTGCGGCGAAAACTAGGCGCCCCTCGACTTCGCTCGGGATAAATTTAGTGGAGGTGAAGGATAGGCTTCTCGCCCGGGGCGACGGTCATGACGTCCGCCCAGTCGGGATGCTCGAGATATTTGGCGCGGACGTAGGGGCACAAGGGAATGACCTTGAAACCCTGCGCGCGGGCGTCGGCGAGGAGGCGCTCGACCAGGGCCATGGCGGCGCCCGTACCGCGCAGGTTTTCGGGGGCGAAGGTGTGATCGGCCGAAACCAGGTGCTCGCCGCGCCAGGTGAAGATGAGCTCGGCTTCGCCCTCCTTGCCGTCGACCCGGGCGACGTAGCGGCCGTGGCGCTCGTCGCGGTTCTCGAGGGTGACGGTGATCGTCATGGGTGATGCCCGGTCAGGCCTTGACCAGGTCCTGCGTCGCCATCGTCCGGCAAAATTCGAAGGCCAGAGTCGCGACATGGGCGCGCTGGACGTCTTCCGCCGGAATCGTGCCGCCCTGGCCGTCGGGCAGGTCGAAACAGTCGCTGGCATCGGGAACGAGGGTCATGTCCCAGCCCATATTGGCGCCGGTGCGGATGGTCGTCGAGACGCACATGTCGGTCGAAATGCCGAAGGCAATGACATGACGCGCGCCAAGACGCTTAAGGCGCAGCTCGAGGTCGGTGCCGATGAACGCCGAATTCACGCTCTTGGTGACGAGCGGCTCGCCGTCCAGAGGCTCGAAGCCGGGCCGGAAAGCGTTGCCCGGGGCGCCGGGAGCGAGGGTCGAGCCCGGTTGAACGCTGTCATGGCGGACGTGGATGATCGGCCGGCCCGCCTCGCGCCAGGCGGCGAGCAGGGCCTGGCCGTTGGCATCGACCTGCTCGTTCCAGCGGCGGGGCCAGCCGGGGCCGTCGAAGGCCTGCTGCATGTCAATGGGCAAGAGGACCGCGCGGTCGAGATCGAAGGTTGGCATGCGATCCTGCTAGCCGACTAAATCGCGGCTGCCACATAAAAACTCGACGGAGTCGGCATAAGCCCGGCCTATAGCTGCTGCCCAGCTTGGCCCTTCGACCAGCGACGGCTATGGCGCGCTCGAACCAGTACCAGCCAAAGGGCACTTCATGCATATCGCGATGATCGGCACGGGCTATGTCGGCCTAGTTTCCGGCGCCTGCTTCGCCGATTTCGGCCATCACGTGTGCTGCATCGACAAGGATGTGGACAAGATCGCAATGATCCAGGCCGGGCAAATGCCGATCTGGGAGCCGGGGCTGGAGGGCCTGGTCAAGGCGAACATCGAGCGCGGGCGGCTGACGTTCACGACCGGCCTCGACGAGGGTATCGCCCAGGCCGAGGCGGTATTCATCGCCGTCGGCACGCCGGCGCGGCGCGGCGACGGCCATGCCGATTTGACCTTCGTCTACGAAGCAGTGCGCGAGCTGGCGCGGGCGATGACGAGGCCGATGGTGGTGGTGACCAAATCGACCGTGCCGGTCGGCACCGGTGACCGCATCGCCGAAATCCTCGCCGAGGAAGAGGCGCCCCAAGGCTCCAGCGTCGCTTCCAACCCCGAGTTCCTGCGCGAGGGCGCGGCCATCCGCGACTTCAAGATCCCCGACCGCATCGTCGTCGGCGCCGACGACGACCGGGCGCGCGACGTGCTGAAGGAGATCTACCGGCCACTGTTCCTCAACCAGGCGCCGATCCTGTTCACCTCTCGGCGGACCGCGGAGCTGACGAAATATGCGGCCAACGCGTTTCTCGCCATGAAGATCAGCTTCATCAACGAGATGGCGGACCTGTGCGAGGCGGTCGGAGCCGACGTGCAGGAAGTCGCCCGCGGCATCGGGCTCGACAATCGCATCGGGCCGAAGTTCCTGCATGCGGGGCCCGGCTATGGGGGCAGCTGCTTCCCCAAGGACACGCTGGCGCTCTTGAAGACGGCCGAGGCGGTCGGCATCAAGCAGCGAATCATCTCGACCGTGGTCAAGGTGAACGACGATCGCAAAGAGGCGATGGCGCAGCGGGTGGCCAAGGCCCTTGGCGGCAGCCTCGCCGGCAAGGCGATCGGCGTGCTCGGCCTGACCTTCAAGCCCAACACCGACGACATGCGCGATGCGCCCTCCATCCCGCTGATCAAGCGTCTGCTGGAAGGCGGCGCCGAGGTCACGGCCTTCGATCCGGTCGGCCGCGAGCAGGCCGAGCCGCTGCTGCCCGGGATCGCCTTCGCCGAGGACGCCTATGCCGCGGCGGATGGGGCGGACGCCCTGGTCATCGTCACTGAGTGGGATGAATTCCGCGCCCTCGACCTCGACACTATCGCCGAGCGGATGCGTGGAGACGCCCTGGTGGATTTGCGCAACGTCTATGACCGGCTAGAAGCCGAGCGCGCCGGATTGGTCCATTTTGGAGTTGGTCGCGGCCAAAGCGGTCAAAAACCCGTCTAAAGAGGACCGTGACCGGTCCGAACCGGATCGGGGTGCGTTGGGACGGCTATGAACGAGGCAGGCGAAACTCCAGCAATCGTGGTCGTCGGGCTGGGCTATGTCGGTCTGCCGCTGGCCGTGGCCCTAGCCCGCCATTTCCCGGTTACCGGTTTCGACGTCGATCAAAAGCGGATCGCCGAACTTGACGGTGGCCATGACCGCACCGGCGAAATCGAAGCGGCAGAACTGAAAGCCTCGAGCCTCATCTTCAGCGGCAATACCGAGGATTGCCGCAGCGCCGATATCTACATGGTCACGGTGCCGACCCCGGTCGATGGCGCAAACCGGCCGGACCTCGGCGCGGTGCTCGCCGCAACCGAGATGATTGCCAAAGTCGCCGATCCGCAGCGGCGGCCTACCATCGTCTATGAAAGCACCGTCTATCCCGGAGTCACCGAGGAGATCTGCGGGGCGGCGCTGGAGGCAGCGGGCCTCAAGCGCGGCCGCGACTTCCGCCTGGGCTACAGTCCGGAGCGGATCAATCCGGGCGACCGGGTCCACAGCATCGACAAGATCATCAAGGTCATTGCCGGCGAGGACGAGGAGGTCGTCGAGCAACTCGCGCGCGTCTACGGCGCGGTGACCAGCGCCGGCGTTTTCCGCGCCGCCTCGATCAAGGCCGCCGAAGCCGCCAAGGCCATCGAGAACGCCCAACGCGATATCAACGTCGCCTTCATGAACGAGGTCGCCCAGATCCTGGGACGGATAGGGGTCAGCATGTGGGACGTGCTGGATGCGGCGCGGACCAAATGGAACTTCATCGGCTTCGAGCCGGGGCTGGTCGGCGGTCACTGCATTGGCGTCGATCCCTATTACCTCAGCCATCTGGCCCAGGCGCAGGGTCACCATCCCCAGGTCATCCTGGCGGGCCGTGACACCAATGACGGCATGGGCGGCTGGATTGCCGACCGCCTGCACGCGCACCGCGGCGGCAAGCCGGGAACGGCGCTCGTGCTCGGCCTGACATTCAAGGAGAATGTCCCCGACCTGCGCAACAGCCGCTCCGCGGACCTCATCGAGCGGCTCGAGGCGCTCGGCCACCGCGTCGCTGTCGCCGATCCGCATGCCGACCCCGGCCAGGTCCGGGCCGAGTTCGATCGCGATCCGGAAGCCATTGACGGGCGCAGCTTCGACCTGGTCGTCGGCGCCGTGAAGCATGACGAATATCGCAGCCTGCCGGGCGAAAGGCTGGCGGCGCTGGTGGCTCCCGGCGGGACGCTGGCGGACATCAAGGCGATGTGGCGCGGCCAGGCCTTGCCCTCGTCCATAGACTATTGGACGCTCTGACGGTGCTGCAGGTCGCTCCCCCCAAACCCGGCACCAGGCAGGCCTTCGTGCTGCGCCGCCGCTTCGAGTTTCTCGGCGCGCTGATCTTCGCCGCGTTGCTGCCCTGGGCCGGCCTCAGGTGGCTGATCGTCGACACGACCTTCGATGCGGCCGCCTATCATAATTCGCTGATCGCCAACGCGCTGGCCATCTGCATGGCCTTGTGGATCCGCATCTCGGTCAGCACCTATCCCGGCATCCGATCCGGCCAGCTGATCGTGCCGGCAATCGTGACCGCCCATGCGACGATGGTTACCCTGCTGCTGCTGTCGCGGCTGCCCTATCACCGGCCATCGCTGGCCGCGGGCTTCGCGCTCCATCTCGTCTGGGCCTATTGCATTTATTTCTTCGTCCAGCGGCGGGTCCGGCCGCGGATCGCCATCGTGCCCTTCGGCGCGGTCGAGAAACTGCCGCGAATCCCCAATGTCGAATGGCACCGGCTGCACCGCCCCGAGCTGACCGATGCCGCCGACTGCAATGCAATGGTGGCCGACTTTTCCGCCGATTTGCCGGACGAATGGGAAGCCTTCCTGGCCGATGCGGCGCTCGACGGGCGAGTCGTCTACCAGGTGCAGCAATTGCATGAGTCGCTGACCGGCCGAGTCGAGATCATGCATTTGTCGGAAAACAGCTTCGGCAGCCTGGTGCCGGTGCGCGCCTATATGGCGATCAAGCATCTTATCGATTTCCTGTGGGCGCTCGCCCTGCTGCCCGTCGCGCTGCCGATCATGGGCGCGTGCGCGCTGGCCATCCGGGTCCATGACGGCGCGCCGGTGCTCTTCCGCCAGAAGCGGGTCGGCCGCGCCGGCCGCGACATCGTCGTCACCAAGTTCCGGACGATGCGGCCGATGACGGATCTCGATCCCGACGACCGGGAGGCGGCGATGACGGGCGACGGGGACGTTCGCATCACCCGGCTCGGAAGCTTCCTGCGCCGCGCCCGCCTCGACGAGCTGCCGCAGCTGTGGAACATCCTGAAGGGCGAAATGAGCTTCATCGGTCCGCGGCCCGAAGCCCATGTCCTGTCCAGCTGGTACACCAGCGAAATCCCCTTCTACCGCTATCGCCACGTGGTGCGGCCGGGCATTTCGGGCTGGGCGCAGGTCAATCAGGGCCATGTCGCACAGGTCGACGAGGTCCACCTGAAGCTGCAGTACGATTTCTTCTACATCAAATATTTCTCACCCTGGCTGGACCTGTTGATCCTGTTCCGGACGATCAAGACCGTGCTGACCGGCTGGGGCGCGCGCTAAGCCGTTGGCGCGGAGGCATGATTTCTTGCGCCTTTAACCCAGTTAAATGACAGTTGTGGATCCCGCCGCAAATCTGCCTGCCTGGGCAGAGGGAATGTGATGCGTCAGGACGACCGGTCCTATTTCATTCTGCGGGAAGCACAGGAGCGCGCGGCCGCGGACCAGGCCACATGTCCGCAGGTGGCCGCAGCCCATCGCGAAATGGCGGAGCGCTATGCAGCGCTGCTCACAAGACTGACGGATCCCGTGCAGGCCCTGTCGGCTTAGAGGCTAGTGCGGGGGGCGGGCGTTCCGCGACTCGTGCCGGTGCCCCCGGCAGAAAGGCGCCATCGCGAATGTGAAGATAGCGGGGCTCGAAGTCCGCGACCTTGGCAAGGTTCTGCCAATCGTCGATCTCGATCATTCGCCGGCTGCGGCGAATGTGACCTTCCTCCTCCAGCCGCATCAAGGTGCGGTTGACGTGGACCGAAGTCAGTCCGACGGCATCGGCCAGCTGCTCCTGCGTAAACGGAAGCTCGCAGTTCGTGGTCTGGCCGATTTCCGCCATCTGCGCCCGCAGGGCGAATTCACACAGCAAATGGGCGATGGCGGTAAAGGCGTCGCGGCGCCCGACGTTCAGGATCCATTCCCGGAAGATCGAGCCTTCGACCAGGGTTTCGTACCACATGGCCATGCCGACGGCGGGACAACGGAAGGCAAGGTCGAGGATCGCCTGGATGGGGATCAGCGCCAGCGACCCGTCGGTCATCATCTGCACATTATGGTCGGCGATCCCGAGAAGGCTATTTTGCAGGTCGACCAGGTCGCCCTTCATGTGGATGGACAGGATCTGGCGGCCGCCGGTTCCGGCGAGCTTGTGGCGATAGGCAAAGCCACCCAGCAGCAGGCAGGCATTTTGCGGCCTGTCGCCGTCCCAGACGATATATTGGTGAGCCTTGAGCTCGCGCACAATGTGCGGCAGCGTCATGAGGCCGTCGCGCTCTTCGTCGCTCAAGGAATGCCACTGTTCGAGCTTGCGCACCAAAAGTGCAAGCACGTGATTGCTATCCAGAGGCATTGGAACGCACTCCCAGTGGCGGGGGAGCGCGACGACGATGTCTCTCAGCCACCAGTCAACCGCAATAAGGGGCTGGTGATGTTCTCTCCTTAAACCTGTTTAGGAGTGAAACCTAACTTATTCCGCCTGACCCTAGTTAGGGACGGCCTCTAACCTATGGTCGGCTCGCAACTCGGCCTTGCCGATCTCATTGGCCAATGCATCGATCACTGTGCGGGCGTCGACCGGTCGCATCAGCACCGGCAGGCGGTCGTCGAACACCGCCAGCGAGTCGGGCAGCGGGATGCTGGTCTGGACGACGAGCGGCACGCCGGTTTCGGCCAGGCGCATGATCAGCGCCGAGGCGTCCGGAATCTCGCAATCGACGATGGCGCCGGCGATGTTGACGGAATCGAGGATGGTGAGGGCTTCGGACAAACTGTCCACCGGGCCGGCCACGCAGCCCTCGCTGTCCTCAACGGCTTCCGACAAGTCGAGGGCGGCATAGGTGCTGCCGTCAGCGATCAGGATGGTCTTGGAGCCGAACATCGCAACCCCTTCCGAGCGGGAGCACGATTAGTCTCTCAGCTGAGGGCAGCTCAAGGCGTTGGCCCTCGGTTCAGTCTCAACGAAGCTAACAAGGACTAGTTGCTTGTTTTAAAACAGTTTGCATCAGGAGAAGCGGTCAAAGCGGGCCGGAGAAGCGGGCGGGCAGGGGGCGCTGCCCGCCCACGACCGGCTAGAACACGACCTGGAAGCCGGCGCGATACCCGATCTCGCCGCTGTTCAGGCCATAGCCGACGCCAGCGGACAGGGTCGTCATGCTGCCCACCGCCGCTGAGATGGCCGTGGCGAGGCTATGCTTGCCTTGGTAGCCGCCAATGCCCCCAGACAGAGCGAAATGCGCGCCCGCGGGCACGTTCGGCGTGTCAAGCGCCAGCGCCATAGCGACGCCCTCGTTCGCCTTGCCGATGTTCTTGTCCTGCCGGTCGTCGCGTTCGAACAAGGCGCCGAGCTGCGACTGGAACGAGTCGAACGAGCTCTGGATGCTGGCGATGCTGAGCGCGCTGCGGCCGAGGACGCCATTGGCATCGACGGTCGCCAACGTGGCCGAGTTCGCCTGCTGGGCCGCCGTGCTGGCGCCGATGTCGCCAACGCGGACTGACGTGCCCGCGCCGCCCAGGGTCACCTGGTTGGCCGCGGTCGTAGTCGCGCCGGCGCCAATGGCCGTCGAGCCGGCAAAGGTCGCATGAGCGTTCTGGCCGACCGCGGTGGAGTTCGTTGCGTTGGCGATCGAGCCGTTGCCGAACGCCGAACTGTTGTTGCCCGTTGCCTGGGCGCCGTTGCCGAGCGCGGTTGCATTGGTGCCGGTGGCCTGGGCCTGGTTACCGACGGCGACCGACTGCGCGCCAGTCGCATTCGCCCTCCAGCCAAAGGCCTGCGAGCCGGCGCCCGACGCGACGGATTCGCCGCCGATGGAGGTCGAGTGGAAGCCGGTGGCAAGCGCCTTGTCGCCGAACGCGGCGCTGTCCTCATTGGTCGCCTCGGCGCGGTTGCCGACGGCAACCGACTGCAATCCCGACGCC